>SLIG01000005.1 GCA_007135755.1 Cyanobium sp.
CCTCACGCGGCGGCAGCTGCTGGGCCGGCTCGCCGGCGCCGCACTGGCCGGCGGGGCCGGGCTGCTGCGGGCCCGCCCGGCCCAGGCCCAGGTGCCTGCGGCCGCGGGAAACGAGGCCAGGGCTCTGCTGCTCAGCTGCATCGACTTCCGTTTCGTGGAGCTGGAGCACGCCTTCCTGGCCCGCCAGCAGCTCACCGGCGCCGTCGACTGGGTGGCCCTGGCCGGCGCCTCGCTGGCGCTCACCGGCTTTCCCCACCGGGCTGATGCCCGGGCCTTCTGGGATCAGCTGCAGCTCTCCCGCTCGCTGCACCACATCCGCCAAGTGATCCTTCTCGACCATCAGGACTGCGCCGCCTACGCCGCCATCCACCCCGAACCCTTCGCCGACCCGCAGGCCGAGCTGGAGCTGCACGCCGCGACGCTGCGGCGGGCGCGGCAGCGGATCCTGCGCCGCCATCCTGAGCTCGCGGTGCAGCTCTACTTCGCCCGGCTGGATGGGGAGGTGGTGCCGATCGCCGCCTGAGCCCAGCCGTCGCCATCGCGCCCCAGCTGGCTGGCATAGGGCCCCAGGCCATCGAGGCAGGCGCTGCCGCAGTGGCAGCCCAGGCTGATGGCCTGCTCCACGTTCCAGCCCGCGGCCAGGCCGGCGGTCACGCCGGCGGCAAAGCTGTCGCCGGCGCCGTAGCTGTCGATCACCGGCCGCCGCCGCACCGGGGCGGCGAAGGCGCCCAGGGGCTCGGCCTGGCCTCCCGCGGCGCCGGCGGTGGCGATCCGCAGGGCCGGCGGCGGTCGCAGGGCATCGGCTGGCACCTGTTCGGCCGGATCCAGGCCGCTGCCGATCAGGGCGTCGAGGGCCACTCCCGCCTCCTGCAGCACCGGCAGCCGCAGCCGCGGCGTGGCCGTGAGCACGCGGGCGGCGCGGGCCAGCCGCAGGGCCTGGGCATCGGCGGCGCTGGCGAACACCCCATGGCAGTGAGCCAGGTCGCGCCAGGGCAGGGGATCGCCTGCCAGGGGCGCCAGCCGCTCGCCGATCACCACGATGCTGCGCTCACCGGAGCCGTCGCAGAGGCTGATGCCCCGCCGCGTGGGGGCCTCCCGCCAGGCCACCTGCAGCTCCAGGCCCAGCGCGCTGAGGCTTGCCGCCGCCGCCTCGCCCACCGCGTCGCGGCCGAGGGCCGTGAAGAACTGCACCCGGCCGCCGCTCAGCCGTGCCAGCTGCACCGCCGCCACGGCGCCGGCGCCACCGGGCAGCTCCAGACACTGCTGTGCCGTCTGCACCGTCCCGGCGCGGGGCAGCTGCTCCACCATCACGAAGCTCACCACCTCCACGTGCCCCACCACTGCCAGGCGCAGGGGCGGCAGGGGCGGCAGCTGCTCCAGGGGAATGGGCTGCAGGGTTGGCTTGGCGGTCATGGCGGAGCTGGGCTGGGGGCGGGGCTGGCGGAGCGGTTGTGTGAGCCCTTGCTCACCGGTGCAGGGATTGGTGTCCGATGGCACGCCAGTGCCGTCAACCCGTTGTGATTCTTCATGAACTACACACCCGCCGTCATGGCCCTGTCCCGACGCATCGAGGTGGCCCCGGTAGCCCAGAACCGCGCCGGCGCCACCCTGTTCTCCGAACCCCTGCCCAGTGATGAAACCCTGATCGCCGAGATCGGCACCGACACCAGCCGCACCCTCTTCTGTCACCGCCGCCAGACCGACCAGTTGCGCGTCCTGCGCGGATCGCTGGAGCTGGTGGTGCTGGAAAACCGCTGCCTGCGCCGCATCACCCTGCGCGAGGACGAACCTGCCTGGGTGCGCATCCCTCCCGGGGTGCCCCACGGCGCCATCAACCGCAGCAGCAGCGCCGCGGTGCTGGTGAACGCCGTGATCCGCCATGGCCCCAGCGACCCGCGCGATTACCAGCCCCGCCCCCTGCCGGGCGGTCTGCTGCGTCAGTGGGAGGCACTGCTGGCCTGAGCTGGGGTTGCGCTAGGGATGGGGGATGGCCCCCATCCCCCACCTCCATGTCCGCTGAGCCGCCCTCCCCCTCCCAGGTCCCCAGTCGCCAGCAGTTGCTCTCGGCCTCCAGCGCCTGGGTGGGGGTGCTGCTGAACGTGGTGCCCGGGCTCGGCACCGGCTACATCTACCAGCGACGCTGGCGGGCTTACTGGCTCACCTCCGCCGCCGGAGCGGGCTGGTTCGCCCTCGGGGCGGCGCAGGCGGCCGACCTCGATCCGCAGCTGATGCCCGACCTGGTGGCCCGCAACCAGCTGGTGGGCCTGGCCGGCTTCCTGGTGCTGGCCCTGGTCACCGCCATCGAGGCCGGCCTGGCCGTGCGCCGCAGCCGCGCCTGATCTCCCTTGCGCCTGCTGCACACCTCCGACTGGCACCTCGGGCGCCAGTTCCACGGCCTCTCGTTGCTCGACGAGCAGGCCCACGCCATGGACCGGCTGGTGGAGCTGGCCGCTGAGGCGGCGGTGGATCTGGTGGTGATCGCCGGCGACCTCTACGACCGGGCCATCCCCCCGGCCGACGCCGTGAGCCTGTTCACCGACACCCTGGCCCGGCTGCGGGCCGGCGGCGTGGCGGTGGTGGCGATCGCCGGCAACCACGACTCCCATGTGCGCGTGTCGGTGTACGACGAGCTGCTGGGCGCCCAGGGGGTGACCATCCGCGGCCGTTGGCAGCGGGCGGCCGAGCCGGTGCTGGTGAGTCCCCGCGACGGCGGGGCGCCGGTTGCGGTGTATCCCCTGCCCTACCTGGAGCCCCTGCTGGAGGGCCCGGCGCTGCTGGCTGTCCAGGCCAGTGCGGTCGCCTCCGGCCCGACGCCCGGCCGCATCGACCACCAGCGGGCGATGGAGCTGGCGCTGCTCCCGGTGCGCGCCGATCTCGCCCGCCGCCCCGGCCTGCGCTCGGTGCTGGTGGCCCACGCCTTCGTGGCCGGCGGCCGCAGCAGCGAATCGGAACGGGACCTCACGGTGGGCAATGCCGAAGCCGTGGCCGTGCCCACCTTCGACGACTTCGACTACGTGGCCCTGGGCCATCTGCACGGCGCCCAGCAGCTCGGTGGCCCCCGGCTGGCCTACAGCGGCACCCCCCTGCCCTACTCGTTTTCCGAGCAGGACCATGTCAAGAGTGTTCGGCTGGTGGAGCTCGATCCCCTTGGCAATCCGACGGTGGAGGTGGTGCCCCTGGGGGTGGGCCGTCCGCTGCGCACCCTGGAGGGTCCGCTGGAGGAGCTGCTCCGCGATCCCCGGCTGGAGCACGCTCGCGGCGCCTGGGTGCGGGCCCTGCTCAGTGACGAGCAGCTGCCCCGTCAGGCCATGACCCGGCTGCGCCAGCGCTTCCCCCATGCCGTGGAGCTGCGCCACCAGCCCCCTCACCGGCTCCAGGCCAGCGGCAGCGAGCGCAGCCAGCGCATCCTGCAGGCCGCCGATCCCCTGCAGCGCACCCTGGCCTTCTTCGCCGACCAGCAGGGCCGCCCCGTCGACCCCGACGAGGAGCGCCTGCTGCGCCAGGCCCTGGCCCAGGCCGCCGCCCGCCGTCCGTGACGCCGCCCCGCCCGTGAGACCCCACCGCCTGGAGTTGGAGGCCTTCGGGCCCTATGCCGCGCCGGTGGCGATCGACTTCGATCCCCTCGCCCGCGACGGCCTGTTTCTGATCCACGGCACCACCGGCGCCGGCAAAACCTTTTTGCTCGATGCCCTCTGCTTCGCGCTCTACGGCGTGGTGTCCGGCGAGCGCAGCGTGCGTGGCCTGCGCTCCCAGCACGCCCCCCCCACGGCGGTGCCCCGGGTGCTGCTGGAGTTCTCCACCCCCGCCGGCCGCTGGCGGGTGGAGCGCCAGCCGGCCTGCGAGGTGGCCAAGCAGCGTGGCAGCGGCACCACCACCCGGCCTGCCCGCGCCGCCCTGTTCCGTCTCGGGGCAAATGGCGAGGAGCCGGTTGTCGGCGGGGTGGCGGAGGTGCTGCGCGAGGTGGTGGATCTGGTGGGCCTCGATGCCGACCAGTTCCGTCAGGTGATCCTGCTGCCCCAGGGGCGCTTCGCCGAGGTGCTGCGGGCCCGGCCGGAGGATCGCGAAGCCCTGCTGCAGACCCTCTTCGACACGGGCCTGTACGACCGTGCCACGGCCTGGCTGGAAGACCAGGCGCGCGCCGCCCAGGCCCAGGTGTTCGAGGGCCGCCGCCAGCAGGAGGCCTGGCGGCAGGAGGCCTGGCGCCAGGCCGAATCCTGGGTCGCCACTCCCCACCCCAGCGACTCCGAGCCCCTCGCCGCGCCCGCCGACCAGCCCCAGCTCGAGGCCCTGGTCACCGCCGTGGATCGCCAGCGTCAGCAGGCCGAGGCCCGCTGCGGCCAGCTCGATGCCGCCTGGGAGCATGCGCGGCGCCGGCAGCTGGAGGTGCTGGCCGGGGCCGAGCGCTGGGACCGCCGCGCCGAGGGCCGGCGCCGGCTGGAGGATCTGGAGCTGCAGGCGGACGCCATCGCCGCCTGCCGGCGTCAGCTGGCCCGGGCCCAGCAAGCCGAGGGCCTGCGGTCCAGCCTGCTGGGCTGGCGGGAGGCCAGCAGCCGGCAGCAGCAGCTGGAGGAGGACGGCGCCAGCCTGCTCGAGCGGACGCGCCGCTGCCGCGACCAGGCCACCGGCCTGCCTGACGCCCTGGTGGCCCTCGATCTGCTCCAGCTGCCCGCCCCCGCGGTCCTCACCGCCGCCCTCACGGCCCTCGCCGCCCAGCGCGGCGAGCTCGTGGCCCTGGTGGCCCTGCAGGCCGACCTTCACCAGGCCAGCCAGGCCCTGGCGGCAGCCGAGGCGGAGCTGGCCGACCGCGGCGAGCGGGTGCTGCGCGGCCAGCAGCACGTGGCAGACGCCCGCAGCAGTCTGCCCCAGCTGGAGCAGCAGCTGCTCGAGGCCCGCAGTGCCCGCGACGGGCTGGCGGGACTGGAGCAGGCCCAGGCCCGGGCCTCGGAGCTGGTGCGGGTGGTTGCGGCGCTGGAGACGGCCCGCCAGCAGGAGCTGCACGCCCGCGAGTGCCATCAGGCCGCCCAGCGGGATCTCCTCCAGTGCCGCCAGCGGGAGCTGGAGCTGCGTGAGCGCCAGCTCGCCGGCATGGCCGCCCAGCTGGCGGCGGACCTGCAGTCCGGTGAACCCTGTCCCGTGTGCGGTTCCCCGGAGCACCCCCGTCCAGCTGGACCTGGCACCGCCCCGGTGACGCCTGCGGCGCTCGAGGCCGCC
>SLIG01000190.1 GCA_007135755.1 Cyanobium sp.
CAGGGGTGGGACTGCACCAAAGCGTGTTTCGACGGAACTACAACCGCACTCCACTGCCAGGACTGTTCACCTGATGCTCTCCTTACCCGCACTGCTGATGGAGATCGGCAGTCACCAGATCGAGGTGGCCGAAACGCTGATCGGGGTCGGCCGATTTCTCGTGATCTTCGTGGCGGCCCGCGCCATCGCCGAGCTGATGGTGCGCCTGCAGCTGCCCACCATCCTCGGTGAACTGGTGGCGGGCGTGCTGATCGGCGCTTCCGGCCTCCACCTGGTGGTGCCTCCGGATACCCAGGCCCAGCTCAGTGAAGTTGTTCTGGGGCTGGTGGGCTCGCTGGCCGATGTCCCGGCCGACACCGTGGACGAGATCTACCGGGAAACCTTCCCCAGCCTGCAGGCCGTCTCCCAGATCGGTCTGTTCGCCCTGCTCTTCCTCACCGGCCTCGAGAGCGAACTCGATGAACTGGTGGCCGTGGGATTGCAGGCCACCGGTGTGGCGCTGACTGGGGTGGTGCTGCCCTTCGCTCTCGGCACGGCTGGCCTCCACTACCTGTTCGCTGTGCCGTTGATCCCGGCGGTGTTCGCTGGCGCGGCCATGACCGCCACCTCGATCGGCATCACCGCCAGTGTGTTCAGTGAGTTGCAGTGGCTGAAGCGCAAGGAGGGCCAGATCGTGATCGGCGCCGCCGTGCTCGACGACATCCTCGGCATCGTGATCCTGGCGGTGGTGGTGAGCCTGGCCGGCGGCGGTGCCTTCAGCATCGGCCCGGTGCTCAAGCTCTGCGCCGCCGCCGTGGTCTTCGTGGCGGCCGCCCTGTTCCTCAGCCGCACCGCCGCTCCAGCGTTCGACTGGGTGGTGGACCGCCTCAAGGCTCCGGGCGATGTGGCCGTGGCCAGCTTCGTGGTGCTCACGCTCAGCTGTTTCGCCGCCCAGGCCATCGGCCTGGAAGCCGCGCTCGGGGCCTTCGCCGCCGGCCTGATCCTCAGTGCCTCCAAGCACACCCACGACATCGATACCGCAGTGAAGCCGCTGGTGGCGCTGTTTGCCACGGTGTTCTTCGTGCTGATCGGCACCGGCATGGATCTTTCGGTGCTCAACCCCTTCGATCCGGCCAACCGCGAGGGGCTGATCGTGGCGATGTTCCTGCTTGTGGTGGCGGTGGCCGGCAAAGTGGCAGCGGGCTGGACCTACACCAGCAAGGAGCCCAGCAACCGGCTGGTGGTGGGGCTGGGGATGATGCCCCGCGGCGAAGTGGGCCTGATCTTCCTTGGCCTCGGCACCCAGGCCGGCATTCTCTCCGCCTCCCTCGAGGCCGCCGTGCTGGTGATGGTGATCGGCACCACCTTTCTGGCCCCGGTGCTGCTGCGCCTGGTGATCGGCAGCCGCAGCGCCGTGGCTGCCCAGCCCTCCTGAACCCCGCGACCGGAACCCCGCGACCGCAGTCCCGCTGATCGCTCAGAGCAGCCCCCGGTAGCGGACCAGCAGCTGCACCATCGCCCAGGAGCCGAGGGTCACCTTCATGGCCACCAGCACGTTGAGCAGGGGGATCAGGCCGCCACTGGCGATCGCGCCGAAGCGGCCGCCCATGGCCGGCCCCAGCCCCTCGAGGCTGAGGAAGGCCAGTAGCAGGAACACCACCACCGCCCCCTTCTCCCACAGGTCGGCGCGGTAGCGGTTGTAGAAGCGGTCCACCAGACGCAGCGAGCCGCTGATCAGCAGCAGGCCGATGGCGGTGCCGCCGGCCACCCCGGCCGCAAAGCCGCCACCAGGGGAGAGGTGGCCGCGCAGGGCCAGTTCCACCCCCACCAGAGCACACACTGTGGCGCCCAGCTGGCAGAGCACCACCGAGGGGGCGTCCTGGAGCACGCGGATGCGGCGCTGGAGCGGATCGCCGCTGAAGATCCAGCGCACGCCGATCGAGGCCAGGGTGAACACCACCACCTCGGCCACCGTGTCGTAGAGGCGGGTGTGCAGGATCACCGTGGCCACCAGGTTGGGCACCCGACCCGCCTCCAGCAGCTGGGCCACCGTGGCCCCGACATCCGGCAGGGGCGGCAGGTCCAGGCCCAGGGGCACCAGGCACACCAGCACCGCCGCTGGGCCGTACACCACGCGCAGCAGCACGCCGTTCATCGCTCCGGCCCCCCAGTTGGCCCTGGGTTGGGCTCGCCGGCGGCGGGCAGCAGCTGCAGGGCGGCGCTCAGATCCCCCCAGCCGCCGGTGCGCGGCAGGGCGGCCAGGCGCTGCAGCAGGCGTGGGCTGTGCAGGCGCAGCTGCAGCTCACGGGCCTGGGGCTGCCACTCCAGCAGGCCATGAAGGTCGCCGGCCTGACCCTGCTCCAGCAACTCCAGCCGCAGGCTGAGGGGATCGAGCCAGGCCTCCAGCTCCTGACGCAGCTCCGACGGCAGGGGGGCGGCCCCGGCCGGCCGCGCCAGGCGCAGCACCATCGAGGAGCGCAGGGCCACGGCGTAGAGGGTGGTGGAGAGCAGGGTGCCCACCAGGGCCTCGGTGAGGGCCACGTCGGCGGCGCCCAGCAGGGCGTAGATCAGCGCCGCCACGGCCCCGAGGATGCCGCGCAGCACCAGGGTCTGGTAGGGGTTGCTCTGCACCACCACCAGGATCGCCGTGAGTGGCAGCAGGGCCGTAAGCGGCAGCAGCAGGGGCAGGTCGGAGCCGAGGGTCATGGCGAGGGATCAGGAGCGGCGGCGGGGCTGGGAGCAGGCCGCCAGCACATAGCCGAAGATCGTGTTCCACACCACCAGCGACAGCAGCGCCAGCACCAGCAGCGGCCACTCGCGCTGGAAGCGCAGCAGCAGCCCCAGCAACATCAGCGCCGAGCCCAGGGTGTCGGAGATGCCCAGGTAGTGCAGCTTGGTGAGGTAGCTGGCCCGGCCCAGCAGGGGCCAGCTGCCGGCAAACCAGAACAGCAGCCCCAGCCCCAGCAGCACCGCACTGGCGCCCTGGGCCAGGGCCGCCAGCACCCCAGGGGCATCGGCCAGCAGCGCGCCACTCATCCCTCCACCCCCTGCAGCAGGTTGGCGAGCAGCATCACGGCGCCGTTGCCGACGCTGAGCACGATCACGCCCACCAGGCCCACCATCCAGTCGTCGCGCACCACCGACACCACCAGCATCACCATCGCCACCTTGGTGGACACGCTGGCGAAGGCGGCCAGGCGGTGCCACACATCGGTGCGGCGGCACACCACCAGGATCGGCAACAGCAGGGCCAGAACCATGCCGAACACCAGCAGGGTCATCGCTCCTTCTCCTCGAAAACAAGCTCGTGCACCCGGTAGCGGCGGCCGCCGCCCTCCAGCCCCAGGGCAATGGTGAAGGGGGTGAGGGTGATGCGGAACACGTCCAGGAACACCAGCACGCTGGAGGCACGGCCGCCGACCCGGGCCGGCTCATCGTGCACGACGCTCTCCTCCAGCCGGCGGTGGAGGAGCAGCCGGGCGGCCTGGCTGTAGGCCTGGGGCAGGGCGGTGACACTGTCGCCGAGGGCTCGCCAGAACTGACCGGGGGAGAGAGCCCGCACACGCCGCGGCAGCGGCAGTGCCAGGGATACCGCCAGACCGATGGCCACATTGAGCAGCTCCGGATCGGCGCTGAGCAGCAGCCAGATCAGCATCCGCAGGGCGATCACGATCAGGCGAGACATAGCGCCTCCACCACCAGCAGATCGGCGCTCAGGGGCTGCAGACGCAGCAGCAGCAGCTGCAACCCGGCCCCCACCACGGCCAGGGCTCCGAGCAGGTCGATCAGGCTCTCCAGGTTGGGCAGCCTCAGGCGATGGCGGAAGCCAAGGGCGGTCACCGGCCTATGCAGCCCGCGGCGCAGGGCCTCCACAGCGGCGCCGGCGGCGAGCACCCCCAGGCCCTTCCCGAGCGCCGCCGTACTGGGGAAGGGCGAACCACCGGGGAGGAGGGGCGCCACCAGGCCCACCAGCACGAGCATCAGGGCGAGCAGCAGCCCCCCGGGCGCCGGCACCTGCCAGCCGGCTCCCAGGGGCAGCCAGCAGAGGCGTGCGTAGACCGCCGCCGTGCCCACCATCAGCAGCGGCAGGAGCCAACCCAGCAGGTGCAGCGGCAGCCCGGGAATGCCGGTGAGCGGCAGGGTCTCGAGGGTGGCCTTGGTGTAATAGCCCAGCAGCGGCGGCGCTCCGGCGATCGAGAGGGCTCCCACCAGCACGGTCAGGCCCAGGGCCGGAGCGAGGGGCTGTTGGCCCCAGAGGGACAGGTCGCGGCTGGGAACCTTGCCAGCGGCCAGGAAGAGGGCACCCTTGGCGACGCCGTGGCCGAGCACGAACAGGCCTCCGGCGGCGGGATTGAGCAGGGCGAAGCCCATCTGGGAGAGGGTGCTCCAGGCCAGAAGGCGCTTCAGATCACCATCGCCGAGGGCATACACCAGGCCGAGCAGCACACTCGCCAGGCCAACCCAGGTGAACACCGGTTGCTGGGCCGGGAGCAGCAGGGCCAGCCGCAGCAGGGGGCAGATTCCGCCGGCCACCACCACCCCCGAGAGCAGCGCCGACACCTGGGCCGGGGCCTCGGCATGGGTCTGGGGCAGCCAGAGTCCGCTGAGGAACACGCCCGCCTTGGTGAGCAGACCCAGCATCACCAGCGCCAGCCCCACAGCCAGGGTGGTGCTGCCGGGGGGCAGCTCCTGCAGGGATTGCAGGCGGAAACTGCCGGTATACAGATAGAGGAGGCCACTGCCGATCAGGAAGAGCGTCATCACGCCATTGCCCACAAGCAGGTAGCGCAGGGCGATCCAGAGCTGGCGGGGTTCACGGCTCTGGAGGATGAGCAGGAAGGCGGTGATTCCCACCACCTCCAGGGCCACGTAGAGGCTCACCAGATCGGTGGCCAGGAAGGAGGAGTTGAGGCCCCCCAGCAGCACCATCAGCAAGAGAAGGAAGGGACCCGGTGGCGGCTGCCGCCAGCTGTCCACGAGCACCGCCAGCACCACCAGGGCGTTGAGCAGCAGAAACGGTGCCGCGACCCCATCGAGCTGCAGCTGAACCCCGAGGCTGCCGATCAGTTCGAACAGCACCTGCCGGCCGGGAAGGCTGGCCCAAACGCCCCAGGCCAGGGTGGTGAGCACACACACCAGAGCGAGGGATCGGGCCAGCCGGGGCAGCAACGCCGAGCTGAAGGCCGCCAGGAAGGGGA
>SLIG01000094.1 GCA_007135755.1 Cyanobium sp.
CTGCTCGATCTCCTCCAGCGCCATCAGCTCCTGCACCTGGCGCCCCAGGGTGATCTCCTGCTCGTGGCTCAGCAGCGGCACACGGCCGATGTCACGCAGGTAGCTGCGCACCAGGTCGCCATCGGCGGCGGGCTGGGAGCGGGTTTTGGGGGCCAGGGAGAGCTTGCGTTCGCCGCCTGTGGCGGCCTCGGCCCCGGGAGCGCTGGTCTGGTCGGCGCTGGGACGGTCCTGTACGGAAGCCACTGCGGGGGTCATGGCGCTGGGCTTGAAGTTACGTAAAGCCTAACCTGAAGAACTGTGAACGCCCTCTCATCTGGCGGGTCGGGTTGCCGCGCCGGGCCCGCTCGGCGCTCAGGCCCCAGGGTTGGCGCGCAACAGCCAGCTGGCCGTCTGCAGATAGATGAACACCCCGGCCACATCCACGATCGTGGTGATGAAGGGCGCCGACATCAGGGCCGGATCCAGCTTCAGGCGCTCGAACAGCAGCGGCAGGGTGGCACCGGCGGTGGCCGCCAGGATGCTGATCGCCAGCAGGCTCACAGCCACCGCACCAGCCACCAGCGGCCCGCCGCTCGTCCAGGCCCAGGGCAGCACCACCAGGGCCATCAGCAGCCCCAGCAGGGCGCCGGCCATGGTTTCACGCACCACGGCTTTGCCCAGGCCCAACTGGTGAATGCGATCGGTGCTCAGACCGCGGATCACCACGGTGGAGCTCTGGGCGCCCACGTTGCCGCCGGTGCCGATCAGCAGGGGGATGAAGGCGGCCAGCAGCACCAGCTGCTCGAGCACTCGCTCCTGGCCGGCGATCACGGCCGAGGTGCCGGAGTTGGCCACCAGCAGCACCAGCAGCCACACCACCCGCCGGCGGGCCACCGAGAACAGGCTGCTGCGGAAATAGTCGTCCTCATCGCCGGCCTGCACCGCACCGGCGGCGTAGATGTCGCGGGTGGCTTCCTGCTCGATCACGTCGATCACGTCATCGACGGTGACGATCCCGACCAGCCGCTGCTCCCGGTCCACCACCGGCATGGCCAGAAAGTCGTAGCGCTGGATGGCGCGGGCCACCTCCTCCTGGTCGGTGTCGGTGCGCACGCTGATCACCTCCCGCGTCATCACCTCACCGATGCGGGCGTCGGGGTCGGACACCACCAGATCCCGCAGCGACAGGATGCCGCTGAGGTGGCGGGAGCTGTCGGTGACATAGAGGGAGTAGATCGTTTCGGTGCTGCTGGAGCGGCGGCGCACGATCTCAAGCGCCTGGCCGGCGGTGTGGAATTCCTTCAGGTCGATGAACTCGGTGGTCATCAACCGGCCCGCCGTCTCCGGCGTGTAGCCCAGCAGCTGGGCCGTGACCCGCCGCTCCGCCGGACTCAGCTCGGCCTGCAGCTGCCGCACCACCTTGGCGGGCAGCTCATCGAACAGCCGCGCCCGGTCGTCCGGCGACATCGCCTCCACCAGCTCCAGCACCTCGCCGGAGCGCAGCCGCTCCAGCAGCGACTGCTGCACGTCCACCGGCATGTACTCATAGATATCGATGGCCTCGTCCTTGGGCAGCAGCCGGAAGGCCAGGGCCTGCAGGGTGCGCGGCAGGGCCACGATCGCCTCGGCCGCGTCCACCTCCTGCACCGGCTGGAGCAGCAGCTTGGCCCCGTCGTAGTTGCCGGCCTCCAACAAGACCTTGAGCTGGCCGGCCACCAGCTCGGCCACCGGCGTGGGCTGGCCCGGGGTGGCGTTGCCCAGGGCGGAGGGGCTCATGCCACACCTCCCGCCAACGCCGGCAGCAGCAGGCGGGCCACGCGCAGGTAGATGAACACCCCCACCACATCCACGGCGGTGGTGATGAAGGGCGCCGACATCAGCGCGGGATCGAAGCCGAGCCGGGCGAACAGCAGCGGCAGGGCCGAGCCGGCGGTGGCCGCCAGCACCGAGATGGCCAGCAGGCTGATCCCGGTGGCCCAGGCCACCATCGGTTCACCGCCCAGCTGCCAGGCCCAGGGCACCACCACCACCAGCATCATCAGGCCGAGGATCAGGCCCGCCAGCGCCTCCCGCAGCACGGTGACGCGGCGGCCGTTGACCAGAAGCTGCTGGGTGCTGAGGCCGCGGATCACCACCGTGGAGCTCTGGGCGCCCACGTTGCCGCCAGTGTCGATCAGCAGGGGGATGAAGGCCGCCAGCACCACCACGCGGCTGAGGATCTCCTCCTCGCGGGCAATCACCGCAAACGTGAGGCTGTTGGCCACCACCAGCACCAGCAGCCACACCACCCGCCGCCGCACCACGGTGAACAGGCTGCTCTGGAAGTAGTCGTCCTCATCGCCGGCCTGCACCGCACCGGCGGCGTAGATGTCGCGGGTGGTCTCCTGCTCGATCACGTCGATCACGTCATCGACGGTGACGATCCCCACCAGCCGCTCCTCCCGGTCCACCACCGGAATGGCCACGAAGTCGTAGCGCTGGATGGCGCGGGCCACCTCCTCCTGGTCGGTGTCGGTGGTCACCCGGATCACCTCCCGCGTCATCACATCGCCGATGCGGGCGTCGGGGTCGGCCACCACCAGATCCCGCAGCGACAGGATGCCGCTGAGGTGTCGGGCGCCGTCGGTGACGTAGAGGGCGTAGATGGTTTCGGTGTCGCGGGCCCGGCGGCGCACCAGCTCCAGGGCCTGGGCCACGCTGTGGAATTCCTTCAGGTCGATGAACTCGGTGGTCATCAACCGGCCCGCCGTCTCCGGCGCGTAGCCCAGCAGCTGGGCCGTGACCCGCCGCTCCGCCGGGCTCAGCTCGGCCTGCAGCCGCCGCACCACCTTGGCGGGCAGCTCATCGAACAGCCGCGCCCGGTCGTCCGGCGACATCGCCTCCACCAGCTCCAGCACCTCGCCGGAGCGCAGCCGCTCCAGCAGCGACTGCTGCACATCGACCGGCAGGTATTCGTAGACCGCGATCGCCTCATCCTTGGGCAGGAGGCGGAAGGCCAGGGCCTGCAGGGTGCGCGGCAGCCCGCCGATGGCCTCGGCCGCGTCCACCTCCTGCACCGGCTGCAGCAGGAGCTTGGCGCCGTCGTAATTCCCCGCTTCCAGCAGTGTTTCCAGCTGGCGGGCCACCATCTCAGGCACCAGCACGCCGTTCGCCTCGCCCATCGCCAGCTGTCAGGGCCATGAGAGTTTATGGGCCGCCGCGGGCGGGTCACCAGGAATCCGAGAGCTAGCGTCCGCAGATCTGAACCCAATGCTCCCGATGGCCCTGAACGTTAGTGATGTGGTGGTGCGCGACAGCCACGGCAGCGAGCGGCGCCTGGGGGACTGGGCCGGCCAGGTGCTGCTGATCGTGAATGTGGCCAGCCGCTGCGGCTTCACCCGCCAGTACGCCGGACTGCAGAAGCTCCAGGACACCTACGGCACCCGCGGCTTCACGGTGCTGGGCTTCCCCTGCAACGACTTCGGCGGCCAGGAGCCCGCCAGCCTGCCGGAGATCCAGCAGTTCTGCTCCACCACCTACGGCGCCGGCTTCCCGCTGTTCGAGAAGGTGCACGCCAGCGGCGCCAAGACCGAGCCCTACAGCACCCTCACCCAGGCTGAGCCGGCCGGGGATGTGGCCTGGAACTTCGAGAAGTTCCTGATCGGTAAGGACGGCACGGTGCTGGGCCGCTACAAGAGCGCCGTGGAGCCTGACAGCCCCGAACTCACCGCCGCCATCGAGGCAGCCCTGGCGGCCTGAGCGGGCAGGGCCGGGGCCTGAGCAGGCAGAGCCGGGGCCTGAGCGGGCAGGACTGGGGCCTGGAGTCAGCCGGCCAGCCAGCCCCGGCGCAGGCCACTGGCGGTGGGCAGTTCCACCTGCAGCCAGCGCTCGCCGCCGGGCTGCTGCCAGCGGCGCAGCACCCGCAGGGGCACCCCGGTGGCGGTGGCGCTGATCGCGGGCGCCTGGTGGCGGGGGGCGCAGCGCAGGGCCTGAGGCACCACTGAGAGCAGGGGCTCGCGGCTGCTCTGGCGGCGGCGCAGTTCCGGCAGCCGCCAGTCGGCCCCACCGGCCGGCAGGCCGGCAGGCGCCACCAGGGCGAAGCCGAGCAGGGCCGCCACGCGCCAGGGAGCAGGCGTCACGCGGGTGGCGGGCGCTGGCATCAGATGTCGAGCTGGGCGAGGTCGAGCTCGGCGCTGTGGGTTTCGATGAACTCGCGCCGGGGGGCCACCTTGTCGCCCATCAGGATCGTGAAGATGCGGTCGGCTTCGAGGGCGTCTTCGATCTCCACCCGCTTCATCGTGCGGGTAGAGGGATCCATGGTGGTTTCCCACAACTGCTGGGGCATCATTTCCCCCAGACCCTTGAAGCGCTGAATCGTGTAGTTGGCCTTCTCGCCAAACGACTCAATGGTTTTCTTGAGTTCGCCCTCGTTGTAGCAGTAGGTGTGGTTCTTGCCGCGCTCCACCTTGTAGAGCGGCGGACAGGCGATGTAGATGTAGCCGCCCTCCACCAGGGCCTTCTGGTAGCGGAAGAAGAACGTGAGGATGAGCGTGCGGATGTGGGCGCCATCCACATCGGCGTCGGTCATGATCACGATGCGGTGATAGCGCAGGTTTTTCTCGTCGAATTCCTCGCCCTTGATGCCCAGGCCCAGGGCCGTGATCAGCGCCTGGATCTCGGTGTTCTTGTAGATCTTGGCGTCGTCGGTCTTCTCGATGTTGAGGATCTTGCCGCGCAACGGCAGGATCGCCTGGAAGCGCCGGTCACGGCCCTGCTTGGCGGAGCCGCCGGCCGAATCGCCCTCCACGATGTAGATCTCCGATTCGGACGGATCGCGGGAGGAGCAGTCGGCCAGCTTGCCGGGCAGGGTGGAGCTCTCAAGCACGCTCTTGCGGCGCACCAGCTCGCGGGCACGGCGGGCGGCCTCGGCCGCATTGAAGGCCTGGATCGCCTTCTCGAGGATCAGGTCGATCACCGAAGGGTTGAATTCCAGGAATTCCGCCAGAGCTTCGCCCACCAGGGTGTCGACGATGCCGCGCACCTCGGTGTTGCCGAGCTTGGTCTTGGTCTGGCCTTCGAATTCCGGCTCCGGCACCTTCACCGAGAGCACGGCGGTGAGGCCCTCGCGGATGTTCTCGCCGGCCAGGTTCGAGTCGGCCTCCTTGCGCTTGCCGCGCTTCTTGGCGAAGGCGTTGAGGGTGCGGGTGAGCACCGTCTTGAGGCCCTCGATGTGGGTGCCGCCGTCGACCGTGCGGATGTTGTTGGCAAAGCCGAGGATGCTGTCGGAGTAGGCATCCACGCACCACTGCAGGGCCGCCTCCACCTGCACACCGTCCTTGGTGGCGTTCACGTAGATGATGTCGCGGTGCAGCGGATCCTTCTCCGCATTCATGTAGGCGACGTATTCGCGGATGCCGCCTTCATAGAAATAGGTTTCCTCGTGGGGCTCCCCGGCCTCGTTGCGAGCAGCAGCACGCTCATCGCGGAAGACGATGCGCACGCCGCCGTTGAGGTAGGCCAGCTCGCGCAGACGGGAGGCCAGGGTGGCGTAGTCGAACTCGATGCCGCCGCTGAAGATCTGGGTGTCGGGCAGGAAGCGCACGGCGGTGCCGGTGTGCTCCTGCTCGCCCTCCGCGGCGGGACTGGATCGGAGGCTGCCGATGGGCGCCCCGCGCTCGAAGCGCTGGCGGTGCTCCTGGCCGGCGCGATGAACGGTGACCTCCACCCATTCCGAGAGGGCGTTGACCACCGACACGCCCACGCCGTGCAGGCCGCCGGACACCTTGTAGCCGCCGGAGCCGAACTTGCCGCCGGCGTGCAGCACGGTGAGCACCGTCTCCAGGGCGCTGCGACCGGTGCGCGGATGGACGTCGGTGGGGATGCCGCGGCCGTTGTCGGTGACGCCGCAGGAGCCGTCGGCGTGGAGCACCACCAGGATCTGGTCGCAGTGGCCCGCCAGGGCCTCGTCCACGGAGTTGTCCACCACCTCGTAGACGAGGTGGTGGAGGCCGCGGGGGCCGGTGGAGCCGATGTACATCCCCGGGCGCTTGCGCACCGGCTCCAGGCCTTCGAGCACCTGGATCTGCTCGGCGCCGTAGTCGTTCTGAACTTTTGTGGCTTCGCTCATGCGGAAGGGAATTCCCGGGGGATCAGGCATGGAACCGGCTGGCGCTGCCGGTGGAACCAACTGGCGCTGCCGGTGGAACCGGATGGCGCTGCCGGTGAAACTGGCGGCCGCTGCCGGCGAGATCCCTTCTCAGAGCGGGAATCTACCACCGCCGCACGGCCTGGCAGGGTGGGGGGATGGGCAGCGGCAACCCCCTGGTGATCGTGGTGCTGGGCCCCACGGCCAGCGGCAAGACCGACCTGGCCATCGCCCTGGCCCAGGCCCTCGACCTGGCGGTGCTGAACGTGGACTCGCGCCAGCTCTACCGGGGCATGGACGTGGGCACCGCCAAGCCCACCGCGGCCCAGCGGGCCGCCGCCCGCCACGAGCTGCTCGACCTGCGCGAGCCGCACCAGCCGATCAACCTGCAGGAGTTCTGCGCCCTGGGCGAGGCCGCGATCGCCGCCGAACTGGCCCGGCCGCGCAGCGGGCCGCCGCTGGCCCTGCTGGCGGGGGGCAGCGGGCTGTACATCAAGGCCCTCACCCAGGGCCTGCGGCCGCCGGCGGTGCCGCCCCAGCCCGCCCTGCGCCGGCAGCTGGAGGCCCTGGGCCAGCCCGTCTGCCACCAGCTGCTCAGCGGGGCCGACCCCCAGGCCGCCGCCCGCATCGCCGCCGCCGACGCGGTGCGCACCCAGCGGGCCCTGGAGGTGCTGTACGCCACCGGCCGCCCGCTCTCGGTGCAGCAGGGCAGCGAACCGCCCAGCTGGCGGGTGCTGGAGCTGGGCCTGAATCCGCCTGATCTGCGCCAACGCATCGAGCGCCGCACCGACGCCCTCTACGCGGGCGGACTGGTGGAGGAAACGGCGGCCCTGATCGCGCGCCATGGCGCCGACCTGCCGCTGCTGGACACGATCGGCTATGGCGAGGCCCGGCGCCTGCTGGCCGGCGAGCTGGAGCGCGGCGCCGCCGTGGCCCTCACCGCCCAGCGCACACGGCAGTTCGCCAAGCGCCAGCGCACCTGGTTCCGCCGTCAACACCGGCCGGTGTGGCTGAGCGCCAGCGACACGGACGGGCAGCTGCAGCAGGCATTGCCGGAGATCGAGGGGCGTCTAGGGTGAAGGCAGACATCCATCCCTTCGACACCTACCAACGCCTGAATGCCACCCCGTCCCCGTTTTGACCGCCGTGCTCCCGTGCGGGAGCTTCCCAACATCAACGAGCGCATCAGCTACCCCCAGTTGCGGGTGGTGGATTTCGACGGCAGTCAACTGGGCGTGATCAGCAGAGACGAGGCCCTGAGCGTGTCGAAAGACCGGGAGCTCGACCTGGTGCTGGTGAGCGAGAAGGCCGATCCGCCGGTGTGCCGGATCATGGACTACGGCAAATACAAGTTTGAGCAGGAGAAGAAGGCCAAGGAGGCCAAGAAGAAATCGCATCAAACCGAAGTCAAAGAGGTGAAGATGCGCTACAAGATCGACCAGCACGACTACGACGTGCGCATCGGTCAGGCCACCCGCTTCCTCAAGGCCGGCGACAAGGTGAAGTGCACGGTGATCTTCCGCGGCCGGGAGATCCAGCACACAGCCCTGGCGGAAGTGCTGCTCAAGCGCATGGCCAAGGATCTGGAGGCGGCGGCTGAGATCCAGCAGCCCCCCAAGCGCGAGGGCCGCAACATGATCATGTTTCTGAGCCCGCGCAAAACCAGCCTCAAGGCCCCGGCCGGCGATGGCGGCGGCGGCAAGACCGTCACCCGCCATAAGAGCAAGCCCGACCCGGCGGCGGCCCCAGCCAGCGCACCGGCCACCAGCGCAGCCGCCACTGCGGCAGCTTCCGCAGCAACCCCGGCCGCCAGCCCCGCCGAGGCCTGAGCCACGGCCACCAGCCGCCAGCCCTCAGTGCCACCAGCCCTCAGAGCCGGCGGCTGAACAGGTCGAGCAGGGCCTGCCAGCCCCGGGCCGCGGCCTCGGGGTGGTAGTCGGCCCGGGCCTCGCAGAAGAAGCCATGGCGGGCGCCGGGGGCCACGATCAGCTCGCGCTCCAGCTGGGGGCGGCGGGCGGCATCGGCGGTCAGGGCGGCGGCGATGGCCTGGCGTTCCTCGGGGGGCATCAGCGGATCCTGATCGCCCACCAGGCAGAGCAGGTGGCCGGGGATCTCGGGCACCACCGCCAGGGTGGGCTCGCCGCCGCCCGGGCGGAAGCTGGACACCCGGGCGCCGTAGGCGTCGCAGCAGGCCGCCACCTGGGGCAGGGTGGCCGCCAGCAGCGCCAGGTGGCCGCCGAAGCAGAAGCCCACACAGCCCACGGGCCGGTCCAGGCCTGGCTGGGCCTGCAGCCAGGCGATGGCGGCGCGGGCATCGGCGAGGAAGCCGGCGGCGCTCACCTGGTCGCGGTGCTCGCGACCCGCCGCCAGACCGGCCTCGTCGTAGCCCACATCGAGATCGGGGGCGGTGCGCGCGAAGATCGGCAGCGCCAGGGCCCCGTAACCCTCGGCGGCCAGGCGCTGGGCCACGCCCCGCACCCAGCCGTTGAGGCCGAACACCTCCGGCAGCACCAGCACGGCGGCCCGGGGTGGCTGCCGGGCCGGCCGCGCCCACCAGCAGCGCAGGCGCGGGCCGCCGGCGGGTTGCAGCTCCTGCCAGCCGGCGGTCACAGCGGACGACATGGGCAAGCGGGCGGGGCGCGGCCAGTCTGGAAGAACGCCAACTGGCCCTGAACCGGCACAGCCTCGTATGCCAACAAGGGGATTGTCCCCACCGGATTTGCTCCGTATGGTGAGCCTGAACCAAGGCCCCGCGCGGCGTGCGATTTCACATCCAGCAGGACAGCGACATTCCGGCGTCGACCCAGCTGTACAACCAGATCTGCTTCGCGATCG
Organism: Cyanobium sp.; assembly: GCA_007135755.1. Classification (GTDB taxonomy): domain Bacteria; phylum Cyanobacteriota; class Cyanobacteriia; order PCC-6307; family Cyanobiaceae; genus NIES-981. The sequence goes on from SLIG01000094.1 coordinate 8,939, forward strand.
CGGCCCGGCACTACCCGCCGGGGCACCGCCTGCCCAGCACCCGCCAGCTGGCGATGCAGACGGGGCTGCACCGCAACACGATCAGCAAGGTGTACCGCCAGCTGGAGACCGACGGTGTGGTGGAGGCCATGGCCGGCTCAGGCATCTACGTGCGCGATCAGCAGAAGCCACGCCAGATCAAGCCGCCGCCGGGGCCCCGCAACCGGGTGCTGCCCGACATCGAGCGGGAGGTGCGCCAGAGCGTGGACGGTCTGCTTCAGGCCGGCTGCACCCTGCAGCAGACCCGTGACCTGCTCACCCGCGAGATCGACTGGCGGCTGCGCTGCGGCGCCCGGGTGCTGGTGAGCACGCCGCGGGAAGACCTGGGCGCCTCGCTGCTGATCGCCGAGGAGCTCACCCCCAAGCTGGAGGTGCCGGTGGAGGTGGTGCCGATGGAGGAACTGGAGGGGGTGCTGGAGCAGTCGAACAACGGCACGGTGGTGACCAGCCGCTATTTCCTGCAGCCGGTGGAGGAGATCGCCCGCCGCCACGGGGTGCGGGCGGTGCCGGTGGACCTCAACGACTTCCGCCACGAACTCGACCTGCTCAAGGAGCTGCGCACCGGCAGCTGCGTGGGGCTGGTGAGCATCAGCCCCGGCATCCTGCGGGCGGCCGAGGTGATCCTGCACAGCCTGCGCGGCAACGAACTGCTGGTGATGACCGCCAACCCGGACACCGGCAGCCGCCTTCTGGCCCTGCTGCGGGCCTCCAGCCACGTGCTCTGCGACCGGCCCAGCCTGCCGCTGGTGGAGCAGAGCCTGCGCCAGAACCGGGGGCAGCTGATGCGCCTGCCTGTGGTTCACTGCGCCCACAGCTACCTGGGCACCGCCACCATCGACGAACTGCGCAAGGAGATCGGCCTGGTGGTGGCCGCCTGATGGCGGCCTGATTCAAGACAAGCGGATGAAGAGATTCGAACTCTCGACCCTCTCCTTGGCAAGGAGATGCTCTACCACTGAGCTACATCCGCACGGCCAGCGCTGAGCGCCGCACCCGCCTGGGGGCTCGGCCCACCGGCGAAGTGATCATGCCTGACGGCGGGCCCCACGGTCAAACGCGGGCCGCTCAACAGGGCAGGTGCTCCGCCAGGATGCCCCCATGTTCAAGGCATTCCGCGCCGACCTGGCGATCATCCAGGAGCGGGATCCCGCCGCCCGCGGGCCGCTGGAGATCCTGCTCTGCTACCCGGGGCTGCATGCCTTGGTGCTGCACCGGCTCAGCCACAGCCTCTGGCGGCTGCGCCTGCCGCTGGCGGCGCGGATGCTCAGCCAGCTGGGGCGCCTGCTCACGGGCGTGGAGATCCACCCCGGGGCGCGCATCGGCCACGGGGTGTTCATCGACCACGGCATGGGGGTGGTGATCGGCGAGACGGCCGAGATCGGCGATCAGTGCCTGCTGTATCAGGGGGTGACCCTGGGGGGCACGGGCAAGGCCCACGGCAAGCGCCACCCCACCCTGGCGCCGAACGTGGTGGTGGGCGCCGGCGCCAAGGTGCTGGGGGCGATCACGGTGGGGGCCAACACCCGCATCGGCGCCGGCTCGGTGGTGCTGCGCGACGTGGAACCGAACTGCACGGTGGTGGGCATCCCGGGGCGGGTGGTGCACCAGAGCGGCGTGCGCGTGGATCCGCTGGCCCACTCGGCCCTGCCGGACACCGAAGCGCGGGTGATCCGCAACCTGATGGAGCGCATCGACGCCCTGGAAAGCGAGCTGGCCCGCACCCAGGCCTGCCTGCAGGAAATTGCCGCCGGCAGGCCGCTGCACGAGCCCTGCGGCGGCCTGGCCCAGAACCTGCGCGACCGGGAAATCCTGGAGTTCCTGGGCGACAACCCCGGCTCCACGAACTGAACGTCAGGCAGTTTTACGTCAGGCAGTGGCGCCCTGGCGGGCCGGGGCCGGCTGGAACATGAACATGGAGTAGATCACGTTGCGGCGCATCTGGGTCATCATCTCCAGGAACATGTCATAGCCCTCATTCTTGTATTCGATCAGCGGATCCTTCTGGCCGTAACCGCGCAGGCCCACCGATTCGCGCAGGGCGTCCATAGCCTGCAGGTGTTCCCGCCAGAGGGTATCGATCTGCTGCAGGATGAAGAAGCGCTCGGCCTCACGCATCAGCCCCGGCCGCTGGGCCTCGATCTGGCCTTCCTTGATGTCGTAGGCGTTGCGCATCTGCTCCTGCAGGAAGGCCTTGAGCTCCTCCATCGACAGGCCGCGCACTTGGTCGGGCTCGAGGTCCTCGAGCAGGTAGATGAACTCCTTCACCTTGGCCACCAGCCGCTCCAGATCCCACTCCTCGGGCGGCAGGTCGGGGTTCACGTAGGCCTCCACGATGTCGTCGATGGTGCGCTCGCCGTAGCCGATGACCTGGGCCTTGAGCTCACGACCCTCCAGCACCCGGCGACGCTCGGTGTACACCGCCTTGCGCTGGTTGTTCATCACCTCGTCGTACTCGAACACCTGCTTGCGGATGTCGTAGTAGTAGGTTTCCACCTTCTTCTGGGCCCCCTCCAGCGAGCGGGTGAGCATGCCCGATTCGATCGGCATGTCCTCCTCCACCCGGAAGGCGTTCATCAGGCCGGCCACGCGGTCGCCGCCGAAGATGCGCAGCAGGTTGTCCTCCAGGGAGAGGAAGAAGCGGGTGGAGCCGGGGTCGCCCTGGCGGCCGGCGCGGCCGCGCAGCTGGTTGTCCACACGGCGGGATTCGTGGCGCTCGGTGCCGATCACGTGCAGGCCGCCGGCCTCGCGCACCTGCTGCTCCTCGGCCTTGGTCACGGCTTCGTACTCGGCCCGCACCTGGCCCATCAGCTCGCGCAGGGCCTGGATCTGAGGGTCGTCGGTGGGGGCCTTCTCGGCCGCCTGGGCGATGCGGTCCTCCAGCTCCAGCACGCTGAGCTGGCGGTCGCCCCAGGCCTTCACCAACTCCCGGGCCAGGGTCGTGAGGGCCTGGTCGGTGTCGGGGCTGAGGGCACAGGGGTAGAGGGCCCCGATGGCGCGGGCCTCACTGGGGGCGCCGGCGCCGCCCGTGCCCTTGGCGCCGTTGCCGAAACCGCCGGCAGCCTGGCTGCGCTGCTGGGGCACCGGCGGGCGGTGGCCGTCCTCGGGGCGCACCAGCAGGGGCAGCAGAACCTCGCGCAGCTTGAGGCGGGCCATGTAGTCGGCGTTGCCGCCGAGGATGATGTCGGTGCCGCGGCCGGCCATGTTGGTGGCGATGGTCACGGCGCCGGCACGGCCGGCCTGGGCCACGATCTCGGCCTCCCGCTCCACGTTCTCGGGCTTGGCGTTGAGCAGGTTGTGGGGGATGCGCTGCTCGGCCAGCAGGGCCGAGAGCAGTTCCGACTTCTCCACGCTGGTGGTGCCCACCAGCACCGGCCGGCCGGCGCCGTGCACGTCGGCGGTTTCGGCGGCCACGGCACGCCACTTGGCGGTTTCGCTCTTGTACACCTGATCGCTCCAGTCGGAGCGGGCCCGGGGCCGGTTGGTGGGCACCACGGTGACCTCGAGCTTGTAGGTCTTCTCGAACTCCACCTCTTCGGTTTTGGCGGTGCCGGTCATGCCGGCCAGGCGGGGGTAGAGCAGGAAGAAGTTCTGGTAGGTGATCGAAGCGAGGGTCTGGGTTTCGGGCTGGATCGGCAGGCCCTCCTTGGCCTCGATCGCCTGGTGCTGGCCATCGCTCCAACGCCGGCCCGGCATCACCCGGCCGGTGAACTCATCGACGATCACCGCATCCTGGCCCCTCACGATGTAGTTCACATCCTTGATGAACAGCTCCTTGGCTTTCAGGGCGTTGGTGATGAAGTGGGCCCAGGGATCGGCGGGATCGAACATGTCGCTCACCCCCAGCAGCTGCTCGGCCTTGGCGTAGCCCTCGTCGGTGAGGGTGCAGCTGCGCTGCTTCTCATCCACCTCGTAGTCGCCTTCGGGGTCGATGCCGTCCTTGCCCAGTTCCGCCGCCCGCACCAGGGTGGCGGCCACGTCCGCCGCCTTCTGGTATTTCTCCTGGGGCCGCTCCACCTGGCCGGAGATGATCAAGGGGGTGCGGGCCTCGTCGACGAGGATCGAGTCGACCTCGTCGATCACGCAGTACTGAAACTCGCGCTGCACCACCTCAGCGATGTCGGTGGCCATGTTGTCGCGCAGGTAGTCGAAGCCCAGCTCGCTGTTGGTGGCGTAGGTGATGTCGCAGGCGTAGTTGGCGCGCCGCTCCGGGGGCGTCATGTCCTGCTGGATCAGACCAACCGAGAGGCCCAGGAAGCGGTGGATCTGGCCCATCCACTCGGCGTCGCGGCGGGCCAGGTAGTCGTTCACGGTGACCACGTGCACGCCGCGCCCGGTGAGGGCGTTGAGGTAGCTGGGCAGGGTGGCCACCAGCGTTTTGCCCTCACCGGTCTTCATCTCGGCGATCTGGCCGTCGTGCAGCACCATGCCGCCGATCAGCTGCACGTCGAAGTGGCGCAGGCCCAGCACGCGCTTACCGGCCTCGCGCACCACGGCGAAGGCCTGGGGCAGCAGCTCATCGAGCACGGCCCGCTCGCGGGCGCGCACGGCCTCAACGTCGCCGCCGGCCTCGCGCACCTTCTCCAGCTTCTGGCGGAACTCGCCGGTGAGGGTGCGCAGCTCGTCGTCGGAGAGGGGGGCGACCTCCTCCTCGAGCAGGTTGATGTCGGAAACCAGGGGCTGGTAGCGCTTCAGCTTGCGGGCATTGGGATCACCCAGCAGGAGCTTGAGCATGGTGAGAACGGCTACCGGGGCGGTGCTGGCAGCCTACCGAGGCTGGTCCCGAGCCTCCGAGGGGGTATCCCACCAGCCCCAGCCGTCCCCCGGTGTAGCCGCCCCGCGCGCGCACCTGCTCGCACCAGTCCTGGTGCTCCAGGTACCAGCGCACGGTGGCCGCCAGGCCCTGCTCGAAGCTGTGGCGCGGCTGCCAGCCCAGTTCGGTGCTGATGCGGGCTGGGTCGATGGCGTAGCGGCGGTCGTGGCCGGGACGGTCCGTGACCGGCGTGATCAGGCGCCCGTGGGGGGCGCCGGCGGGGCGCAACTCGTCGAGGGTCTGGCAGATCGCTTCCACCACCTGCTTGTTGGTGCGCTCGCCATGGCCGCCCACGCAGTAGCTGCGGCCGAGTTGGCCCTGGGTGGCCGCCAGCAGCAGGGCGTCCACGTGATCCTCCACATAGAGCCAGTCGCGCACGTTCTGGCCGTCGCCGTAGAGCGGGATCGGCTCGCCCGCCGCCGCCTTGAGGATCACCACCGGGATCAGCTTCTCGGGGAACTGCCAGGGGCCGTAGTTGTTGCTGCAGTTGGTGAGCACCACCGGCAGGCCGTAGGTGTGGTGCCAGGCGTTCACCAGATGGTCGCTGGCCGCCTTGCTGGCCGAATACGGACTGCGCGGGTCGTAGGGGGTGGTTTCCGAGAAGCGCCCCTCCGCCCCCAGCGAGCCGAACACCTCATCGGTGCTGATGTGATGGAAGCGGAAATGCGCGCGGCGCTCATCGCCCAGCCCCTCCCAGTGGGCCCGCACCGCCTGCAGAAGCTGGAAGGTGCCGATCACGTTGCTCTCGATGAACGCCCCCGGCCCCTCGATCGAGCGGTCCACATGGCTCTCGGCCGCCAGGTGCAGCACCAGATCCGGATCCGCCTGCCGCACCGCCGCGGCCGTGGCCTCGCCGTCGGCCAGGTCCACCCGCAGCAGCTGGTGGCGGCCCTCCGCGGCGGCCCCCAGCGGCTCCAGCACCGCCTCGATGCTCGTGAGATCGCTGGCGTAGCCGCACTTGTCGAGGTTGAAAACCAGCGCCTCGCTCTCCGCCAGCAACCGCCGCACCAGCGCCCCGCCGATGAAGCCGGCGCCGCCGGTCACCAGCACGCGGCGGCGTTCGCCCAGCAGCTCGGCGGGGGTGGGCATCGACTTGGTGGTCATCGAGGTTCGGGGTGATCGGCCGACCAGGGATTGAGGGTGGGAACGCCCGTGGGCGTGAAGTTGCGCACGTTACGGGTCACCACGGTGAGCCCATGCTCCAGAGCCGTGGCAGCAATGAGAAGATCGGCCCCGTCATGGCCAAGGCGGGCGGAGAGCTGGCCCCAGCGACGGGCAATCCCCAGCTCCACGGGCAACAGACGATCGGCGTAAAGGCGCAGCACCTGATCCAGCCAGGCGGCGAGCTGATCGGCGAAGCCAGGATCCTGGCCGCGCTTGCGCAGGATGCCGCGCTCGATCTCGCCGATGGTCACCACACTCACGAAGCAGTCCTGGCTGCGCTGAGCCTGAAGCCAGCTGACCACACCCGGATCACGCCGCCTGCTGCGCAGTTCGGAGAGCACAACAGTGTCGATCAGGAACACTCCCACTCCCGCGGCTTCAGCGGCAGGCGCTCGAAGCTCTCGTCGTCCTGGGGCATGGCCAGCAGATGGGCCGCAAGCGAGGGGGATGCACCTTGGTCAAGCCTCCGAAGACGCTCGTATTCCTCTGCCGAGAGCACCACACCGACCAGCTCCCCGCGACGCGTGACCAGTTGGGGATCACCCCGCAGTGCAGCATCCACTACGGCACTGAAGCGGTTCTTGGCATCCTGCAAAGTCCAGACAGCAGGAGGCATCAATCGGCTAGCCGTTCCATCTAGCTTAATCGTTGCGCTGTGGACGCCAGCACCTGCCGCAGCGCCGCACGCCAGTGCAGCGGCTCCAGCTCCAGCAGCTGCCGCGTGGCACCGCACTCCAGCAGCGAGTAGCTGGGACGCGGCGCCGGCAGCGGATACTCGGCGGTGGTGATCGGCTTCACCGGCGCGGCATGGTCCAGCAGCCCCAGCTCCAGCCCCAGGTCGCCCACCGCCACGGCCACGTCGTACCAGCTGGCGGCACCGGCATCGCTCCAGTGCAGCACCGGCGGCAGGGCCCCGACAGCAGCGAGCGAATCGGCGCGGGTGATCAGCCGCCAGCAGGCCGAGGCCAGGGTGAGGGTGCTGGTGGGACAGCCCACCTGGTCGGCCACCACGCCGATCGGCGGGCCGGCGGCGCCCCGCTCCCTGTGCAGCCGCAGCATGGTGAGCGCGAAGTTCTTCCCCACCGGACCCATCACCCAGCTGGTGCGCAGGATCACGGCGCGGGCTGGGCCGCCAGCGGCTGCTCCAGTGCCACCCAGCACCTGCTCCACCGCCTCCTCACCGGCCGCCTTGCTGGCGCCGTACTCACCGAGGGGCTGGCGCGGCTGCTCCGGCCGGTAGGGGCTGCCCTGGCGGCCGTCGAACACGAAGTCGGTGCTCACCTGCAGCAGCCGGCCGCCCGTCTCCGCCAGGGCTTCGGCGAAGGCCCGCGGCGCGCCGGCGTTCACCGCCAGCGCCAGCTCCGGCTCGCTCTCCGCCTTGTCCACCGCCGTGTAGGCGCCGGCGTTGAGCACCCAGTCGGGCCGGTGCTCCCGCACCGCCGCCCGACAGGCGTCGCCATCGGCCAGATCCAGCGCCAGCAGGCCGTCACCGCCGCCCGTACCGCCAGAGCTGGCGCCACTGCGGCTGGTGGCGATCAGCTCCACCCCCTCTCAGGCAGCCGCTGGCGCAGGGCCTGGCCGAGCTGGCCGGCGGCGCCGGTGAGCAGCACGGTCAAGGGCGCGGAGCTCACGCGAACACCTCCCCGGCCGCCACCGCCGCGGCAAAGCCGGGCGCCTCGGCGTCCTTGGCGCTCAGCTGGGGAGCCATGCCGGCCAGCTGCTCCAGGGGCCAGGTGATCGCCAGCTGGGGGTCGTCCCAGCGCAGCGCGCGCTCGCAGTCGCGGCTCCAGAAGTCGGTGGTCTTGTAGAGCACCTCGGCGTGCTCGCTGAGGGTGAGGAAGCCGTGGGCGAAGCCCGCCGGCACCCACAGCTGGGCGCGGTTCTCGGCGCTCAGCTCGGCGCCCACCCACTGGCCGAACGTGGGCGAGGCGCGGCGGATGTCCACCGCCACATCGAAGATCGCGCCCAGCACGCAGCGCACCAGCTTGCCCTGGGGATGGGGCGGCAGCTGGTAGTGCAGCCCCCGCAGCACGCCGGCGGCCGAGCGCGAGTGGTTGTCCTGCACAAAGCGGGTCGGGCCCGCCGCCGCATCGAACGCCCCCTGGTTCCAGCTCTCGTAGAAGAAGCCGCGCCCATCACCGAACACCCGCGGTCGCAGCAGCAGCGGCCCCTCGAGCTCCACCCCGGCCGCCGTGCTGAGCCGCTCAACCTGCATGACCCACCTCCAGGCTCGACTGCAGGGCCCGGTGGTCGCTGCTGGGCTCGTGCAGACAGCGCAGCAGGTAGTCGCCGTAGCCGCTCTTGCGCAACGGCTGGGCCAGCCGCTCCAGCTGGGCCCCATCGATCCAGCCCATCCGCCAGGCCACCTCCTCCGGGCAGCCCACCTTCAGGCTCTGGCGGTGTTCCAGGGTGCGGATGTAGCTGCCGGCCTCGTGCAGCGAATCGCAGGTGCCGGTGTCCAGCCAGGCCATGCCCCGACCCATCAGCTCCACCCGCAGCAGGCCCTCGTCGAGGTACTGGCGGTTGAGGTCGGTGATCTCCAGCTCCCCCCGCGCCGAGGGCTGCACCCGCCGGGCCCGCTCCACCACCGAGGCGTCATAGAAGTAGAGCCCGGTCACGGCGTAGCGCGACTTCGGCCGGGCCGGCTTCTCCTCGATGCTCAGCACCCGGCCGTCGGGCGCGAGCTCCACCACCCCGTAGCGCTGCGGATCCCGCACCGGATAGGCGAACACCGTGGCGGTGCTGGCCGCGCTGCACACCTGCAACTGGCTCACCAGGGCGTTGCCATGGAAGAGGTTGTCGCCCAGCACCAGGGCCGCCGGGGCGCCAGCGAGAAACTCCGCCCCGATCAGGAAGGCCTGGGCCAGCCCGTCGGGGCAGGGCTGCACCGCGTAGCGGATCGTCATCCCCCAGGCGCCGCCATCGCCCAGCAGGCGCTCGAAGGCGGACTGGTCGTGCGGCGTGGTGATCACCA
>SLIG01000195.1 GCA_007135755.1 Cyanobium sp.
CCGCCGCGGCCGGGGCGGCAGCCAGCGCGGCTGCACCGGCTCCAGGCGCGCCGGGGCCGGCAGCTCGGTGCGCAGGCCGCGCAGGAAGCGCTGCAGGGCGCGGCGCTCACCCTGCAGGTCGATGCGCACCGCTCCGGCCACGTTCTCCACCTCCCCGGTCAGCGCCAGCCGGCTGGCGAGGCGATGCACGAAGGGCCGGAAGCCCACCCCCTGCACGGTGCCGCGGCAGTGCAGCAGCAGCCGGGCAGCTTCCGCTGGGCCCACGGACCGGCTCAGACCGGAGCCCCAGCAGCAGTGGCCGCCACAGCCCTGGCCGGCGCAGCAATCCCCGATGCCGCCAGGCCGGCGGCGATGGCCTCGCGCAGGGCCTCCATGCCCTCGCCGGTGCGGGCCGACACCTCCACGATCCGGGCGGCGGGCGCCACCCGGGCGATGTGGCGGTGGGCGTGCTCCCGGTCGAACTCCACCGCCGCGGCCAGGTCGATCTTGTTGATCACCACCACATCGGCGCTGTGGAACATGGCCGGGTATTTCAGCGGCTTGTCCTCCCCTTCGGTGACGGCCAGCAGCACCAGCCGCAGGCTCTCGCCCAGGTCGTAGGCGGCGGGACACACCAGGTTGCCCACGTTCTCGATCACCAGCAGCTCCAGGGCGGCCAGATCGAAGCGCTCCAGGGCCGGCTCCAGCATCGAGGCCTCCAGATGGCAGGCCTGGCCGGTGGTGATCTGCACCGCCTCGATGCCGGCGGCGCGCAGACGGCGGGCGTCGTTGTCGGTGGCCAGATCGCCCACGATCGCCCCCAGCCGGCCGCTGCCGCTCCAGTCCCGTCCCAGCCGCTCCAGCAGGGCCGTCTTGCCCGAACCGGGGGAGGAGAGCAGGTTGAGCACCGGCAGGCCGGCCGCCGCGAAGCGCTGGCGCAGGGCGGCGGCGTGGGCGTCGTTGTGGGAGAGCAGGGCCTCGCCCAGCTCCAGGCGCCGGGGCCCGGGACCGGGCGCCGCGATCACCGCCGTTTCGGCGCCGGCCGACTCGATCAGCGCCGGCTCGCTCTGGCCGCAGTTGCAGGTGGTGCACATCTCAGCGGTCCTGTCGGCGGGGGTCGGGGTCAGCGGAGGCCGGGTCGGCGAACGTCGGGTCGGCAGGGGCCGGATCAGCCAGCTCGAGGGAGGCCAGTTGCAGCTCCCGGCCCCGCAGCAGCTGGCGGCTGATGGCGCCGCAGCGGGGGCACTCACACACCCCATCCTGGGCAGGAAACGGCGCCTGGCAACCGGCGCAGAAACATTCCGCCGCCACCGCCTCGATCACCAGCCGCGCGCCGGCGGCGGTGGTGCCGGCCATCACCACGTCGAAGGCCATGGTGAGGGCCTCGGGCTCCACCCCCGCCAGGCTGCCGATGCGCAGGGTGATGGCGGTGATCCGGCCGCCGCCGTGCCGCTCGGCCTGCTCCAACGCCTGATCGCGCACCGCCTCCATGATGCTGAGCTCATGCATGGGCGCTGCCTCCCCCCAGCCACTGTCGCAGCAGCTCCCGGGCAGCGGGCAGCGAGGCCCGCAGCGGCGCCGAGAGCTCCATGCCGTGCTCGAAGGCATGGGCCGGCACCAGCAGCAGCTGGGCGGCGGGGGCGCGGCCATAGAGGGCCTGGCTCACCGCCAGCAGGGCTGCCGGCTCCAGGTGGTGGCTGTCGCCGCCGGTGCCAGCCGGGCTCAATGGCTGCAGCTGGGGCACCGCCCCTGCCGGCGCCGCCCAGGCATCGATGAACAGCACCGCCTCCAGCAGCGAGAGCTCCTCGGCCAGCTCGGGCGTGAGCTGCTGCACGCTGCGCCCACCCACCTGCTCGGCCAGCAACGCCCCTACGCCGTCGTCGCCGCGCAGGGGATTGCCGATGCCGATCACCAGGCGGTTGGTGTGGGGACGCCGCAGCATGGGCCGCTGAGTTGCGGACGTTTCAGTGTGGCCATGCGTTGCTGCCAGCGTGGATGCCATGAAGGCAACGCTGGTCACACTGAACCGGCGTCACTTGCCCATGCTTGCGGACGTGCTGATGCCCTACGAGAAGCAGGGCTCAGGCTGAGCAGTGCTGGCGGTCACCTTTCCTGCTGCGTAGGGATCCCGCCGCTGCAACCGGTTGTTCAGTGGCATTGCCGGGGGCCTCCAACCGCAAGACGTGGAGCAGTGACTCACCACGCGGAGATGAACGATAACCCGTCCCGAGGCTCTCGGTAAGCCCAAGGTTCTTCAGCTTCCTCACATTGAGCTTGAACCTCTCCTTCTCCTGGCCGACAAGGCAACACACGTCACCTGCGCGAACCCCCGGATGAGAACGGAGGGCTTCCAATGTCCGAAAGGACCAAGCCCCATCCGGTGCTCTTGAATCCAATCGACTCAGCCGGCTTCGCAGAGCCTGGAGTTCTGCGTCTGCGTCCGCCGGCGTCTCGCGCAGAACAATTCTGGGATCTGGAAGCAGTGGTCCGAGTTTAACGCGGTAGATCTCACCCTCGGGTCGACGCTGCAATTCATCGAGCAACGACTCCCTTGACTCGTACCCAGCACGCCTGGCATCTTCTACCGAGATCCGGCTTGAAGACACTGGCTCGACAGACTGGATGCTGAGTTGCCCGACAGGAGTTAGCAACGTACTCCCCGCTCGCACGGATGGCCGCCGCCAACGCCTGAACGCCAGCGTAACGACACCTGCACGAATCCGTTCAAGGAACTCTTTTCGAAAGAGCATCAGTTCATCACCGTTTCGGCCGCATAACGCTCCAGATCAGAAGCGGGTAGAAGATCACAGCTTTTGAATGCAACTATTGTCCCCGCCTTCTGTATCTGGATGCTGGAAGGCCATCGGGTTTGCCGACAAGGTGCTAAGAAATAGATTTGTCCTGCCTCGATATTTTGCTCCTGCTCTGAGGAGGCATTGAAGAAGATTATGATCTTTGAGGCATCGCGCTCCTATGCAAGACTAGTGGCTGAACAAGAATTCTTGGATAGCGCAGTGTTCTTATCATCTGCTCCATCCCGTCAAATCCTCGAAAAGTTGCCCTGAACCCCTTTTCAACTGATTCAGCATCTTGAAGATCATCACGACTAAATTCACTCATAGGATCAAATGCATCTTCTTCCTGTGTTGGCACTGAAGTAGGGCCTCCTGAGAAAGGTAAGCAGGGGTCAACTGATGACATCGGGGAATCCCCTCCAGCTTGCCGATTGATCATCAGGCGGCAGCAGGCTGATCACACAGGACCGCCACATGGGAGTTGCAAGCTCCTCTATGCCCCAGAAGAAGCTGTAGCCAGCAGGCCAAAAGGACAAAAAGATGCTCCAGGAGCTTGTCGAGGTTCATGACGACGAGCACATTCAACGCAATGGCGGAACTCTGGGTCGTGGCGAGCTTCTCACGGATCAGATCCAATCCATAGCGCCGTTTGCCCTGGCCGATCTTGCCCTCAACGGCATTGCGTTGCCGTTGGTCATCAGCAAACTGCTTCTTCTCCTCAGCCACCAACTGTGGGTCATTCTTGGGGCGTCCAAGGCGCGGTCCACTCAAGCGAATGCCATGACGCTGGCAGAAGGCCCGATTTGACCTAGTGCGATAGATCTGATCCGCACAGATCACTTTTGGATAGTGGCCATAGCGGCGTCGATAGGCTCTTGCCTGAGCCTTCAGGTCTTCTCCTTCGTTGTAGGGATCATGACTCAGCCGATCGAGGAACGTAAAGCCGTCACCGGTAACTGAGATGGAGATCTTGGCGCCAAACTCAACGTTGGTCCTGGCCTTGCCGCGAACGATAGGCCTGGTATGAGCTTGATAGAGGCTCACAATCCTATCGGGGATGCTTCGCCCGCCCCGCTCCGCCAGGACCTGCTGCCGCGGCCCGCCGTGCAGCCAGGGCGCTGCACATCCCCATCCCCCTCCACTGGCCATGAACATCCGCAACCTTCTCACCGGCGCCGCCGCCGCCATCGCGATGACCATCGGTGGCGCCGCCATCGCGCCAGCTCCGGCCCAAGCCCAGACGCCTGGCCCTGGCACCTGCATCTTCGAGGCCAGCCCCCAATCCGGCGGTGCCGGCCGCAGACACCGTTGCACCACCCGTGAGTACATCGACACGAATGGCCACCCCGCCATCCAGGTCACCTGGGACGACGGGATGGTCACCTCCTATGTCTTTTGGCCTCGCGATCGTGACGGGCGGCGCTATGCCGAAATCTTCAGCGCCGGGACTCGTCACATCGGCAGGTGGTTCGACTACCCCGGAAGCGTCATGATCCTTCACGACAGTGGGGCGGTCACCACAATCGGGGGCGTCTCCATCGTCACTCGCTGACCTACCACGGCCCGCCGGAGCCTATCCGGCAACCATCCCATGCTTTCTGAGTGATACAGAATCTTCTGCTGACGCACCAGTTCACTGACCACCAGCAGCTTGTGGTACCAATGCCTGCCTGCTGCAAGAAGGCGGTCACCGCAGGCGATCAAGGCATCAATGCTGGCCAGATTCCGCTCCAGATGGTCCAGCTGCTGCTGAATAGCCTTGCGGATCTTGCTGATGCGAGGTCGCTTGTTCTACTGCTTCGCAGAAGCCTTCGGCTAGGGCCACGGCCAGAACCTGCTGCCTCGCGTTCTTGCGATGGGTTCGAGGCTTATCACCAAATGATGCTCTGACCTGAGGATGCATTGCATCAATCAGCTTCTCCGTGACCTCCCTGGCCTCATTGAGCAGGGAGAGGTCCGTTGGGTATCGGATATCGGCTGGGACGCACGTGGCGTCAATCAAAAGGGTGCCCTGGTTGGACGATGCTTTGTCAGAGCCAGGCTGCTCGGCCTGATCACTGCTGGGCAACCCACTGTCGTTACCATCATCCTCATCATCCAGGGATTCTGCGGATCGAATGACGTTCAGGCCATGACGGACAATTCTTTCGTTGCAGTCGTTAACGACTGATTCCGGCAACCGCTTGCGATAATAGACCATCATCGATGGATCAAACGGGGCCGAATACTGGAAGGCCTCCAGGCCGATGAAGAATTGTCGAGTCGCCCGCGGGAACTGCCCCCGCAGGCGCTCACAGAACCGGACGTGACACTCTCGCGTCATCCGGCTCTTGTCATCCAACCGTTGCGTGACCAAGAATCTGC
>SLIG01000048.1 GCA_007135755.1 Cyanobium sp.
ACCCCGGCCTGAATGCCAGCCCCGGTCCTGGTCACCGGCGCTGCCGGCTTCATCGGCGCCGCGGTCTGTCAGCGGCTGCTGGAGCGCGGCGAACGGGTGATCGGCCTCGACAACCTCAACCCCTACTACGACCCTGCCCTCAAGCGGGCCCGCCTCGAGCGTGTTGCCGCAGCCGCCGAGGCCGGCGTGGGCACAGAGGCCTGGCGCTTCCACCAGCTCGACATCAGCGATGCAGCCGCCGTGGCGCAGCTGTTCGCCCGTGGGCGGCCAGGCCGTGTGATCCACCTGGCGGCCCAGGCCGGCGTGCGTCACTCGATCGACAATCCCGCCGCCTACATCCAGGCCAACCTGGTGGGGTTCGCCGCCATCCTCGAGGCCTGCCGCCACCACGGTGTGGGCCACCTCGTGTATGGCTCCAGCAGTTCGGTGTATGGCGGCAACACCAACCTGCCCTTCAGCGAGCGCCAGCCGGTGAACCACCCGGTGAGCCTCTACGCCGCCACCAAGAAGGCCAACGAACTGATGGCCCACAGCTACAGCCACCTCTACGGCCTGGCGGCCACCGGGCTGCGCTTCTTCACGGTGTACGGCCCCTGGGGCCGGCCGGACATGGCGCCGATGCTGTTCGCCAGGGCGATCCTGGCCGGTGAGCCGATCCAGGTGTTCAACCACGGCCGCATGCGCCGTGACTTCACCTACATCGACGACGTGGTGGAGGGGGTGATCCGCTGCCTCGACAAGCCGGCCACCCCCGATCCGGCCTTCGATGCCGCCGCCCCCGATCCGGCCACCAGCTGGGCGCCGCACCGCCTCTTCAACCTGGGCAACAGCCAGCCGGTGCAGTTGCTGGCGTTCATCGCCGCCCTGGAGCGGGCCCTGGGCCGCGAGGCGGTGAAGGAGTTGCTTCCCCTGCAGCCGGGCGACGTGGAGGCCACCGCCGCCGACACCGCCCTGCTGGAGGCTTGGGTGGGCTTCCGGCCCTCCACCCCGCTGGAGGAGGGGGTGGAGCGGTTCGCGGCCTGGTACTCCAGCCACCACGGCTGAGTGCCACCCCGGCTGAATGCCGCCAGGCAGACTCGTGCCCACCTGAGCGCCTCCGGTTTGTCTTCGCTGCAGAGCCTGCGCGGCATGGTCGACCTGCTGCCCGAGGTCACGGGCCTGTGGCAGCACGTGGAGGCCACCGCCCGCGAGCACTTCCGCCGCGCCGCCGTCGCCGAGATCCGCACGCCGCTGCTGGAGGTCACCGAGCTGTTCGCCCGCGGCATCGGTGAGGCCACCGACGTGGTGGGCAAGGAGATGTACACCTTCCTCGATCGCGGCGAGCGCAGCTGCACCCTGCGGCCCGAGGGCACCGCTTCGGTGGTGCGCGCCGTCATCCAGCACGGCCTGCTCAGCCAGGGGCCCCAGCGGCTCTGGTACGGCGGGCCGATGTTCCGCTACGAGCGGCCTCAGGCCGGCCGCCAGCGCCAGTTCCACCAGATCGGCCTGGAGCTGCTGGGCTTCGCCGATGCCCGCAGCGACGTGGAGGCGATCGCCATCGCCTGGGATCTCCTGGCCGATCTGGGCGTGGGCGGCCTGGCCCTGGAGCTCAACACCCTGGGCAGCCCCGACGACCGCGTGCGCTACCGCAGCGAGCTGGTGGCCTGGCTGGAGGCCCACCGCGAGCAGCTCGATCCCGATTCCCTGGCCCGCATCGCCACCAACCCCCTGCGGGTGCTCGATTCCAAGGTGCCCGAAACCCAGACCCTGCTGGCTGGCGCTCCCACCCTGGCCGATGCCCTCAGCGGCGAGAGCCATGAGCGCTTCGCCGCCGTGCGCCTCGGGCTGGAGGCCCTGGGCATTCCCTTCCAGCTCAATCCCCGCCTGGTGCGCGGCCTCGACTACTACAGCCACACCGCCTTCGAGATCACCAGCAGCCAGCTCGGCGCCCAGGCCACGGTGTGCGGCGGCGGCCGCTACGACGGCCTGGTGCAGCAGCTCGGCGGCCCCGACACCCCGGCGATCGGCTGGGCCCTGGGCATGGAGCGGCTGGTGCTGCTGCTCAGCCAGGCCGACCGGCCCAGTGTCGCGGCTGCCACTCCCGATCTCTACGTGGTGAGCCGGGGCGAGGCGGGTGAGGCTGCGGCCCTGCCCCTGGCCCGCCAGTGCCGCGCCGCTGGCCTGGCGGTGGAGCTCGATGCCAGCGGGGCAGCCTTCGGCAAGCAGTTCAAGCGGGCCGACCGCTCCGGCGCCCGTTTTGCGGCCGTGATCGGCGACGCCGAGGCCGGCGAAGGGGTGGTGGTGCTCAAGGATCTGCGCGGCGAGCGGCCCGAGCAGCGCCTCGCCTGCGCTGAGCTCGCCGCGACGGTTCTGCAGGCGCTGGTGGGCCCGCTCTCATGACGCCCCAGCACCTGTCCACTGATCAAGGCAGGGGCCGGGTTGCGGGCTGTTGACTGCCTCCGACACCCTGCCTGAGCCACCGGCCCGGATGGGAGATCCCAACCTCGCCATCATCGCCGGTTCCGGAGTGCTGCCCCGCATGCTCTCGCGAGCCCTGGAGGCCTCCGGTCGTTCCCACCTCTGCTTCCATCCCCACGGCGTTGAGGTGGAGCTCGACGAGGCGGAGGAGTTCTACTTCGAGCGCGCGATCTCCTTCTTCCGCTCCCTGGAGCGGCGGGGCGTGCGCCAGGTGGTGATGGTGGGCAAGTTCCAGCGCCCCCGGGTGCTCAACCCCCTGCGCTTCGAGGGCTCCACCCTGATGGCGGCGCCGCGCATCCTGGCCTCCCTGCGCAAGGGCGATGACGCCTCCCTGCGGGCCCTGGCCGAGATCATCGAGGAACTGGGCCTGGAGGTGGTGGGCGTGGAGGAGGTGGCGCCCCACCTGCTGCCGGAGCCGGGCCTGTATGCCAGCCGGGTGCCCAGCGAGGCGGATCGCGCCGATGTGCAGCGCGCCGCCGACATCGTGGAGGCGATCTCAGCGGTGGATGTGGGCCAGGGGGCGGTGGTGGCCGCCGGGCTCTGCCTGGCCACCGAGTCGCTGCCCGGCACCGACGCCATGCTCGAGTGGGTGGCCAGCACCCGCGAACCGCTGCCGGAGGGCACCCGCTCCGGGGTGCTCTACAAGGCCCCCAAGACCCACCAGGATCGGCGGATGGACCTGCCTGCCATTGGTCCGGTGACAGTGGCCAAGGCGGCGGCCGCCGGCCTGGCGGGCATCGCCTGGGAAGCCCGCGGCGCCCTGCTCCTCGACGCCGAGCAGACCATGGCCGACGCCGAGCGCCATGGCCTCTTCCTCTGGGCCCGGCCGGCCCTGCACTGAGGCCCCAGCCCTCCTGAGGCTCAGACGGCGCCGGCCCGCTCCAGCACCCCCTTGCTGCTGGGCACGGCACCGGCCCGGCGCGGGTCGATCTCGGTGGCCAGCCGCAGGGCGCGGGCGAAGGCCTTGAAGCAGGCCTCCACGATGTGGTGGGAGTTGGCTCCCGCCAGCTGGCGGATGTGCAGGGTGAGGCCGCTGTTGTTCACCACCGCCACGAAGAACTCCTTCACCAGCTCGGTGTCGTAGCTGCCGATCTTCTGGGCCGGAATGGCGAGGTCGTAGCTGAGGTGGGGGCGGCCGGAGCAGTCGAGCGCCACCTGCACCAGGGCCTCATCCAGCGGCGCCACGAAGTGCCCGAAGCGCTGGATGCCGCGCCTGTCGCCCAGGGCCTGGGCGAGGGCCTGGCCGACGGCGATGCCCACGTCCTCGTTGGTGTGGTGATCGTCGATGTGGGTGTCGCCCTCGGCGTGCACCTCAAGATCCAGCAGGCCATGGCTGGCGAGCTGGTGGAGCATGTGATCGAGGAAGGGCACGCCCGTGCCCACCTGGCAGCGGCCCGTGCCGTCGAGGTTGAGCTGCACGCGCACATCGGTCTCGCCGGTGACGCGGTGGATCTCGCCTGTGCGCATGGAGGGGCTACGCCTGCCGGCGCCTGGTCGCTGGCCTTGATCATGCCGAAGCCCCTGCGTTGATGCCATGATGCCAATGGCTGAAGCATCTTGATGCCATGCGCACCACCCTCACCATCGACGACGCCCTGCTGCGGCAGCTCCGCCAGAAGGCCCTCGACACCGGCAAGCCGTTCAAGCAGGTGGTGAACGACACCCTGCGGGCGGGCCTGGAGACGTCTTCGAAGACGGCTCGGCCCCGTTACGTGTGCCCCACGTTTTCCATGGGGCAGCCCCGCTGGCCCGTGAATCTCGACAAGGCCCTGGCGCTGGCCGCCGAACTGGAAGACCGGGAGATCGTGGCGAAGCTCCGCCAGGGCCGATGATCGTTGCCGACGCCAGCCTGCTGGTCTACGCCCTGCACGCCGACATGCCCGGTCATGCCGCCGCCAGGCGCTGGCTGGAACAAAGCCTGGCCGGGGAACAGCCGTTGGCCCTGTGCTGGGTGGTGATCCTGGCTGTGGTGCGTCTCTGCACCAATTCCCGCCTGTTTCCCGCCGCCCTCTCGGCCGAGCAGGCCTTGGAGGTGGTGCAGACCTGGCTCGACCACCCATCCGTGCTGCTGCTGGAGCCAGGCCCCCGCCACTGGGGAATCCTCGCTGACCTGCTGCGGCAGGCCGGTGCCGCCGGCAACCTCACCATGGACGCTCACCTGGCGGCCCTGGCCCTGGAGCATGGCGGAGTGGTGCACAGCAGCGACGCTGACTTCCGCCGTTTCGCCGGTCTGCGCGTGATCAACCCGCTGGCCTGAGCGGCCTACCCCCCTCACATCCCCGTGATGCAGTAGCCGGCATCCACGTAGAGCACCTGGCCGGTGATGCCGGAGGCCAGCGGGCTGGCCAGGAAGGCGGCGGTGCCGCCCACCTCCTCCTGGGTCACGGTGCGGCGCAGGGGGGCCTTGCCCTCCACGTTGTGGATCATGTCGAGGATGCCGCCGATGGCGCTGCT
This sequence comes from Cyanobium sp., assembly GCA_007135755.1. GTDB lineage: Bacteria > Cyanobacteriota > Cyanobacteriia > PCC-6307 > Cyanobiaceae > NIES-981. Next base: position 4,912 of record SLIG01000048.1, read on the forward strand.
CGCCAATGTGCGGATCGGACCGGCGCTGATAGCGTTCACGCGCACCTGCTGTTCGGGGCCCAGCTCAGCCGCCAGGTAGCGCACCGAGGCCTCCAGGGCTGCCTTGGCCACGCCCATCACGTTGTAGTTGGGGATCGCCCGCTCGGCCCCCAGATAGGTCAGCGTGATCACGCTGCCGCCCGGGTTGAACAGGGGCTTGGCATAGCGGCACAGGGGCGCCAGGGAATAGGCGCTCACCTCCAGGGCGCGGGCGAAGCCCTCGGGGGAGATGGCGCTGTAGTCGCCGATCAGCTCCTCCTTGCCGGCGAAGGCCAGGCAGTGCACCAGCACGTCGATCGAGCCCCACTGCTCGGCCACCTTGGCGAACACCGCCTCGATCTGGGCCGGCTCCTGCACGTTCAGGGGCTCGAACAGCGTCGGCGCCAGGGGTGCGGTGAGGTCGCGCACCTTGCCCTCGAAGCGCCCCTTCTCATCCGGCAGGTAGGTGACCCCCAGCTCGCAGCCGGCGGCATGCAGCTGCTGGGCGATGCCCCAGGCGATCGACTTGTTGTTGGCGATGCCGGTGACCAGGGCCTTCTTGCCGCGCAGATCGAGGAGCATGGAACACCCGCTGTGGTGGCGCGATTCTCCCGCAGCGCCCGCTTCAGGGGCTGGTCTCCCCGTCCCCATCCCCAGGCACCGTCGCCAGCCAGCGTCGGAAGTGCTCAAGATCGGCTTTCACTCGTGGCCAGACGGTCAGCGCCTGGCACCGGAGACGCTCGACTGGTTCGGGCTTCAGTTCGTAGGCGTAGAGATGGCGCACCAGATGGCGGAAGCGCAGCAGCTCCTGCAGGTCGGCGATGGTGGCGGGGCTGAGCACGGCCGGCCGCCGGACGGTGGGCTGGCCCATGCGCTCCAGCAGGCAGCGTTCGATACCGGTGTAGAGGCTCTGCAGCCGCAGGGCCGCCGCATCCACCCGCAGTGGATCCTCTGCCAATGGGTCCAGCTCCTGGATGCCGCCAATCAACCGCTGGAGCTTGTGGATCTCCACATGCAGGTCCAGGGACAGGTCTGCGAGCTGCTCGGGGCTGGGAGCGGCCATGGCGAGCTCAGGTGATGGGCAGCGCCCGCTGGCGGATGCGCTCCTGCCAGTGGGGATCGAGATCCTCGAGGCGCACCAGATCGATCGCCACAGGGTCTTGACTGGCGGCGCAAGGCGTGTTGGGCGGCGGCTGAGCCGAACATCCACACGGCTTCCGTGGCGGGCCACTGTGCCCTCAGCGCCGAGGCGGCCTCTTTGGCCCCGGACAGCAGCTGTTGCCGGCGGTGTTCCAGGGCCTGGGCCTCGTCGGCCCACTGGCGCCGCAGCAGGGCCTGATGTGGATCAAGGCTGGGCATCGCACCAGGCTAGGGAAGGCGGCGGCTGGCGCTGCCCTCAGGGCTGTGGCCCATGCCAGCTTGCAGGCATGACCACTATTGCCCCTGCGCCCTGGCCCGGCGGCCGCCGGGCGGCTGAGCAGCGCCTGGCGGCGATCGATCCGCGGGCCTACGGCACCACGCGCAACCATCTCGACGGCGCCATCACCCGCCTCTCGCCGTACATCCGCCACGGGGTGCTCACCCTGGCGGAGGTGCGCGAGGCCGTGTTCGCCTGGCTGCGGGAGCACGGTTACGGCGAACCCGGCCGTCAGGCCGAGGGGCGCAGCATCGCCGGCAAGCTGATCAACGAGCTGGGCTGGCGCGACTACTGGCAGCGGCTCTGGCGGCTGCTGGGGGATGGCATCTGGAGCGACCTCGAGCCCCTCAAGACCGGCCATCCCGCCGCCAGCTACGCCACGGACTTGCCCACCGATGTCGCCGCCGCCAGCACCGGCCTGGTGTGCATCGACGCCTTCGCCAGGGAACTGATGGCCACGGGCTGGCTGCACAACCACGCCCGGATGTGGCTGGCCAGCTACCTGGTGCACTGGCGGCGGGTGCGCTGGCAGGCCGGGGCCGCCTGGTTCCTGCAGCACCTGCTCGACGGCGACCCGGCCAGCAACAACCTCAGCTGGCAGTGGGTGGCCAGCAGCTTCAGCAGCAAGCCCTACCTCTTCAACCGCACCAACCTGGAGCGTTACAGCAGCGGGCGCTATTGCCGCACCTGCCCCCGGGCCGGCCGCGACTGCCCCTTTGAGGCGAGTTACGAGCAGCTGCAGGGGCGCCTGTTCCCGCTGTCGGGCGACGCCGCCACGGACAATCCAGGGCCGGCGTCCCCGGACTCCCTGGTCAAGACCGGTTGGGCGCACCCCGCCCTGACGCTGCCTGCCCCGCTGCTGCCTGAGCCGCGACGGCCGCTGCTGTGGATCCACGGCGAGGCCCTGGGGCCCACCAATCCCGTCCTGCGGGCGCACCCCGGCGCCCCAGCCCTGTTCGTCTTCGACACCGAGCTGCTGGCCGGCCGGACCTCCACCACCGGTGGGCGGCCCCTGGCCCCGGGGCGCCTGCGCTTTCTGCGCCAGTGCCTGGCGGAGTTGCCGCTGCACGTGCGCGAGGGCGAGGCGGCCGCCGCGGTGGTGGCCTGCGCGGCCGAGCACGGCGCTGACGGGGTGGTCACCAGCGCCGCGGTGGATCCCCGCTTCGCCGCCACCGCCGCGGCGATCGCCGCCCATCTGCCGCTGCAGGTGCTGCCGGTGGAGCCGTTCGTGGATCTGGAGCTGCCGGCGGCCCAGCTGCGCCGCTTCTCGCGCTACTGGCGCTGGGCCGAACCGCTGGTGTGGGCGGGGTTCAGTCGGAGCGCCCGGGATTGAGCAGCTGATCCTCCTGCTTCTGCACGGCCTCCGGGTCGCTGAGCAGATCCTCCTCCTGCAGCAGCGGCAGGGGGGTGGCCGTGATCTCGCCGGCGTTGCGTGGTGGCTCCAGCCAGCGGAAGCTCCGCCGCGGCTCGCGGCTGAGGCAGAGGGCTTCGCTCTCCCGGCGCAGGGCGCTGCGCACGTCGGCGCGGGCCACGGCCTCGAAGAATTCCTCCCGGCTGGCCAGTCCTGAGCTGAACGGGGCCGTGCCGTTGCCGTTGAACAGCCGCGCCGGGTCGGGGTTCCAGCGCGGCTGGCAGATGCCGCTCTCGCTGGTGTCGGTGCCGATCCAAATGTGCAGCCCGTAGCCATTGGGCTGACTCACCACCGCCAGGCCGTCGTGGGCGCTGCGCCGCTGCAGCGGGTAGATGGCCCAGCTGGGGGCGCGATGGGCGGGCACGCAGCCGGTGGCCAGCAGGGCCGCCGCCAGGGCCGCAGCTGGGATGTTCACCGTCCCCGCGCCCAGGGTCGTGGTTCCTACTTTGGCGGTTGGCATTGCTTGCGGAACGGCCCCATGGCGCTGACGCCCTCCACCATGCTTCCCCTCGGCACGGCCCTGCCGTTCGCGGCGATCAGCGCCGAGTTGGCCGCCGGCCGCGTGCGCCAGGTGAGCGGCGAGCCGCTGGTGATCGACAGCCTGTGCCGGCAGCCCCTGCTGGTGCTGTTTCTCTGCGCCCACTGCCCGTTCGTGAAGCACGTGGAGCCCGAGATCAGCAGCCTCCAGGCCGACTTTGCCACTCCTTCGCCCGCCACCTCTGCCGCGCCAGCCCCGCATCCGGCCCTGGCCCTGCTGGCGATCTCCAGCAACAGCACGGCCACCCATCCCCAGGACGGCACCGAGGGACTGCGCGCCCAGGCCGAGCGCCACGGCTGGCGCTTCCCCTATCTGTTGGATGAAGGCCAGCAGCTGGCCCGGGCCTTCCGGGCCGCCTGCACCCCCGATCCCTTCCTGTTCGCCCCGGCGGCCGATGGCGAACAGCGGCTGGTGTATCGCGGCCAGTTCGATGCCAGCCGTCCAGGCAACGCCGAGCCCCTCGACGGTCGCGACATCCGGGCCGCGATCCAGGCGGTGCTGGCCGCTGAGCCGGTGGCGGCCGAGCAACAGCCGGCGATCGGCTGCAACATCAAGTGGCATCCAGGTGAGGAACCGGAATGGGCCCGCTGACCGCCACCGGCCGATCCGCCTAAGGTTCCCGCCATGACTGTGCCTCCCTTCAGCCTGGGCGAGCAGATCCAGGAGCTCGGCGACGCCCTTGATCAGGCCGTGCTGGAGGTGCTGCGCAGCGGTCAGTACATCGGCGGAGCCGTCACCACCGGCTTCGAGCGTGACTTCGCCGCCGCCTGCGGCGTGGCCCATGCCGTGGGCTGCAACAGCGGCACCGATGCCCTGGTGCTGGCCCTGCGCGGCCTGGGCATCGGCCCCGGCGATGAGGTGATCACCTCCTCCTTCAGCTTCTTCGCCACCGCCGAGGCGATCAGCGCCGTGGGCGCCACGCCGGTGTTCGTGGACGTGCTGGAGAGCAGCTACCTGATCGACCTCGATCAGCTGGAGGCGGCGATCACTCCGGCCACCCGTGCCCTGCTGCCGGTGCACCTGTTCGGCCGGCCCGTGGACATGGAGCGGGTGTGCGCCATCGCCCAGCGCCACGGCCTGCATGTGATCGAAGACTGCGCCCAGGCCACCGGCGCCACCTGGGCGGACCGGCCCGTGGGCAGCTGGGGCGATGCCGGCTGCTTCAGTTTCTTCCCCACCAAGAACCTCGGCGCCGCCGGCGATGGCGGGGCCGTCACCTGCAGGGATCCTGAGATCGCCCAGCGCGTGCGCGAGCTGGCGGTGCACGGCATGCCGCGCCGCTACCTGCACACCGCCCTCGGCTACAACAGCCGCCTCGATGCCATCCAGGCCGCCGTGCTGGCGGTCAAACTGCCCCATCTGCCGCGCTGGCTTGAGGCCCGCCGCCAGCTGGCCCACCGCTATGGGCGCCAGCTGGCCGACCTGCCGGGGCTCAGCCTGCCCGCCCCTGGCCCGGCGGGCCACAGCTGGAACCAGTACGTGCTGCGGGTCACCCCCACCGAAGAGCCGCACTGCCGCGACTGGCTCAAGCAGCAGCTGCAGGAGGCCGGGGTGAGCACGATCATCTACTACCCGATCCCGATTCACCGCCAGCCCGCCTACGAAGGCCTCGGCTACAAACCGGGTTCCCTGCCGGTCACCGAGCGTCTCTGCGATGAAGTGCTCAGCCTGCCGATTTTTCCCGAGCTGAGCGAACCTCGCCAGCAGCGGGTGATCGAGGCCCTGCACAGCCTGATGCCCGCCACCCAGCCCCTGGCGGCCTGATCCCTACCCCCGCAGGCCCGTGTACAGGGCCTTGAAGCGGGCCTGCTGGGTTTTGTGGTTCACAAGCGGCGCCGGGTAGCCGCGGCGCTCCAGTGGCGCGATCTCGCCGCTGAGCAGATCCCGGTTGCTCACGTGCTTCAGTTCCGGCAGCCACTGGCGGATGTAGCGGGCCTCGGCGTCGAACTTGCTGGCCTGGGTGGCGGGGTTGAAGATGCGCAGAGGCTTGGGATCCATGCCGCTGCTGGCGCTCCACTGCCAGCCGCCGTTGTTGGCGGCCAGGTCGCCATCCACCAGCAGGGCCATGAAGGCGGCCTCGCCCCAGCGCCAGTCGCAGATCAGGTCCTTCACCAGGAAGGAGGCCACCACCATCCGGCAGCGGTTGTGCATCCAGCCGCTGGCATTCAGCTGGCGCATGGCGGCATCGATGATCGGCATGCCGGTGAGCCCCTCGCGCCAGGCGGCAAAGCGGCTGGGGTCGTTCTCCCAGGGGAAGGCGCGCCACTGGGGCCGGTAGGGCCCCTCCGCCAGCTCGGGGAAGTGGAAGAGGGCCTGCTGGTAGAACTCGCGCCAGGCCAGCTCCTGCTCCCACACCTGGATCGAGGCCAGGGCCTCCTGGGCTCCCCCCAGCGCGGCCACGGTGTGGCGGGCGTCCTGGGCCGCCGCCCAGGCCTGGCGCGGGCTGAGCGTGCCGAACTTGAGCGCCGCACTCAGGGCCGAGGTGCCCGCCTCGCCGGGGATGTTGCGTCCTTCGTCGTAGGCCAGCAGGGGGGCTGAGCGGCCGCCGGTGCAGAAGGCCGCCAATTGCTGTTGGGCCGCCGCTTCCCCCGGGCGGCAGGGGCAGAGGTCGCTGCCGGCAAAGTCATGGGGGAGCCAGTTCGGCGTGGCTGCGGTTGGCTCCAGCGTCTCCACCGGCAGCCCGGCGAGCTGGGCAGGATCGCAGTCGATCAGGGAGCTCGGGGCCGCCAGGGGATCCAGTCCACCCGAGGCGGCCGAACCGAGGGCCTCCAGCTGCTCCAGCCGCCGGCGCCAGCTGCGCCAGTAGGGCCCGTACACCCGGTAGGGATCGCCGGCGCCGGTGCTGAGCGCCTCCGGCTCCACCAGCAGCTGGTCCCAGCCGGCCAGCACCTTGCGCCCATCGGCCTGCAGCGCCCGTGCCACCCGCCGGTCGCGCTCGCGAGCGAAGGGCTCCACGTCGCGGTTCCAGGCCACCACCGCGGCGCCCAGGGCGGCGGCGGCGCGGGGCAGCAGCTGCTCGGGATCGCCTTGCAGCACCAGCAGCCGGCTGCCGGCCGCCCGCCAGGCCTCGGCCAGCTCCTGGAGGCTCTCCTGCAGAAACCACAGCCGGGCCGGCGCCACCGCCGGCAGATCTCCCGGGATCCCCCCCGGGGCCCGGGCCTGGAGGATCGCCGGATCGAGCACAAACACCCCGGTCACGGCCGGGGTGGCGCGGGCCGCCGCCGCCAGGCCCAGGTTGTCGGCCAGGCGCAGGTCGCGGCGGTGCCAGAACAGCCAGCGCTCCGCTGCCATCAGATCACTCCCTCAGAGTCCGAGCAGCTGCTTGGCCCGCAGCCAGGCGGTCACGCTCTTGCCGTCGAGGTATTCATCGCCGCTGGCCAGGACGGCATCGAGCTCGCCCGGCTCCATCAGCAGCACGTCCAGGTCCTCGTCGTCGTCGCCGGCGGGGGGCTGCTCCAGGGCTGTGAGCTCCCGGGCCAGGAACAGGTGGATCACCTCGTCGGAATAGCCCGGGCAGGGCAGCATCGCCCCCAGGGGATCCCAGCGCTCGGCGCTGTAGCCCGCCTCCTCCTGCAGCTCCCGCTGCATCGTGCTCAGCGGTGTTTCGCCCGGATCGAGGGTGCCGGCCGGGAACTCCAGCAGGCGGGTGGCGACGGCGAAGCGGTACTGGCGCAGGATCACCACCCGGCCGTCGCCCAGCACCGGCACCGCCAGGGAGGCCCCCGGGTGGCGGATCACGCCGAAGTGGCCTTCCACTCCCATCGGCAGCTGCACCCGGTTGAGCTCGAAGCGGATCTTGCGGGCCTCCAGGCTGGCGGTGGTCTCCAGGAGGCGCGCGGGCTCGGGGGGCGGCAGGGGCGCCATGGCGGTGGGGCGGTTGCCACAAGCATGGCCGCTGGCGTGGTGCGGCCGTCATGACCCCGCCGGAGCGTCAGGAGCGGGTTCAGTAGCGGGCGCCGTCCTCCAGGTGCCGGAATTCCGCCCACACCGCCAGGGCCTCCTCGCGCAGCAGTGCTTCTGGAGCCAGCTGCCGCTGGTCGCCCGGTCGGGCCATGTCGGCGTGGATGCGGGCGTCGTCGAACAGGTCGGCGTAATCGCTCCAGCGGGAGGCGAAATACACCTTGCTGATGCGGGCCCAGTAGGCCGCCGCGTAACACATCGGACAGCACTCGCCGCTGGCATAGAGCACGGCGCCGCTGAGGTCATGGCTGCCGGTCGCCCGGCAGGCCTGGCGGATGGCGTTCACCTCGGCGTGGGCGGTGGGGTCGTGGTCGCGCAGCACGCTGTTGCCGGCGGCTCCCAGCACCACGCCGTCGCGTACCACCACAGCTCCGAAGGGGCCGCCGCTGCGCTCCAGCACCCCGGCCCGGCGCATCTCGGCGATCGCCCGGCGCATGTGGGCGCGATCGGCGGCGCTGGCCATGGGGTCGGGGTGCGGTCCGTGACGCTCACTGCAGCCTATTCAGGCCAGCCGGGCCGGCCCGCCAGCCGCAGCGGTGGCGGATCGTCGGCCCCGCTCAGCGACTCGTTCAGCAGCCCGGCCAGCGGTTCTGCAGCGGCTGCTCCGGCGGTTGGCCTGGCTTCCGGCGGCATCCGTGCGGCCGCGATCGCCGCCAGGGGGGCCAGCACAAAGGCCCGCTGCCGCCAGCGGGGGTGCGGCAGCTCCAGCGCGCCTCCACGGCAGCGCAGGGCGCCCCACCAGAGCAGGTCGAGATCGAGGCTGCGCGGTCCCCAGCGCTGGCGCCGCTGCCGGCCGAAGCGCTGCTCCAGCTCGTGCAGCCGCTCGAGCAGGGCCCCGGCGGCGGCGCAGCCGGGCCTGCCCGCAGCCCGCATCAGCAGCACCGCATTGAGGTAGGGCGGCTGCTCCACCGGCCCGCCCACCGGCGCCGTGCGGAACAGGGGCGACCAGATCAGCTGGCCCGCGGCGCCGCCACCCGGATCAGCGAACGCCGCCTGCCAGTCGGCCAGCAGCTGCGCCAGCAGCGGCCGCACCGCCAGCAGCGTGGCCAGCGGTGGGCCCGCTGGGCTGGGCAGGTTGGCCCCGAGGGCGATCGCCAGGTCGGCGGCGCCCTCCGCGGGGGCCCGGGCCTGATCAGCGAGACTGGCGCGCACGACGCAGGGGCTGGACCGTTCCATGGTTGCAAGCGGCACTGCCAGCTCCGGTGCGGCCAGCGCCGCGGCTCGCGCCTTTCCCCTGGCGGCGATCACGGGCCACGGCACCCTCAAGCTGGCCCTGCTGCTGGCCGCCGTCGATCCCGGCCTGGGCGGGGTGGTGATCGCCGGTGGCCGCGGCACCGGCAAGTCGGTGCTGGCCCGGGGCCTGCATGCCCTGCTGCCGCCGATCGATGTGCTCGATCTGGGCACCATGGCCCCCGGCCAGGCGGCGCCGGCGGCCCTCAACATCGATCCCCAGCGCCCCGACGAGTGGGATGACGCCACCTGCGCCCGCCTGATCGCCCTGGGGGCCGATCCCGACGGCGCCGACCCCAGCGCCCTGCTGCCCACCCGGGTGATCCCGGCGCCGTTCGTGCAGGTTCCCCTGGGCATCACCGAAGACCGGCTGCTGGGGTCGGTGGATGTCACCGCCTCCCTGGCCAGCGGCCAGGCGGTGTTTCAGCCCGGACTGCTGGCCGAGGCGCACCGGGGGGTGCTCTACATCGATGAGCTCAACCTGCTCGATGACGGCATCACCAACCTGCTGCTGGCGGCGGTGGGCTCGGCTGAAAACCGCATCGAGCGCGAGGGGCTGAGCCTGAGCCACCCCTGCCGCTGCCTGCTGATCGCCACCTTCAACCCCGAGGAGGGGGCGGTGCGCGACCACCTGCTCGACCGCTTCGCCATCTGCCTCAGCGCCAACCAGGTGCTGGAACTGGAGCAGCGCGTGGAGATCAGCCGCGCTGCCATCGACCACGCCGAGGCCGCCGTGGGCTTCCGTGCACGCTGGCAGGAGGACAGCGATGCCCTGGCCACCCAGCTGCTGCTGGCGCGCCAGTGGCTGCCGGATGTGCAGATCGCCCCGGAGCAGATCGCCTACCTGGTGAACGAGGCGATCCGCGGCGGCGTGGAGGGTCACCGCAGCGAGCTCTACGCGGTGCGGGTGGCCCGGGCCCATGCGGCCCTCAGCGGCCGCGACCGCGTGGAGGCCGACGACCTGCAGGTGGCCGTGCGCCTGGTGATCGCCCCGCGGGCCCTGCAGCTACCACCCCCCGATCCCGAGCAGCCCACCGAGCCGCCGCCACCGCCGCCCCAGGGCGAGCAGCCACCTGAGGAGTCCCCCGAGCCCGAGCCGCCGGAGAACGAGCAGGAGCCCGACGAGCCTGAAGACGACCAAGACGAGCCCGACGACCAGGAGGACGACACCCCTGAAGACCAGGCACCGCCGCAGGTGCCGGAGGAGTTCCTGCTGGATCCGGAGGCGGTGGCGATCGACCCCGACCTGCTGCTGTTCGGCGCCGCCAAGGCCCGCAGCGGCGGCAGCGGCAGCCGGGCGGTTGTGTTCAGCGATTCCCGCGGCCGCTACGTGAAGCCGATGCTGCCCCGCGGCCCGGTGAAGCGCATCGCCGTGGATGCCACCCTGCGGGCGGCGGCCCCATACCAGAAATCCCGCCGCGAGCGCGAACCCCACCGCAAGGTGGTGGTGCAGGACGGCGACCTGCGCGCCAAGCAGCTGCAGCGCAAGGCCGGTGCCCTGGTGATCTTCCTGGTGGATGCCAGCGGCTCGATGGCGCTGAACCGCATGCAGAGTGCCAAGGGGGCCGTGATCCGCCTGCTCACCGAGGCCTACGAGAACCGCGACGAAGTCGCCCTGATCCCCTTCCGCGGCGAGCAGGCCGAGGTGCTGCTGCCCCCCACCCGCTCGATCACCGCCGCCCGCCGCCGCCTGGAATCGATGCCCTGCGGCGGCGGCTCCCCCCTGGCCCATGGCCTCTCCCAGGCCGCCCGCGTGGGCGCCAACGCCCTGGCCACCGGCGATCTGGGCCAGGTGGTGGTGGTGGCGATCACCGACGGCCGCGGCAATGTGCCGCTCAGCCGCTCCCTGGGCCAGCCCCAGCTGGAGGGCGAGGAGCCGGTGGACCTCAAGGAGGAGGTGAAGCAGGTGGCCAGCCGCTACCGGGCCCTGGGGCTCAAGCTTCTGGTGATCGACACCGAGCGCAAGTTCATCGGCAGCGGCATGGGCAAAGACCTCGCTGAGGCCGCCGGCGGCAAGTACGTGCAGTTGCCCAAGGCCAGCGATCAGGCCATCGCCGCCATCGCCATGGAGGCGATCAGCGGGGTTTGACTCAGCGGGGGGCCGCGGCGGGTGGCGTCTTCGGGTCCCACTTCGGGTCCCAGAGCCACTGCTGCTGCTGAGGCGGCTGCGGCTGTTGCTGCTGGGCTGGCTTCGGCTGTTGCTGCTCCAGCCGCTGGAACTGTTGCTCTTGCTGGGCAGCCTCCCGGTCTGCCCTCTCCTTGGCGGCGCCGGTCTGGGCGGGGTAGAGCTCCTCGAAGAACTGGCCGAGCCCCACGGCCACGCTGCGCAGTCCGTTCATGAACTTGGGGTCGGTGGTGAGCCCCTGCACATCGCCCCCCACCGCACGCCACTGGGCGGTGAGGCGCTCGGCATTGGCCACCGTCTGCTGCAGGTCGGCCACCAGCCGCGGGTCGTCGAGCCGCTCCATCAGCTGGCGCAGCCGCTCTGAGCTGGCGTTGATGTTGGCGATCGTGGGTTTCACCCCCTGCACCGACCCCTCCAGGCTGCCCAGGACCGACTGCCCCTCGCGCACCAGGCCGCTGCCCTCCTGCATCAGGCCGCGGCCCTCCCGCAGGAAGGCGTCGGCCTCCTGTGCCGTCTGCTGCACGCTGGCGGCCACCTCGGACATCTTGCTGAACAGCTGCTCCTCTTCGGCCTGGTTGAGCAGCTCAAACAGTCGGGAGGTGACGGCGGCCAGGCTGGCGCCCTGAGTGCCGGTGATGCTGGCGCCGTCGCAGAGCATGCGCTGGCGATCGCACTCGCGCGAGCGGGGGCTGGGGGCGTCGGCGGGCAGGGGCTCACCCTCGCTCACGAGCACCACCTGGGCTTCGCCCCCCAGCAGTGACACCTGGCCGATCTGCGCCACCGTGGGCTGGGCCAGGCGGATCGACGGGTTGGTGATCTCCAGCTGGGCGATCACCGCGTCCGAGGTGATCTGCATCGAGCGCACACTCCCCACCATCACGCCACGGAACACCACCGGTGAGCGCACGGCCAGGCCCTCGGCCTGCTCGAACCGGGCCTCCACACTCCAGTGCTGGCGTGTCAGCGACAGTCCCCGCAGCCACAGCGTCAGGCCGACGGCGCTGGTGATGGCGGCCAGCAGGGAAAACCCCACGATCGCCTCACGCACGGAGCGGCGCATCGCTCAGGCCTCCGCCGGCTGGATGGGTCCGAGCAGGCTACCGCTGCGGAACTGCCGCACATAGGGGTTGTCGGTGCTGCGGTAGCTCTCCAGATCCCCCTGCCAGCGGAAGCGGCCCTCGTAGAGCAGCACCACCCGGTCGGCGGTGCGCTCGATCGTGCTGTGCACATGGCTCACCACCACTGAGCTGGCACCGGCCAGGCTCGTGGTGCGCACGATCAGATCCTCGATGCGTGTGCAGGCCACCGGGTCGAGTCCGGCGGTGGGTTCGTCGAACAGCAGCAGGGGCATCCGGTCGCCGGGCTGGCTGGGGTCCTGGATCAGGGCGCGGGCAAAGCTCACCCGCTTCTGCATGCCGCCGCTGAGCTCACCCGGCATCTGATCCTCAATGCCCCCCAGCCCCACGGCCTCGAGGGCCTGGCCCACCCGCTCGCGAATCTCCGCCTGGCCGAGGTGGCCCACCCGGTAGAGCAGAAAGCCCACGTTCTGCTCCACGCTCAGGGAGGCCAGCAGGGCGGGGTTCTGGAACACCAGCCGCACATCCGGGGGATTGTGCTGATCGAGACGCAGGTAGCGCTGGGGCTCACCGTGGATCACCACGCTGCCGCGGCTGGGCAGCAGCAGTCCGGCCAGCAGCCGCAGGATGGTGGATTTGCCTGATCCCGACGGTCCCACCACCACCAGCTGCTCCCCCCGCCGCAGGCTGAGGTCCACCGCGTCCAGCACGCGGTTCTCGCCCCACTGCATGGTCACGCCGCGGAGTTCCGCGAGGGTGTCGGAGGGCTGGATCAGGGCTGCAACCCGGGGCCCGTTGATCCTGCCAGCCCTGTTGGGGGTGCCGGGCTGCCCTGCCTACAGTTCCCAGGCGCCAGTCCGCCCCCCAGTCCGCCGGTCGCCTTGCTTCCACCCGCCTCGCCTTCCCCTCCGCGACGGTTGCGCCGGTCGCGATCCCGGCCGGGCTGGCTGGGCCGGGGCGATCGCCGCCAACGGGACCTGGTGAGCCGCTCCCGGCGGGCGGTGCGCTGGCTGCAGCCGGGCCTCGTGGTGAAACGCTGGGTGATCACCTCCGGCATGGGCCTGCTGATCGCCCTGCTCGGTGCCGCCGTGTGGGCCGATCTGCAGCCCATCTACTGGACCCTGGCCGGCATTCAGTGGATGCTCCAGCGCATCACCATGGTGCTGCCCGGTAAGTTCACCGGCCCCCTGGTGCTGGCGGTTGGGCTGGTGCTGATCTGGCTGGGCCAGAGCCGCAGCTTCGGCACGATCCAGAAGGCCCTGGCCCCCGACAAGGACACCCTGCTGGTGGATGCCCTGGCCGCCCAGGGACGGCTCAACCGCGGGCCCAGCATCGTGGCCATCGGCGGCGGCACCGGCCTGTCCACCCTGCTCAGCGGCCTCAAGCGCTACAGCTCCAACCTCACCGCCATCGTCACCGTGGCCGACGACGGCGGCAGCAGCGGGGTGCTGCGCCGTGAGCTGGGCGTGCAGCCCCCTGGCGACATCCGCAACTGTCTGGCTGCTCTCGCCCAGGAGGAACCGCTCCTCACCCGCCTGTTCCAGTACCGCTTCACCGCCGGCACCGGCCTCGAGGGCCACAGCTTCGGCAACCTCTTCCTCACAGCCCTTTCCGCCATCACCGGCAGCCTGGAGGCCGCGATCACCGCCAGCAGCCGGGTGCTGGCGGTGCAGGGCCAGGTGGTGCCGGCCACCACCGCCGATGTGCGCCTCTGGGCCGAGCTCGAGAACGGCGCCCGGATCGAGGGTGAATCCGCCATCAGCCGGGCGCCCAGCCCGATCGTCCGGCTGGGCTGTCTGCCGGAGCGACCACCGGCCCTGCCACGGGCGATCGAGGCCATCGCCAACGCCGATCTGATCGTGCTCGGGCCCGGCAGCCTCTACACCTCCCTGCTGCCCAACCTGCTCGTGCCGGAGCTGGTGGAGGCCATCGCCGCCAGCAGGGCACCGCGGCTCTACGTCTGCAATCTGATGACCCAGCCCGGCGAGACCGACGGTCTCGATGTGGAGGGTCACCTGCGCGCCATCGAGGCCCAGCTGGCCAGCCTGGGCGTGGAGGAGCGGCTGTTCACGGCGGTGCTGGCTCACGAGACCCTGCCGAGCACCGAACTCCTGGAGCACTACCGGCGCAAGGGGGCCAAGCCGGTGGAGTGCAATGCCGCCCATCTGCGCCGCCAGGGCTACGCGGTGATGCAGGCGCCGCTGGATGGCGGCCGCTCCAGCGATGCCCTCCGCCACGATCCCCGCAGCCTGGCCACGGCGGTGATGCGCTTCTACCGCAACAGCAGAACGCGCCTGGCTCTGGTGATGGGCCAGCTCTGACAGCGCTGTGATTGCGCCGGGATGGTTCAGTAAGCGTCCTGCATTTCGTAGAAGTCGGGCTGCACATAGTCCTTGCGCAGGGGCCAGCCCTTCCAGTCTTCGGGCATCAGCAGCCGCTTGGGATGGGGATGGCCCTCGAAGCGGATGCCGAACATGTCGAAGGTTTCCCGCTCCTGCCAGTCGGCCCCCCGGAACAGGCCGTAGAGGGTGGGGATGGTGAGGTCGCCGTCGCGCTCGAGAAACACCTTCAGGCGCACCTCCTGGGGCTTCACCTCTGCGGGCAGATGCTGGGCGGCCTCGCTCTGATCGGCCAGGGAACCGAGTTTCACCAGGTGGTAAAAGCTCACCAGCCGGCCGCCGGGCCCCTCGTCGTAGCCGCCCTGGCACTGCAGGTAGTCGAAACCGTCGGCCTTGAGGGCGGTGGCCAGCAGGGGCAGAAAGGCCGGTTCCACGCCGATCACCTCCACGCCGAGATGGTCGGCCGGCAGCACCTGGTGCTCGAAGCCCTGGCTGGTCAGCCAGCGGCTCACCGAGCCGGCGGCTGGAGAATCCTGGGTGGCGGGCTTGGAGCCGGCCGGCACGGGGGCGGTGTCTTCAGGCATCGGATCAGGACGGGAGGTTGGCGTCAGCGGGGGAGCTGCCCGTGTTCAGCGCAGCGTCGCGCTCAGCTTCGAGGGCGCCCAGGGGCAGGCCGGCGGCGGCGGCCAGGGCGGCCTGCTGGGTCTCGGCGCGCAGGTAGCGGCCGTTGACGATCGGCTCGGTGGGCACCAGCTGGTGCGGCACCGTGCAGTAGCGGTGGGTGGGCAGCAGGTTGCCGCGCTCGGCCAGCGACTCATTCCCCACCTTCTTGCGCAGCTTGATCACGGCATCGAAGATCGCCTCCGGCCGCGGCGGGCAGCCGGGCAGGTACAGATCCACGGGGATGAGCTTGTCCACCCCCCGCACCGCGGTGGTGGAGTCGGCGCTGAACATGCCGCCGGTGATCGTGCAGGCCCCCATGGCGATCACGTACTTGGGTTCGGGCATCTGCTCGTAGAGGCGAACCAGGGCCGGCGCCATCTTCATGGTCACCGTGCCCGCCACGATGATCAGGTCAGCCTGGCGGGGACTGGAGCGGGGCACCAGGCCGAAGCGGTCGAAGTCGAAGCGCGAACCGAGCAGGGCGGCGAACTCGATGAAGCAGCAGGCGGTGCCGTAGAGCAGGGGCCAGAGGCTGCTCAGCCGCGCCCAGTTGTGGATGTCATCGAGGGTGGTCAGGATCACGTTCTCGGAGAGATCCGAGGTCACCGTGGGCGAACCCACCGGCCCGCAGCTGGCCGCACGCACGTCCTTGAGCGCCTGGATCGACGGCATCTCTGCCAGCCCGGGGCTGCCCGCGGTGGTGGAGGCCGGTGGAGTGGGGGGTGTCATGGGTTCTGACGGTGCTGGGGGCGTTGCTGGGGCAGTGCTCGGGGCTGGGTTGGGGCCGACGGGCCGGGATCGGCGATGGCCGCCCTGCTCAAGCCGGAATCAGCTCCATTCCAGCGCGCCCTTGCGCCAGGCGTAGGCCAGGGCCACCACCAGGATGGCGATGAACACCAGGGCCTCGATGAACGCCAGCAGCCCGAGACGGTGGAAGGCCACCGCCCAGGGGTAGAGGAACACGGTCTCCACGTCGAAGATCACGAAGACCAGCGCAAACATGTAGTAGCGGATGTTGAACTGGATCCAGGCCCCGCCGATCGGCTCCATGCCCGATTCGTAGGTGAGCTGGCGCTCACCGGCCCGGCTGCGCGGCGCCAGCAGCTTGTTGGCCACGATCGCCAGCACGGGCACGGCCGCCGAAATCAGCAGAAAGCCCAGAAAAGCGTCGTAGCCGGAGAGCACGAACATCGGGCAGGCACTGGTTGGGGCGCAGTCTGGCATCTGTGGCTGTTACTAGAGTCCGGCAGCCGCGCCTGATCCCGGTGACCGACGAGACCACCTCCGACAGCGCAGCCTCTGACAGCGCAGCCTCCGACAGCGCAGCTTCCGGCAGCACCACCTCCGACAGTGCCGCCGATCCTGGCCAGACCCCCGAGTTGCAGGCGACTCAGCCCGGGCCGTCTGACGGTCCGCCCACCGCCCGCGAGGGCGACGAAGCCGAAGCGCCCCCCGAAAGCGGCGAACCGGAGGACGACCCCGCCAGCCACCGCTTCGAGTGCCGCAGCTGCGGCTATGTGTACGACCCGGCCGAGGGCGTGAAGAAAGTGGGGATCCCGCCGGGCACCCCGTTTCCGGAGCTCGACCCGGCCAGTTTCCGCTGTCCGGTGTGCCGCAGCCGCATGGGAGCCTTCCAGGACATCGGTCCCCGCAGCAAGCCCAGTGGCTTCGAGGAGAACCTCAACTACGGGCTGGGGGTGAACCGGCTCACCCCGGGGCAGAAGAACGTCCTGATCTTCGGTGCCTTCGCCCTGGCCTTCGCCTTCTTCCTGTCCCTCTACTCCCTGCGCTGATGACGCCCTTGCTCCCCGGTCCCCTGCGCCGGCTGCTCTCGCCGCTGTTCAGCCTGGTGCTGGTGATCGGCCTCGGCTTCGGCCTCAGCGGCTGCGTCACCACCGGCCTGCCGGTGGCCGCCACCAGCCCCTGGCAGCCCGTGCCCCTGGACACCAGCGCCAATCCCCTGTCGGTGGCCTTTTCCGACGCCAACCATGGCTTTCTGGTGGGCAGCAACCGTCTGATCCTGGAAACCAACGACGGCGGCGCCAGCTGGGAGAAGCGTGCCCTCGACCTGCCCGAGGAGGAGAACTTCCGCCTGATCAGCATCGATTTCGACGGTCCTGACGGCTGGATCGCCGGCCAGCCCGGCCTGCTGTTGCACAGCACCGACGCCGGCAGCACCTGGAGCCGCCTCTTCCTCGACACCAAGCTGCCCGGTGAGCCCTACCTGATCACGGCCCTTGGCAAAGGCAGGGCCGAGCTGGCCACCACGGTGGGAGCCGTCTACGACACCGCCGACGGTGGCAACAGCTGGCAGGCCCGGGTGGAGGACGCGGCCGGGGCCGTGCGGGAACTGCGCCGCAGCCCGGACGGCCGCTACGTGAGCGTGAGCAGTCTCGGCAACTTCTTCTCCACCTGGAACCCCGGCCAGCCCACCTGGCAGGTGCACCAGCGCGTCAGCAGCCAGCGCCTGCAGTCGATGGGCTTCCAGCCCGATGGTCCCCTGTGGATGCTGGCCCGCGGCGCCCAGCTGCGCTTCGCGCCCGAGGTGGACGATCCCGAGCAGTGGGACAAGCCGATCATCCCGATCACCAACGGCTACGGCTACCTCGACATGGCCTGGGATCCCAGCGGCACGATCTGGGCGGGTGGCGGCAGCGGCACGCTGCTGGCCAGTGATGACGGCGGCAGCCACTGGCGCCGCGATCCGGTGGGGGCCCAGCAGCCCTCCAACTTCACCCGCATCGTGTTCACGGCCGACGGCAAGGGCTTCGTGCTCGGCGAGCGCGGCTCGCTGCTGCGCTGGGTGGGCTGAGCCGCTGCTCCCCGCCACGTCCGCTCCCGCCAACTTCTGTAACCATGGCCGGGCCCGGCTCCCGGGCCCTCAGGGCCTGCCCCTAGGATCACAGAGCTGAACGCTTGTTGCCATGGCTGCCGGCTCCACAGGAGAACGCCCGTTCTTCGAAATCATCACCAGCATTCGCTACTGGGTGATCCACGCGGTGACCCTGCCTGCGATCTTCCTCGCTGGATTCCTGTTCGTCTCCACCGGTCTGGCCTACGACGCCTTCGGTACACCCCGACCCGACGCCTATTTCCAGGCTCAGGAAAGCAAGGCCCCCGTGGTGAGCGAGCGCTATGAAGGCCGCAGCCAGCTTGACCTGCGCCTGCAATAACCCATGACCCAATCTCCCGCTTCCACCACCCCGCGCAACTATCCGATCTTCACGGTGCGCTGGGCCTCGGTTCATGCCCTCGGCATTCCCACGGTGTTCTTCCTGGGTGCCCTGGCCGCGATGCAATTCGTGCGCCGTTAATCCACCACCGCTGACCTCCAGTCGAACCTATGGGCCTGCAACGCAATCCCAACCCCAACAACCTGCCGGTTGAACTGAATCGCACCAGCCTCTATCTGGGCCTGTTGCTGGTGTTCGTCACCGGCGTGCTGTTCACCAGTTACTTCTTCAACTGACCCTGGAGTCCATCCGATGAGCGGCAAGAAATCTGCCCTGCCTGACGGTCGTATTCCCGATCGCCTGCCCGATGGCCGTCCCGCGGTGGCCTGGAAGTCCCGTTGGACCGAGGGCGTGCTGCCCCTCTGGCTTGTGGCCACTGCCGGCGGCATGGCTGTGATCTTTGTGGTGGGTCTGTTCTTCTACGGCTCCTATGCCGGCGTCGGTTCCGCCTGACGGCAGCGGCAGCCTGCCGCGGTGAAGAAACGCAACCTGCTCCACAATCCGCTTCTGGCCTGGCTGGCCGGTGTCCTGCTCAATGGCTACGGCCAATTGGTGCTGGCCACCAGCAGCATCATGGTGCGGGCGAACCCCCAGGCCGAAGACCTGGTGCTGAACCGGAGGGCGCCTGTGATCTATGCCCTCTGGCACTGCCACGTGTTTTTCATGCCGCTGTTGCGTCTGCATGCCCGCCGGCCCGTGGCGGTGCTGCTCAGCAGCCATCGCGACGCCCGCATCGTGGGCGTGGCCGCCCGCCTGCGCGGTGTGGAGCTGGTGGAGGGCTCGTCCACCCGCGGCGGGGTGGGGGCCTACCGGCAGTTGCTGCGCCGGCTGCGCAGTGGCCAGTCGGTGTGCATCACCCCGGATGGCCCCCGCGGGCCGGCCCGGCAGGTCAAGGCCGGTGTGCTGCACCTGGCCCGGCAGTCCGGTTGCGCGGTGGTGCCCGTGGGCCTGGCGCTCAACCGTCTGAGGCGGCTGCGCTCCTGGGACCGCTCCGTGCTGCCCCTGCCCTTCGGCCGCGCGGTGCTGGCCCTGGGTGCGCCCCTCTACGTGCCGCCTGGTCAGGCCTCCTTAGACGGCTCAGCCGCAGCGGCCGAGGCCACGGCCCTTGCCGAAGCGCTCGAGGCCACCAGCACCGCCGCGGCGCTGGCCCTGGCCGGCGGCCCCAACCGCCGCTGATGGCGTGCCGGCGGCAGCTGCCGCTGCTCAGCTACCGCCTGCTGGCGCTGCTGCTCACCCCGGTGTGGCTGCTGTTGCTGCTGCTGCGCAGCTGGCGCGGCCGCGAGGAACCGGGGCGACTGGCGGAGCGGCTGGGGCTGGCCAGCCGGCTCCGGCCTCCGGGCTCGCTGGTGTGGATCCATGCCGCCAGCGTTGGCGAACTCACCAGCCTGGTGCCGCTGCTCACGGCCCTTGAGGCCGCCAGCGCCGCCGCCCGGCGGCCGACGCCGGCGGTGCTGGTCACCAGCGTCACCCGCACCGCCGCCCGGCTGGCCCCCCGCCTGCTGCCGGCGGGGGTGCTCCACCAGTACGTGCCGATCGACCACTGGTTGGCCATGGCCCTGTTCCGCCGTCACTGGCGTCCCGATCTGGGTCTGCTGGCGGAGGCGGAGCTGTGGCCGGAGCTGGTGCACGCCATGCCGGGCCTGCTGTTGATCAACGCCCGCGTCAGCGCCCGCTCCCATCGGCGCCACCGCCGCCTGCCCTGCTACAGCCGCTGGCTGTATGGGCGCTGTCAGGCCTGCTTTGCCCAGTCGGCGGCCGACGCCGCGCGGCTGCGCTCCCTGGGGGCGCCTGCGGCGCTGGCCCTGGGCTCCACCAAGTGGGATGGGCCGCCGCTACCGGTCCACCGCCCCAGCCTGGAGCGCCTGCAGGGGCTCTGGCCGCAACGGCCGGTGCTGCTGTTCGCCAGCAGCCACCCCGGCGAGGAGGCGTTGCTGCTCGCCGCCTGGCCGCAGATCTGCCGCCAGCTCGCCCCCCGGCGGCCGGCACTGCTGCTGGCGCCGCGCCACCCCGAGCGGGCGCTGCAGCTGCTCGAGCAGGTGCGGGCCGCTGGCCTGGAAGCCCAGCTGTCCAGCCGGCTGGGGCCGCCCGGCCCCGATCCGCGGCCGCCCGATCCGCCGTCCGATCCCGCGCCCACCGTGGTGGTGGTGGACGGGCTTGGTCAGATGGGCACGTGGATCGCCGCCGCCGATCTGGTGCTGATGGGCGGCAGCTGGCGAGCCGGCGGCCGCGAGCTCGGCGGTCACAACCCCCTTGAGCCGGTGCGCGGCGGCCGGCCGGTGGTGTGTGGCCCGGACATGGCCAACTTCGCTGAGCTCACCGCCCAGCTGGAGCGCTGCGGCTGGCTCTGGCGCTGCGGCGATGCCGCCGCCGCCTGGGAGGCGGTGATCACCTGGCTGCGGCAGCCGCCCCAGCCCCCAGCTCTGCCGCCCCTGCAGGGTCCCTCGGCCCGGATCGCCGCCGCGGTTCTGGAACGACTGCCGCCCTGATGCTGCTGGCCACCCCGCGCTTCTGGTATGAGCCCCGGCCCGGCCCCCTGGCCTGGCTGCTGCGTCCCCTGGGCTGGCTCTACGGGCTGGCGGCGGGGATCCATCGGGCCCGGATCCGGCCCTGGCAGCCGCCGCTGCCGGTGGTGTCCGTGGGCAACCTCACCCTCGGCGGCACCGGCAAGACGCCGCTGGTGATCGCCCTGGCCCGCGAGCTGGCCAGGCGGGGCTGGCACCCGGCGGTGCTGAGCCGCGGCTACGGCAGCGGCCGGCGGGAGCCGCTGCGGGTGGAGCCCCGGATGGCCGCCGCCCTTGTGGGGGATGAGGCCCTCGAGCTGGTGCGCGGGCTGCCAGGGCTGCCGGTGTGGATCGGCTCCGACCGGGTGGCCTCCGCCCGCCGGGCCCTGGAGGCCGGTGCCGACCTGCTGCTGCTCGATGACGGACTGCAGCACTGGCCCCTGACCCGCGACTGCGACATCAGCGTGCTCGATGGCGAGCGGCGACTGGGCAATGGCCTGCTGTTTCCCGCCGGCCCCCTGCGCGAGCGGCCCGCTGCCCTGGCCCGGGCCGACCTGCTGGTGCTCACCGGTGTGAGCTCCGCCGCCGCCGAACCGGCTGCGGCTGCCGCTGCCCTCCCGGCGCGGTTGCCGTGGCCCGAAGGCCGGCCCTGGTTTGCGGTGGCCGCCCGCCTGGAGCTCCCCCCCGGTCTGCGTCAGCGCCCCCTGCTGGCCTTCTGCGGCATCGGCCTGCCGGAGAAGTTCTTCGCCGCCCTGCGCCAGGAAGGCTGCCGGCTGGTGGCCTGTGAGGCCTTCCCCGACCACCATCCCTATGCTCGTACCGACGTGGAGCGGTTGTTGATCCTGGCCCGGGCCCAGCACAACGCCACCCTGGTGACCACCGGCAAGGACTGGCAGCGGCTCACCGCCGTGCTCGCCCCCCACGAGCGGGCTGCCGTGGTGCCGGTGGGCCTGCGCCTGGATCCCGCCGCGGTGGCCCGTCTCGCCGATGGGGTGCAGGCGGTTCTGCTCCGGCGAGGCTGGGGTCGCCGTGGCTGATGGGCGGGAGCTGCTGCTGGTGGCGGGCGAGGCCTCTGGGGATCTGCACGGCGGTGCCCTGCTGCAGGCGCTGCGGCGCCGCGCTCCCGACCTGCGGGTGAGCGGCGTGGGCGGGGCCCGCCTGCGGGCCGCCGGCATGGAGATCCTGGCCGATGTGAGCAGCCTCTCGGCGGCCGGTGTGGTGGAGATCCTCGGCAGCCTCCGCCGCCACCACCGGGTGATGCGTCTGCTCAAGCGCCAGATGGATCAGCGCCGCCCGGACGCGGTGGTGCTGATCGACTACCCGGGGTTCAACCAGCTGGTGGCCCGCGAGGCCCGCCGCCGCGGCATTCCGGTGTTCTTCTACATCGCCCCCCAGGTGTGGGCCTGGGGGCGGGGGCGGGCCCGGCGCATGGCCGGCTGCGTCGATCGCCTGGCCGTGATCTTCCCCTTCGAGGAGGGTCTTTTCAACGCCTACGGCCACGACGTCGCCCGCTATGTGGGCCACCCCCTGCTCGATGAGATCCAGGTCAGCGCCGGGCCGGCCCAGACCCGCCGGCGCCATGGCCTCGATCCCCACCGGCCCCTGCTGGCGCTGATGCCCGGCAGCCGGCGCAGCGAGATCCAGCTGCTGCTGCCCCCCCTGCTGGCCGCCGCCGAGCGCCTGCGCGCTGAGGGCTGGCAGGTGCTGCTGCTGCGGGCCTCCACCATCGATCCCACCGTGCTGGAGCGGGTGGCCGGCGGGCCGTTGCCGATCCCCTGCATCGCCGACGACACGGTGAACCTGCTGCATGCCGCCGATGCCGCGCTGGTGAGCTCGGGCACCGCCACCCTGCAGGCGGCACTGCTGGGCTGCCCGCACGTGATCGTCTACCGCTTCAACTGGCTCACCTACCTGCTGGCGCGGCTGGTCACCCGCCACCGGGTGCTGGGCCTGCCCAATGTGATCCTGGGCCGTCTGGTCTTCCCGGAGCTGGTGCAGGAGCGTGTCAACCCCGCCGAGCTGGTGGCCGCCCTGCAGGCGCTGCTGGCCGATCGCCCCCGGGTGGAGGCGGCCATCGCCGACCTGCGCGGGCGCATGGGTCCAGCGGGGGCGTCCGTCCGCGCCGCCGACGCCCTGCTGGAGCTGCTGCCATGAGCCGCACCCCGACGCCGGCCATCCGGGACGCCACCGCCGCGGGCTCCACCTACCGCCGCCTGCTGGCCTACGGCCGGCCCTACCTGTGGCCCACCTTCCTGCTGGCCTTCCTGTTCAACCTCGGCTACGGGGCCTCCACCGGTGTGGTGCCTCTGGTGATTCGCTACCTGTTCGATCAGGTGCTCCCCAGCGGTGACCGCACCCGGCTCTACGCCGCGCCGGTGGTGATCCTGGTGGTGATCGGGCTGCGGGCCCTGTGCCAGTACCTCGGCTCCTACCTCACCGAAACCGTGGGCCAGGGGATCACCGCCGACCTGCGCGGCGAACTCGCCGAGCGGGTGATGGTGCTGCCCCAGGCCTACATCGACCGCAGCAGTTCCAGCGGCCTGATCTCCCGCCTGCTCAGCGACGTGACCCTGGTGAAGACGGGCATCGTCGATGGCCTCACCTCCCTGGCCAAGGACAGCCTCACCCTGCTGGTGCTGGTGCTGGTGGCCTTCTACCAGGACTGGCTGCTGTCGCTGGTGGCCTTCATCCTCTTCCCCCTCGGCGTCTGGCCGGTGCTGCGCTCCTCGCGCAAGGTGCGGCGCCACTCCAGCCGTGGCCAGTCGAGCCTCGCCCGCCTGGCCGCCACCCTGCAGGAGGCGGTGGTGGGGTCGCGGGTGGTGAAGGTGTTCGGCATGGAGGCCTACGAACTGGAGCGCTTTGAGGCGGAGAACCGTTCGGTGCTGCGCTCGGCCCTGCGCACCACCCGGGCCAAGCTCGCCAACCAGCCCCTGATGGAGCTGGTCGGCGCGGCCGGCTTCAGCGCCGTGCTGCTCTATGGCGGGGAGGCCGTGATCGCCGGTACCCGCACCACCGGCAGCTTCTTCGCCTTTCTCACCTCCATCTACCTCTGCTACGCGCCGTTCAAGGGTCTGGCCAAGGCCAACGCCGTGCTCCAGCAGGGGGTGGCGGCGTCCCAGGACGTGTTCGCGATTCTCGACACCAAGCCCGATCCCATTGATCCTCCCCAGCCCCGCCCCCTGGGTCGGTTTCACCAGGCCCTGCGCGCCGAGGCCGTGGGCTTCGCCTACGACCAGGAGCCGGTGATCCGCAATCTCAACCTGGACATCCCCCACGGCAGCACCGTGGCGCTCGTGGGGCCGAGTGGCGGCGGCAAGAGCACGATCATCGATCTGTTCTGCCGCTTCTACGACCCCAGCGCCGGGCGGATCAGCATCGACGGCATCGACCTGCGCGAGGTCTCCCTCGCCGATCTGCGCGCCCAGATCTCGCTGGTGGATCAGAACACCTTTCTGTTCAACGACACCGTGGCCAACAACATCGCCTACGGCCATGCCGATGGCCAGGGACTGGGCCAGGGCGGCGGCCGGGGGGCCAGCCGGCAGGAGATCGTGGCGGCGGCCCGGGCCGCCAACGCCCATGGCTTCATCGAGCAGCTGAGCGAGGGCTACGACACCCTGATCGGCGAGAACGGCGCCATGCTCTCCGGGGGGCAGCGCCAGCGCATCGCCATCGCCCGGGCCCTGATCAAGAACGCCCCGATCCTGTTGCTTGATGAGGCCACCTCGGCCCTGGATTCGGCCTCCGAGCAGGTGGTGCAGGAGGCCCTTGACCGCCTGATGGCCAACCGCACCACGCTGGTGGTGGCCCACCGGCTGTCCACGGTGGTGAACGCCGACCGCATCTGCGTGATCGCCGGCGGCCAGGTGGTGGAGAGCGGCCGGCACAGCGAACTGCTGGCTCGCGGCGGCGTATATGCCGGCCTAGTTTCGTCACAATTTGCAACCGCTGCCGCGATCGCCCCCGCATGACCCCAGCCGCCACCACTGCCGCCCCCAGTCCCTCCGCCAGCTACGACCGGGCCGACTGGGCCAGCGCCTTCCGCAACGTGGTGAGCGAGCTCAGCGCCGTGCCCCTGCAAGCCGCCCGGGGCATGATCCCGGCGGAACTCAGCGGTTGCCTCTACCGCAACGGCCCCGGCCGGCTGGAGCGGGGCGGTCGCTGGGTGCACCACCCCTTCGACGGTGATGGGATGATCACCGCCCTGCACTTCGAGGGCGGCCAGGCTCAGCTCAGCAACCGCTTCGTGCGCACCGCGGGCTGGCAGGCGGAGGAGGAGGCCGGCAAGTTTGTGTACCGGGGCGTCTTCGGCACCCAGAAACCCGGCGGGGCCCTGGCCAACGCCTTCGATCTGCGCCTCAAGAACATCGCCAACACCCATGTGGTGCGCCTGGGTGACCAGCTCCTGGCCCTGTGGGAGGCGGCCGAACCCCACGCCCTCGATCCCGACACCCTGGAGACCCGGGGCATCACCCTCCTCGATGGTGTGCTCAAGCCCGGCGAGGCCTTCGCCGCCCACCCCCGCTTCGATCCCGGCCACCACGGCGAGCGGCGGATGGTGACCTTCGGGGTCAAGGCCGGCCCCACCAGCAGCGTGCGCCTGATGGAGTTCGCCGTTGCCGACGATCCCGCCAGGGGCATTCGCGCCGGCCAGCTGCTGGCCGAGCGCCGCGACAGCTTCCGCGGCTTCGCCTTCCTGCACGACTTCGCCATCACCCCCAACTGGGCGGTGTTCCTGCAGAACGCCATCGCCTTCAACCCCCTGCCCTACGTGTTCGGCCAGAAGGGCGCCGCCCAGTGCCTGGCCTCCAAGCCCGGTGAGGCGGGCCAGTTCTGGCTGATCCCCCGGCCCGGCACCGCCGCCGCCGAGCGTCACCCCCAGCCCCTGCGGGTACCGGCGCCGGAAGGCTTCGTGTTCCACCACCTCAATGCCTTTGAGGACGCCGCCAGCGGCGAGCTGGTGGTGGACTCCCTCTACTACGCCGATTTTCCCTCGATCGGGCCGGACACCGACTTCCGCAGCGTGGACTTCGAGAGCATTCCCGAGGGCCAGCTGCTGCGCTGCCGCATCGATCTCGAGCGGGCCGCTGCCGATCCGGCTGCTGCGGTGCAGCACCAGTGGCTGGAGCAGCGCTGCTGCGAGTTCGCCACGGTGCACCCCGCCCGCCAGGGCCTCGAGCCCCGCTTCGCCTGGATGGCGGTGGCCGAGCGGGAGCGGGGCAACGACCCCCTGCAGGCGATCGAGAAGCTGGATCTGGTGAGCGGCGAGCGGCGGGTGTGGAGCGCCGCCCCCCGGGGCTTTGTGAGCGAGCCCGTGTTCGTGCCCCGGCCCGGCGCCGATGCCGCCGCCGAGGACGACGGCTGGCTGCTGTGCCTGGTGTGGAACGGTGCCCGCTGCGCCAGCGACCTGGTGATCCTCAACGCCGCCGACATGGGCGAGCAGGCGGTGCTGGAGCTGCCCCTGGCCATCCCCCACGGCCTGCACGGCAGCTGGGTGCCGGCAAGCTCCTGAGTCGCGCCCCTGCTGCTCAGCTGCCCAGCAGCGCCCGCAGCTGCGGTGCCAGCAGAGCAAAGGCCTGGCCCCTGTGGCCGATGCGGCCCTTGAGCCCCTTGTCCATCTCGGCGTAGGTGAGGCCGGCCTCGGGCACGAAGAACACCGGGTCGTAGCCGAAGCCTCCCGTGCCGCGCGCGTCCCTGAGGATCACGCCCGGGCAGACGCCCTCCACCTCCAGGCGGATGGTGCCACTGGGATCGGCCACGGCCAGGGCGGCCGTGAACCGGGCCGAGCGGTCGCCGGCGCCGTCCAGCTCCCGCAGCAGCCGGGCGATGCGCTCCGGGTCGCTGGGGGCATAGCGGGCGGAATGCACGCCAGGGGCGCCGCCCAGGGCGCTCACGCTCAGGCCGGAGTCGTCGGCAAGGGCCCAGCAGCCGCTGGCGCGGGCCACGGCCGAGGCCTTGAGCCGGGCGTTCTCGGCGAAGGTGTCGCCCGTTTCCTTCACCTCCAGGCCCTCGGGCTGGGGGCGGATCTGCAGCTCCAGCTCGGCCAGCAGGTGGCCGAATTCGCGCACCTTGCCGGCGTTGCCGCTGGCGATCACCAGGGCCGGCCGGCCGCTGGCAGGGGCGCTGGCTGCAGCGGAGCTGGTGGCCATGGCGATCAGCCCTCCAGGGCGTAGCCGCGGGCCCAGGCCAGCACCTCGGCCACCCGGTCGGCCGTGGGCGCTTCGCAGTAGAGCCGCAGCAGCGGCTCGGTACCCGAGAAGCGCAGCATCAGCCAGTGGCTGGGGCCCAGGCGCAGCTTCACGCCGTCGGTGCTGATCACCTCCTGAACGGGGCTGCCCGCCACAGCCTCCGGCGGCGCCTCGGCCAGGCGGGTTTCCAGCTGTAGGCGGGCGGCCATGTCCGCCAGACGCAGGTCGAGGCGGTCGTAGCTGGCGGCGCCGCCGTGGGCCTGCTGCAGGGCATCGAGCCGCTCGCCCAGGGGCACGCCCCCCTCCACCAGGGCCTCGATCAGCAACAGGGCGGCAAACGGGGCGTCGCGCTCGGGCAGGTGCATGCCGAAGCCCACCCCGCCCGATTCCTCGCCGCCCACCAGCACCTCGGAGGCCAGCATCTCTGCGGCGATGTACTTGAAGCCCACCGGCTTCTCCAGCACGGTGCGGCCCAGCGCTTCGGCCACCTGCCGCATCAGATCGGAGCCGCTCACGGTTTTCACCACCGAGCCGGGGAGCTGGCGGGCCCGGGCCAGGTGGTCGATGAACAGGGGCATCAGCAGCTGGGTGCTGCAGAAGCGGCCGCGCTCGTCGATGGCGGCGATCCGGTCGCCGTCGCCATCGAACACGATGCCCATCGCCGGAGATCCGGCGGCCGTGCTGGCCTGCACCGCGGCGATCAGTTCGCCCAGATAGGGCGCCAGGGGTTCGGGCGGATGGCCGCCGAACAACGGATCGCGGTTCGATCGGATCTCCTGGATGGCGCCGCAGGCCACGGCCTGTTCCCCCAGCAGGGCCGGCAGCACGCCGGCAGCGGAGCCGTGCATCGGGTCCACGATCACCCGCAGGCCCAGCCGCTGCAGCCCTGCGGCCAGGGCGGCGGTGTTCACCCTGGCCTGCAGGCCGGCCACGTAGGCGCCGAGGGCGTCAAAGCGGGGCTCGCCGCCCGGCGGGGCCGGTATCGGTACCGTGATGCCCCCGGCCGCCAGACGCGTTTCCACCCGCTGGGTGAAGTCGCCCTCCACCGAGCCGCCGAAGGGCCCCTTGATCTTCAGGCCCAGCCATTCGGGCGGGTTGTGGCTGGCGGTGATCACCAGGGCCCCCAGGGCGCCGCGCTCCACCACCGCCCAGCTGGAGGCCGGGGTGGGGGTCGCCGAGTCGGCCAGGACGGGCTGGAGGTTCACGCCGCGCACGGCACTGCAGATGGCCTCGGCCAGCTCCGGGGCCAGGAAGCGGCGGTCGTAGCCGATCACCACCTCGCGGCTGCTCAGGCCTGCCGGTGCCGCATAGGCGAGCTCAGCGGCGGCGGCGGCAGCCACCGGCAGCAGCCGCTCCACGGTGATGTCCACGCCGAGAATGCCCCGCCAGCCATCGGTGCCGAAGGCGATCGGAGCGGCCTCCAGGGGCAGGGGGGCAGAGGCCATGGACGCCGGCGGCGGGACACGTTGACCGACAGCTTGCCCGAGATCCCCTGCCCCTGGCCACGATCGCTGCCCCGGGCCCAGACCATGGGCTGCCTAGCCTGCAGCCATGCCCGAGCAGGTGATCACCGACCGGCTGCTGCGCAGTTGGCTGCGCTGCAAGCGCCGGGCCTGGCTCGACTGCCATGGCGACCAGGCCCAGCGCCTCTGGACCTCCCACCGTGCCCTGGCGCTCAGCGCTCAGCTGGCCAGCTTCCAGACGCTGCTGCCCGAAAAGCCCGGGCGCGGAGAGGCGGCCTGCGCCGCTGCGGCGCCCGGGGTGGTGGGGCTGCGGCTGCATGGTCCGGGTCCCGGCGGGCTGGCCCTGCAGGCCCATCCGGCCCTGCTGGAGCGGGTGGCGGGGCCGAGTGTGTGGGGCGAGCACGCCTACCGGCCCGTGCTGGGCCGGCAGGGCCGCCATCTCACCCGGGAACACCGGCTGGTGCTGATGCTCTGGGGCCGGCTGCTGGCCGAACGCCAGCAGGCGCCCGTGCCCCAGGCCCTGGCGCTGGCCGGCGCTGGCCGGGGGCTGGAGCGCCAGCGGCTCCCCCTGGGCGGCGGCCTGCAGCGCCAGCTGGATGAGGCCCTGGAGCGGCTGGCCGTGGATCTGGACCGGCCGGAGCCACCACCCCTGGTGGCCGACCGCAAGAAGTGTGTGCTGTGCAGCTGGCGCGGGATCTGTGATCAGGAGGCCAGCCGCCAGGGTCACCTCAGTGAGGTGAGCGGCATCGGCGGCCGCCGCCGGGAGATGCTGCTGGAGCACGGCATCACCAGCCTCGCCCAGCTGGCCGCCAGTGATCCCGCCGCCCTCGCCGAGGCCCTGGCCGTGCATGGCGAGCAGCACCGCGAGGTGGCAGCCGAGCTGGTGGCCCAGGCGCGGGTGCAGGCGTCGGCCCGGCCCGCGCGCCGTGACGGTGCCCCGTCGCCGGCCCTGCCGGAGCTGGCCAGCGCTCCGGGGGTGCTGCTCTACGACATCGAATCCGACCCCGACGCCCGCGACGATTTCCTGCACGGCTTCGTGGCGGTGCCGCGGCTGGCCTCGGCAGACCCCTCGCTGGCCTGGCCGCGGCAGGCCGATCCCGGCTGGCGTTACCAGCCCCTGCTGGCCCTCCAGGAGCACGGCGAGGCCCGGCTCTGGCTGCGCTTGCGCCGCCTGTTGGCCCGCTATCCGGCCTGGCCGCTGCTGCACTACGGCGAAACCGAGGCGATCGCGCTGCTGCGCCTGGCCCGCCGCCAGGGCGCCCAGGAGGGGGAGATCGCCGCCCTCAGGGAGCGCCTGCTCGACGTCCATGCCCGGCTGCGGCGCTCCTG
Organism: Cyanobium sp.; assembly: GCA_007135755.1. Taxonomy (GTDB): domain Bacteria; phylum Cyanobacteriota; class Cyanobacteriia; order PCC-6307; family Cyanobiaceae; genus NIES-981. Next base: position 34,403 of record SLIG01000048.1, read on the forward strand.
GCGCCTGCCGGTGAGCAGCTACGGGCTCAAGGCGGTGGCCGGCTGGCTGGGCTTCCGCTGGAGCCAGGCCGGGGTGGACGGGGCCCGCTGCCTGCTCTGGTGGCGCCAGTGGCGCCGCGATGGCGGCACCGCCCGGTTGCGGCGGATCTTCACCTACAACCGCGACGACAACCTGGCCACCTGGGCGGTGGTGCGCTGGCTGCTGGATCAGGACGCCTGAGATCCAGCCCCCACCGGCGGCTCCACGAACCCATCCGGCACCGAGATCTCCAGGCGGGCGCTCGCTTCAGCGTCACCGGCCTGCAGCTGGGGGTGATCCAGGGCGCGGCGGCGCACCAGGGCCAGGCCGATCCAGTCGCCGCCGGCCAGGGCCAGCGCTGAGCTGATCACGCCCAGCCGCGGGCCTTCGGCTGCCGCTGAGGGCTCGCGCAGCACCAGGCCCGGTGCCGGAGCGGGGGCGCTGGCGCCCGCCGGCCAGTGCCAGCGCCGCAGCTGCTGTTTCACGCCGTCGTAGGTGGCGAGCTTGGCGAGGGTTTCCTGGCCCACGTAGCAGCCCTTGCTGAGGCTGACGCGATCGGCCAGCCCCAGTTCGAAGGGGTTGTGGTCGTCGTTGATCTCGCCGGGCGCGGCCGGCAGGCCGTTCTGGATGCGCCAGCGTTCCTGATCCGCCGCGCTCAGGGGCTCCCGCCCGGTCCAGGCCGGCGGTAGCGCCCCCTCCTGGCGCAGCAGCAGGCCCAGCCCCAGGTCGCCGCTGCCCAGCTGCCAGCCATCGCCGCTCTCAAGCTCCCGCCACCCCCCTGGCTCGGCGGGGTTGGCGCCCTCCGTGCGGCCAGGCACGGGCCTGAGCAGCCAGCCGGGCTGAGGCGGCTGCAGCCGCACCCGGTCAGCGGGGAACAGCACCCGGTCGAGGGCCTGATGGACCTGCTCGCCATCACCGGCCCACACCGCCAGCCAGGCTCCGTCGCCATCCACCAGCACCTCCGCCAGCGCCCGCAGGCGGGCGGTGGGGCTGATGCAGCAGGTGGGAATCCACTGCCCGGGCCGGGCCCCTTCGATCGCGGCGCTGGTCTGGCCGTGCAGCACCCGCAGGCTGTCGCTGCCATCGAGCCGGATCAGGCTCACCGGCTGACGGGTCAGGGCAGCTCGCTCGGGCCGCCAGGCCCAGGGGCTGGGCATCGGGCCGCTCATCGCCCGTCCTCCCCCATGGCGGCGCGGCAGCTCGCCAGCTCGTCGAGCTGGAACAGGCTGCACAGCTCCAGTCCCGCCGCCGTCATCGCCTCCAGGCCACCCTCCTGCCGGTCGACGATCGCCACCACCCGGTTCACCCGGTAGCCGGCTTCCCGCAGCTGCAGCACCGCCTGCAGCGAGGAGCCGCCGGTTGTCACCACATCCTCCAGCACGGTGATCGTGCTGCCCGCCGCCGGCAGCGGGCCCTCCAGCCAGGCGCCGGTGCCATGGCCCTTGGCCTGCTTGCGCACGATCAGGGCGTCGAGCGCCCGGCCGTCGAGGGCGGCGCGCATGGCCACCGCGCTCACCAGCGGATCAGCCCCCAGGGTGAGGCCCGCCACCGCGGTGGCGGCGGCCTCCACGTGCTCCAGCAGCAGGGCGCCCAGCAGGGCCAGCCCTTCGCCGCTGAGGCTCACCGGCTTGCAGTTCACGTAGTGGGGACTGGTGCGTCCCGAGGCCAGGGTGAAGCTGCCGTGGCGGTAGGCGCGGGCGGCAAGCCGCTCCAGCAGCAGGCGGCGCATCGCCGCCGCGTCGCTGGGCAGGGCGAGCCTGGACGCGGTTTCCAGAGACGGCACTGGTGGAATGGCGGTGAATTGCCTAGTTTGGACATGGAGGCCCATCGCTGGCTCACGCCCCAGGGCCGCTTCCCTCCATCCGTTTCCAGGGACCGTCCCTGCCCAGCTGTGCATCAGTCCCCTGAGGTTCCGGCCATGTCCATCCGTTCCCGCCTCACCGGCTCCCACGCCCTGCTGCTCAGCGCTGTCCTGCCGGCGGCTGCCCTGCTGGCGGGTCCCCTGGCCGGTCCGGCCCTCTCCGGTCCGGTGGTCTGCACCACCACCCTGGAGGCGCCGTCACCGGGCGCCGGCCGCGCTCCCGGAGCTCCGGTGGAAGTGACCCGCTGCGGGACCGTGCAGTCCGTGCCCCAGCTGATGGAGGCCCGCTTCTTCAGCTACACCGCCCCGTTCGCCCGGGGTGTGAGCCTCACCCACCAGATCACCGATCTGTTCGGCATCGCCATGGGCGGCCGGGACGGCAACCGCCTGATGGGCCTTGGCTTCACCGACCAGACCATCATCTGGGACGGCAGCGCGGTGGAGAACACCACCCGCTTCCTGCTCGACCAGCAGCACAACCCGATGCCTCTGCGCACCGGCGACATCTCCAGCGGCTTCTCGGGCAGCCTCAGCGGCGGCGGCGAGCCGCTGCGGGTGGAGCCGGGCTCGTTTGATGGCCCCCAGCCGTTCTCCATCCAGGGCCAAGGCGAGACCTGGTCCACCCCGGTGCGCGGCCTCTGGTGAGCCAGTCCGCCCGGCCCGCACCGGGGGTCTAGCAATCTGGTGAATGCAGCGGACTCATAATCCGCCCAAGGCGAGTTCGATCCTCGCGACCCCCATGCCTGTGGCCGGCACCCATGCCGTGATGTTGTTTCTGGCCCTGGCGGCCCTGGTGATCCTTCGGGCCTTCTTCTCGGCCGGCGAGGCGGCCTTGATCCAGCTGCGGCCCAGCCGGGTGAACCAGCTGGTGGAGGCTGGCGAGCCCGGTGCGGCTGCCATCGCCAAGCTCCAGCGCCGTCTGCGCCGCGCCCTGGTGGCCACCCAGCTGGGATCGGTGCTGGCGCTGGTGGCCTTCGGCTGGGCTGGCCGGGGCCTGGCCGAGCGCCTGGCATCACTGCTGGCACCACTGTTTGCCGTCGGTGGGCTCACCCTGCCCCAGGCCGCGCTGGATCTGGGGGTGTTCCTGGTGATGGTGCTGGTGGCCACCCTGTTCGGTGGCCTGGCGCCCAAGGCCTGGGTGCTGCACAGCCCCGAGCGCTCCGCTCTTCGGCTGGCGCCGGTGCTGGGAGCCCTCAGCCGCAGCCTGGCCCCTGTGCTCGGCCTGGTGGAACGGCTGGGGGCTCTGCTGCTGAGGCTGATGGGGCTGCCGCGCAACTGGGATCAGCTGGTGCCGGTGCTGTCGGCCGGTGAGCTGGAAACCCTGATCGAAACCGGCGGCGTCACGGGTCTGATGCCCGATGAGCGCAGCATCCTCGAGGGGGTGTTTTCCCTGCGTGACACCCGCGTTAGGGAGGTGATGGTGCCCCGCTCCGGCATGGTCACTCTGCCGCTGGAGGTGAGCTTCGCCGAGCTGATGCGGGCCGTGCACGACACCGCCCACGCCCGCTTCCCGGTGATCGGCCGCTCCCTCGACGATGTGCGCGGTCTCCTCGACCTGCGCCATCTCGCCGATCCCATCGCCCGCGGACTGCTGCAGCCCGATTCCCCCCTGGCTCCCTACATCCGGCCACTGGGCCAGGTGCAGGAGAGTGCCTCGCTGGCGGAGCTGCTGCCCTTGATCCGCAGCGGCCAGCCCCTGCTGGTGGTGGTGGATGAACACGGCGGCACCGAGGGCCTGGTCACCGTGGCTGACCTCACCAGCGAGATCGTGGGGGAGGAGGACAACCCCCAGGACCCCCACGACTTCCTCACCGCCCTGGGGGAGGGCTGCTGGTCGGTGGCCGGTGAACTGGAGATCTTCGAGCTCAACCGCCAGTTGCCGGTGCCCCTGCCCGAGGCCGAGGACCACCACACCCTGGCGGGTTTCCTGCTGGAGCGGCTGCAGCACATCCCCGCCGCCGGCGAGAGCCTGCGCTGGGGTGGGTACCAGTTCCAGATCCTCGCCATGGACGGTCCGCGCATCGAGCGGGTGCAGATCGACCGCCCGTCCGAACCGGCCGCTGAGCTGGCCGATGGTCTGCCTGCCGCGCCCTGAACCGCGCCATCGTCGATAATTCACGAGTCTGCACACCGCTGCCATGAACCCGGTCCGCGTGGGGGTCATCGGCATCGGCAACATGGGCTGGCACCACGCCCGCGTGCTCAGCCTGATCAAGGATGCCCAGCTGGTGGGCGTGGCGGACCCTGACCGGGGCCGGGGACAGCTGGCCATTCAGCAGTTCGGCTGTGAATGGACCCCCAGCCATGAGCAACTGCTGGAGCGGGTGGATGCGGTCTGCATCGCCGTGCCCACCCTCCTGCATCATCCGGTGGGGCTGGATTGTCTACGGGCCGGCAAGCACGTGCTGATCGAGAAGCCGATCGCCGCCAGCCAGGAGGAGGCGGCGGAGCTGATCGCCGCCGCTGAGGCGGCCGGGGTGCAGTTGCAGGTGGGCCACATCGAACGCTTCAACCCCGCCTTCCGGGAGCTGCTCAAGGTGGTGGCCAGCGAGGAGGTGGTGGTGCTGGAGGCCCGGCGTCACAGCCCCAACCCTGAGCGCGCCAACGACGTGTCGGTGGTGCTCGACCTGATGATTCACGACATCGACCTGGTGCTGGAGCTGGCCGGCGCCCCGGTGCTGCGGCTGGCCGCGGCGGGGGGCCGCAGCGGCGAGGGCCCGATCGACTACGTGAACGCCACCCTGGCCTTCGCCAATGGCGTGGTGGCCAGCCTCACGGCCAGCAAGATGGCCCACCGCAAGATCCGCAGCCTCAGCGCCCACTGCCGCGCCAGCCTGGTGGAAACCGACTTCCTCAACCGCACCCTGCACATCCACCGGCGCTCCCACCAGTCGGTGAGCGCCGACCACGGCGAGCTGGTGTACCGCTCCGACGGCCTGGTGGAGGAGGTGAGCACCACATCGATCGAGCCCCTCTACGCCGAACTCACCCACTTCCTGGCCTGCGTGCGCGGCGATGAGTCGCCGGCGGTGGATGGTCTGCAGGCGTCGCGGGCCCTCCTGCTGGCCGACCTGATCGAGCAGTGCGTGGAGCAGCCCAACCTCTGCATGAGCCTGGAGCAGCCCATCTGAGGCCCGGGTCTGAGGCGCCGGGCCGCTGTCACCCCGCCTCGCTGAGTTCCCGCAGCGCCTCCAGCTGCCAGCGCCGGCAGTCGGCCGGTGAGGCCCGGTAGAAGTGGTCCCAGGCAGCGGCCTTGTGCTGGCTGTAGTCGGCGGCCGGCACCTGCGGGTGACTGCCCTGCCAGCCCACGCGCACGGCGTGGCCGATCACCACATCGAGCGCCAGATCGTCCTCGAAGCGCACCTGGGGGTTGGCCTCCACGAAGGCCATCAGCGTGATCAGCGTTTCCGTGCACAGCTGCCGGTATTCCGACGCCTCGATCTTGCTGAGCAGGTGCTCCACCAGGGAGGCGAAGTTGCGCTCGCCCGGGGTCTTCTCGCTGAGCAGGGGCGCGCTGGCCAGGCGGTTGCGCTTCTCCAGCTTGTCGCCGATGACGATGCCGCGGCAGTGGTGCAGCAGGTCCCACACGCCGGCGTAGAAGTCGCGCGGCACGCGCCCCAGGGCGCCGAGGCGCATGCGGTGCTGCAGCCAGCAGTCGCCGCCGGGCAGCTCCTCCAGCGGGTCCGGTGCGGTCCAGCGCACCCGCCCCCTCACGTGCAGCTGCTCCTTGCGCTGCAGGGCCGTGCGGGCATGGTCGGCATCCAACAGCACCGCCCGCAGGCGGCGGCGGATTGCGTGGGGCGGCTGGCGGCAGAGGGATTCGAAAGCCTCGATCGGCCCCAGGTCGGCCTCCAGGGCCAGTTCACCGGTGAGCAGCAGCAGCAACTGCCCAAGCTGGAGGGTGAGGCTGCCGCTCAGCAGGCTGGGCTCATGGCGGGCCAGGCCGTCGAGGGCCAGCAGCAGTTCCTGCTGCAACATCCACTCGCGCCCGTCCTCGCCGCTGAAGCGGCGGATCATGGCCGCGATGGAGCGGCTGGAGCAGGGGGTGGTGATGCGGGAGGCGGCGGTGTAGTTGCGCCCCACCACCACCTGCTTCTGGCGCGCCAGCAGGTCGGTGAGGGCGTCCTCCAGCTGGGGATGCACCAGCTGGAGCTGGGCGGCCATGCGCCGCACCCCATCCCAGTCGGCGGCGGCCAGGGCCCGGTGGTACACCTCCTCCAGGAGGCTGCGCAGGGCCACCGAGCGCCCATCCGGGCCCTGCAGGTGGGCATCGACGCCCAGGCGACGGCCCAGTTGCTCGAGCACTTCGCCCTGTTCCTCCAGGGAGGTGCTGGTCCAGAGCCGTTCGGCCAGGTCGGCCACGCTGAGGTCGTTGCGCTCGAGCTCCCGTTCCTCGGCGGCGGTGAGGGGCGCCTGGGGGCTGCTGGCCGGCAGTGGGGTGTCATCGGCCGTGGCGGAGGCTGGGGCCAGGGCGGTCGTCGGCAGGTCCACCCAGCTCGCCCGGTCGGCCAGCTCCTCCAGGCTGCCGAGCTGCACCGGCACGCCCTCCACCTCGCCGGCGCGCAGGTGCTGGGCCAGGGCCAGCAGGGGCTCGACACCGGCATGGAAGGCCCCCTCGCTGATCGGGATCAGCAGCAGGGGATCCCCCGGACCGCGCCAGTGGCGGCGCAGCAGGCGCAGTTCCGCCACCACGCTGTCCACCAGCTGCTCCGGATCGTCGGCCAGGTAAAAGCTGCCCTCCTCCAGCACCGCCGGCAGAAAGGCCAGGAGCTCCGGCTGCCCGGCGCCATCCGCGCTCCGGTAGAGCCGGGCGGTGGCCAGGGTGCGCATGTTGGCGGGGGGATGGCCGCTCAGGCCCAGGCCGGGGTTGGCTCCCACCTGGGCCAGCCGCTGGGCCAGGGCCGCCGAGGGAGCGGTCTGGACGCCATGGGCATGGCCCTGGTGAGGGCTGCAGGGCAGTCCCTGCTCGCCCAGATGGGCGGCGATGGCCGGCGTGGCTGGTACCAGGGCCACCAGCACCCGCTCGGCCCCCAGGCTGGCGGGCAGACGCCGGCCGCAGGGGTCGAGGTCGGCCGGGGTGATCAGCCCGGCCAGCAGCAGGTCCCCCAGCCAGGTGAGGCTCTGGGTCCAGAGCAGGGGCACGTTGGGGTTGGCCACCCGCGGCTGGCTGCCGGGCCGCAGACGTTCGGCCGCCACCGCCGCTTCCGGCACCAGATAGAGCTCGGGCAGCAGGGCCACCCCGTCCACCACCTGGCTCACGCTCGCCAGCCGCTGGCGCCACTGGCGGGCTTCCTCCCAGCGCTCCTCGCAGCAGGCCGTGATCAGCTCGTAGGCCCAGAACAGGGGCCACTGGCACTCGATGTGCTCGAACTGGGCCAGCTCCTCGCGCTCGTAGTGCAGGCGGGTGTGGTCCTCCACCACGGTCTGGTGTCCGTCGCGCCGGAAGCGCTTGTAGCCGTAGCCGCCGCTGAGGTCGCTGCGGATGCGCGTGCGGGTGCGTTCCACCAGCTGCAGATCCTCCACGGCCCAGGCCGGGTAGCCGATCACCGAGAGGCAGGCCGCGTCCACCTCCTTGCTGGCCGATTCCCGTGGCAGCAGCCCCTGCAGGGCCCGGCGCAGGCGCACGATCGCGTCGTGGGGGATCACCAAGCAGCTGCCGTCGCCGTGGGGTCCATAGAGGTCGAGCCCCTCGAGGGCCTCCAGAGCCGCCTTCACCAGGCCGATCGAGCTGGCGTTGCGCTCCGGCAGACCATGGTTGCCCTTGTCACCCCGCTCCCAGATGCCGTAGTCGGCCACCCGGTGGGCCTCGGCCACGTAGTACACCAGGTTCTGCACGAAGTCGCGCTCATGGCTGGAGCGCACCACCACCAGCCCGGCGCGGGTGAGCTGGGCCAGCTGCAGCAGGAACAGGCCGGTGGCATCCAGCTGCAGGTGGCCCCAGCCGTCGTCGGGAACCACCGGATTGCCGGTGGCGGTGTCGAACTTGGCGTGGATCGCATCCAGCCGGTGGCGGCTGTGCTTGAACCGCTCCACCTTGGCGGCCTGGCGCAGCATGGCGTTCAGCAGGCCCCGCATCAGCTGCAGTACCCGCTGCTCCAGCTCGAAGCTGCGCCGGTTGGGTCCGTGCAGGCGGCGGTGGGCCAGGGCCAGCCCCCACACGCACTGGATCGAATAGACACCGTCGCGCACCCAGGCATCGCCGTAGTTGCCGTGGACGGTGTTGGCGGTGCTGGCGGGCAGCAGGCCGGTGATCGGATGCTGACGGGCCAGCACCACCTGCTCGATCTGGCGATCCAGCTCATCCAGCAGCGCCTCGGCCTGGGCTGGATCGGCCAGGGCCGTCAGGGGCGGTGCGCTGGCCATGTCGAGAAACGCTGCGGCGGCGGGAGGAGGTGACGGAGCAGACACCCCATAGATTCTCCACCGCGGCGCCAGGAGCCATGGCAACGACGGCCACTGATCGGGGATCGCCACGGCGCAGCGAGGTGCTGGGGGTGCCGGTGGATGTCTGTCCCGACGTGTTCGCCGCCGCCCTGGACCTGCGTGGGCGGGGCGGTGGGCAGATCGTCACCCTGAACGCGGAGATGACGATGGCGGCCCGTGCCGACCCCGCCCTGGGCCGTGCCATCGCCGCCGCCGATCTGGTGATCCCCGACGGTGCCGGGGTGGTGTGGGCCCTGGGCCGCCAGCGTCTGCGGGTGCGGCGCTCTCCCGGCATTGAGCTGGCCCGCCGGCTGCTGGAGCACGCGGCAGCCGAGGGCTGGCGCGTGGCCCTGGTGGGCGCCTCACCGGTTGTGATGGAGCAGCTGCTGGCGCGCCTGGAGGCCGAGATTCCTGCTCTGCAGGTGGCCTTCAGCGTCCACGGCTACCAGAGCGCCCAGGCCTGGCCGGCCCTGGAGGACGCGCTGCTGGCGGCCCGGCCCGACCTGGTGCTGGTGGCCCTGGGGGTGCCGCGGCAGGAAACCTGGATCGCCGCGCTCGGCGGCCGCCGCGGTGGCCTGTGGATGGGCGTGGGCGGCAGCTTTGATGTGTGGGCCGGGGTGAAAAAAAGGGCCCCCATCTGGATGGGAGCCCTGCGCATCGAGTGGCTGTACCGGCTGATCCAGGAACCCAGGCGCTGGCGGCGGATGCTGGCGCTGCCGGCCTTCGCCTGGGCGGTGCTGCACGACGGCTGAGGGGATCAGCGGACTTGGATCAGCGGAGGCGGATCAGCGGAAACCCACGGAGGCCTGCCACACGAAGGCCAGCAGCAGGAAGAACAGGGGGATGATCGGCAGGATGTCCACCAGGGGGGCAAAGGCCTGATAGGCCTCAGGCAGCTTGGCGAGAGGCAGCTGGCTCACCGGTAGCTGGGCCAGGGTCTGCAGGGCGTAGGCGGCCATCCCGATACTGATGCGACAGGCGTGATCGGGACGCTACCACGTGTGGGCAGCCGGAGACTGGGGCTCCCAGGGAGCGAAATCCTCCGCAAAACAACCCTCCCGGATCGCCTGGGCCATGGCCCGGGTGAAGCGCGTCAGCTGGGTGATGTTGTGCAGGCTGAGCAGGACCTTGCCCAGCAGTTCCTCTGCCCGGATCAGATGGTGCAGGTAGGCGCGGCTGTGGTGCCGGCAGGCCGCACAGGGACAGCTGGCATCGAGGGGCTGATGGTCGTGCCGGAAGCGGGCGTTGCGCAGGTTCCAGCGCTCCCCCCCCACCAGGGCTGTGCCATGGCGTCCCAGCCGGGTGGGCAGCACGCAGTCGAACAGGTCGAAGCCCTGGGACACCGCCAGAGCCATCTCCGGCAGGCTGCCGACCCCCATCAGATAGTGGGGTTTGTGCTCCGGCAGCAGCGGCCCCAGTTGGCGCAGGATCCGGTGCATCTCCGCCGCCGGTTCGCCCACGCTCACGCCGCCCACGGCGATGCCGGGCAGGTCCATCGAGGCCACCACCCGGGCCGATTCCGCCCGCAGCGCCGGGAAGCACCCCCCCTGCACGATGCCGAACAGGGCCTGGTCGGTTTTGGTGTGGCTGGCGATGCAGCGCTCCAGCCAGCCATGGGTGCGCCGGCAGGCGGTCTCCACCTCCGCTTCGCTGGCCGGGTAGGGCGGGCACTGGTCGAAGGCCATCGCCACGTCGGCGCCCAGGTCCATCTGGATCGCCATCGCCCGCTCCGGCGTCAGCTCGATGCGGCGTCCGTCGCGGGGGGAGCGAAACGTCACCCCCTGGTCGTTGATGCGGTTGATGTCCCCCAGACTGAACACCTGATAGCCCCCGGAGTCGGTGAGCAGCGGCCCCGCCCAGCCCATGAACCGGTGCAGCCCGCCGGCCTCGGCCACGATCCCCTCGCCGGGCTGCAGATGCAGGTGGTAGGTGTTGGCCAGCACCATGCGGGCGCCGGTGGCAGCCAGCTGGGCGGCTGTGATCCCCTTCACCGTGGCCAGGGTGCCCACAGGCATGAAACAGGGCGTGTCCACAGCGCCGTGGGGGGTGTGGAAGCGCCCGCAGCGGGCGCGGCTGCCGGCGCTGCGGGCGCTGATCGCGAAGCTGAAGGGCTCGCCGCTCACGGAGTGGCCGGGTGATTCGCCGCCGACGGGAGGAACGCTGATGGCACCGCACCGGAGCTGCGACGACGCTAGGGCGCAGCCGTTTCGAGCTCCGCCCTGGCTGCGGGATCTGGCGGGTGCCTGGGTGTTCTATTCCGTGCTTCCGGCCTGGCCCGCCATCCCGCCCCGCTTCGAGCGCATCGCCCGCTTCGCGCCGCTGATCGGGCTGGTGCTCGGCGCTCTGCAGGGGCTGCTGTGGCTGCTGAGTGAGGCCTGGCTGCCGGCCGGGGCCCGGGTGGCCCTGGTGATCGCCCTGGCCCTGGTGCTCACCGGGGGGCTGCATCACGATGGTGCCCTCGACACCGCCGATGGCCTGGCGGCCGGCCCCCGGGCCCTGGAGGCGATGCAGGACAGCCGGGTGGGGGCCGCGGCGGTGCAGGCGGCCCTGCTGCTGGTGCTGCTGCGGGCCGCCGGCCTGCTCTGCCTGGCCCCCGTGGCGGCGGGGATCGGGGCCGCCGCACTGGTGTGGGCCGCCTTCTGGGGCAGGGTCGCACCCCTGCTGGCCATGCACCGCTACCCCTATCTGCGCCAGGCT
>SLIG01000179.1 GCA_007135755.1 Cyanobium sp.
TCGCGCCATCTACTGGAGCGATGAGCTCCTCCATGCCCTGTGTGGGTTTCCAGATCCCACTGAGTTGGCCTACATCCCAGCCCTGCTGGCTGATCAGTCGCCTGTTGAGCTCAGCGGCCGCGCCCTGCAGCTCTGGGCCGATGGCTCCCGCCTCTATTCCCACTGGCTGATGGACGCCTTTCCCAGGGCCCTGGCCATCACCCGAGCTGGTCTCAACCCCCTGGATTTCGACCATGTGCTGGTGCCCCAGCTCAGCGGCTTCCACCGGGAGATGCTGCAGGCCATCGGGCTGCGCGAGGCCCAGCTGGTGGAGGTCACCGCCACCAAGTTCCACTTCCATGCGCAGGAGCTCGTGCTGCTCAGTCCCCTGCGCCTGCCCTATCCCCACGGCCAGCCTTGGCTGTACCGCGACTACCCCCAGCTGCTGCGTCTGATCGCCAGCGCACAGCGAGGCGATCTCGAGTCACCCGAGAGGATCTACATCCCCCGCAAACAGGGCCGTCGGCGCCTGGCCAACGACGACACCATCGAAACCCTTCTCCACGGCCACGGTTATGCCTCCGTGGATCCCGAGGCCCTGGGGCCGCTGCGCTCAGCCCAGGTGTTTTCCCGGACCCACACCATCATCGCCCCCCATGGCGCCGGCCTGGCCAACATGATCTTCTCCACCCGGCTGCAGCGGGTGATCGAGTTCATGAACGGCGTGCACTGGAACAACGAATACGCCGTCACCGCCGCGCGGATGGGCGCTGAGCACCACCGGATCATCGGTGTGCCCCACGCCACCCCGGGCGAACCCCTCTCCGCCCAGGCGGCCAATGTGGCCGACTACAGCCTCGATGCCGCCGGCCTTGAGCAGCTCCAATCCCTGCTGGCCGCATCCGCTCACACCTGATCCGCCCGGCACCAGTTCTCCTGCCGCCGTCCGCTGAGGCACAGGCTCGGCACACCGGGCACATCCACGCCGAACAGCTGCGGCAGGCTGCCCCCCAGGGCCAGGCAGGCCATGCCGTAGCGGCGCCGCAGCTCGTTGCATAAAGGCAGCCGATACACGCCCGGGCCGAGCAGCGCCAGCGTGCTGGGCCGCTCGCGCTGCAGCGCCTCGATCTCCGCCAGGCAGCGCTCCAGGCTCTCCTCGAAGCAGCCGTGGGGCCGCAGCGGATGGCGCGACTCCGGCAGCGTGGCCACCCGCAGCTCGTAGGGTCCCTGCTCCAGGTGGTCGTACAGCCCCAGCGCCCGGCCTGAGGCGTGCTGCTCCGCCACCACGCCGGCCACCGGCCCCAGGTAGAGCACCTCCTCCCCGGCCAGGCGGCCGTGCAGCGTGTCCAGGGCCGGCGCACCCCGCAGCAGCGGCGCTGCTCCCGATTCCCTGCTGAGCGCGCTGAACACCGGCAGAACCAGCCAGGGGCTGGCCTCGTCGTGGCTCCACACCTCCCCCTCCCCCCACAGCGCCACCGGCACCAGGGCGCACCAGGCCGCCTCCATCCAGGCGTTCAGGCTGGCCAGCGGCGCACCCTCCGCGGCGTAGAAGCCCCGGTCGCGGGCGAAGCGGCGCAGCACCTCCAGCGCCGCGCCCTCCTGCTGCCACCAGTGCCGATCCCCCTCCCCGGCCCGCCAGAAGCCGGGGTTGCCGGCCTGGCGCTGCAGTTCGCCCAGGGCCTCCTCCACCCCGCCGGCGCCATCCGCGTCCAGACCCAGCACCGCCAGCTCCACGGGGTCGAGCTCGATCAGCGGAGTGTGCTCCGCCAGGGCCGTTGCGGGCCGCTCCGCCGCGGGCTCCATCGCCAGCCCGGCTGCCGTGCCGATCCGGCGCCAATGGCCCGCCGCCCGGGCGCAGGCGCGCACCTCGGCTCCCGCACACGGTTCCCCCAGCAGGATGCGCACCCCCCAGCCGTCCAGCAGGGCCTGCTGGCCGTCCTCCAGCCGCAGTGCCGCCCCGTTCGCCTGGCTGGCCAGCTCGTTCAGCGCCTCGCTCAGCGCCGTGGCCTCCAGGCAGCAGGCCACATTCACAGCGGTGGTCTGGCCCGGCTCCTCCAGCAGGCGGGGCAGCCCCGGGGCGTAGGCCAGGCGGATCACCCGCTCGCGCCCTGCTTGGGCGGTGGCTGCGGTCTCCAGCTCCCGCAGGCCCCGCTCCACCCAGATCGGGCAGGGATCCACGATCGCCGCCAGCCTCCGGAACAGCACCAGGGCCCGGCTGCCGGCCAGCGGGTCGTCCCCGATTCGCTCCTTCCAGCAGAGTGCCGCCTTGCGCAGGAGGGCTTCCTCCACCACCGGCAGCCACTCGGGCGCTGCCACCGGCAAACGGTGTCGGTCGTCCAGCAGGGCTGCGGTGCTCCAGAGCAGCTGGGCACGGCGCTCCGGCGGCCATGGCTGCGCCTCCTCGCTGGCCAACGCCCGCTGCAAGCCATCCAGCAGACGGTTGATCAACCTCGCCTGGCCCTCCGCCAGCCCATCAGCGGCCTCTCCCTCCTCCGCAATCAGCGCCCACGTGAACTCCAGCGCCTCCCGCTGGTGGGCAAACGCCCTCTCCCAGTCGCTCGCCTCGATCGCCTCCCGGGCCCTGGCTTCGCACTCCAGGGCCAGCCTGCGGCGCTGGCGTGGGTTCAGGCCACCGGCATCGGCAGATGCACCCATTCGGAGTTCGGTTTCATGGACACGTTCGGGGGATTCTCCAGCAGCTCACTGCGCCGCCGCTGGAAGTCGCTGAGCTTGGCCTCCAGGTCGGGAATCAGCGCCAGGCGTTCCTCCAGCCGCCGTTCGGCGCGGCGGTAGAGGCTCTGGTCAAGCTCGGTGAGGGCCAGCGCCACCGGGCTGGTTTCGAGTTCCGGATCCTGATCCTGCTGGGGCGTGTCGGAGCTGGTGGTGTTCAGCCGCCCCGGATAGGCCAGGTCGAGGGGCCGGCCGATGGATTGCAGCTGATGCTCCAGCGCCACGATCGATTCGTCGTAGCGCTCCACCACTCCCACGAACAGATCCCTGCGGGCCAGGTCGATCAGCTCCGGTCGCAGCCCCCAGCCCTTGCGCAGCAGCCAGTCCATCGGCTCCTGAGGCGAGAGATGGCGGGTTTGGTAGTTGGCCAGGATGGTGAGGGTACGGCTCTGCAGGTAGCTGCGGAACGGCACCGGCTCGATCGACTTCTGCACATGCACCTGGAAGCGGAAGGCGGAGCTGAGCCGGGCCATCGGCTGGCGCAGAAAGGCCACCTTCAGCGCCGCCACCTCCCCTTCCGGCGGCAGGGTGGCGAGGTGGGAGGTGACGGCCTGCGGGCGGTGCTCCATCTGCTGGAGATGGTCGCGCACATGGCGCCAGTCGAGGCGATCGCCGGGCTCCGGGGATTCCACGTAGGCCAGGGAACCCTCCAGGGCCCGCTCCAGCGACCAGGCGAAGGTGGTGCCGGCGCACTTGAAGCCATGGAGGTGGAGGAGCAGCGCACCGTCAGCGATGGCCGGGACGGCAGATGTCCCCTGGGATGTGCTCAACAGATCTTCGATCCCTCATGGGGGATGCGTACTTATGGCGACCTTACTGCCCTGCTCTTCAGCCCAGAGCCTGGATGGCCTCGATCACCGCCTCGATGTCCACCACGCTGCTGGCCGGGTCGGCCGGATCCGCGGCCGCCCGGCTCACCTGCCAGGCCTTGCCGGTGGCCCGGCCGAGCAGCTCCAGCATCCCCCAGGTGCCGCCCTGGGGGCGGATCTCGATCACCCGGGCACCGGCTGGGGCCAGGAAGCTGTTGGCCAGCCCGGCGCCATGGATGCCCACGAACCCCCGGGCGCCGCGCAGCAGGGGGTAGAGAGCGCCGATGTCGTGATGGCCGGGATCCACCACCAGCACCCCCGCGCTGGCCAGCCGTTCCAGCAGCTCGGCGTGGTTGCTGAAGAAGCGCCCCTGGGGAGCCTCGGTGGGGGCCCGCAGATCGCGGTGCAGGCACAGCCAGTGATCCCGCAGACCCATGGAGCTGGCGGCGCCCTCGGCCTCGAAGGCCTGCCGCAGCACGGTCAGCCCGTCCTCCAGGTCGCTCAGCGCCAGCCACCACTCGCGCTCGAAGCGCGGATGGAACCCCACCCCTCCGTTGAAGGCCACCGGCTGCAGCAGCAGCCGCTCCACACGCACCCGGGGCACCTCCCTCGGCGCCCCCTCCGGCCGCCGCCAGATGGCCACGCCGGGCAACAGCAGCCGCAGCAGCCGCTCCACATTCGGCAGGTACCCCGTGGAAGCGATCACTCCCAGGTCGGGCTGCTGTTGGTGCAGGCGGCGGATGGCGGCCAGCTGGGGGAGCAGGTCGCTGAAGAAATGGGCCAGGTTGCGCCGCCCCACAATGTCGTTGAGCACGCACCAGCTGCCCGCCAGCGCCACCTCGTCATGGTCAGGCTCGCCGTCCCTGAGCGCCAGCGAGGGGCCGTCGGCGGTGGGGGTGAGGCGATAGCCGCTCAGGGTCTGCAGCCAGCCCAGTTCCGTCCAGCGCTGGGGCAGGTACTGCACGCAGTCGGCATACCAGCACCCCTCGTGCACCACCCCCACCGGCAGCACCCGGGCATCCGCCAGCACCTTCACGCCCAGGCGATGCAGATGGAGCGGGAACGCCCAGGAGAGCTGGGCGGGTGGCTCCGCCAGTGGCGGGGGAGACGGCTGGGCGGTGAAGCCCTGCTGCGGGTGCAGCACGGTGAGCCAGGCTGCGTTGGCTGGGTTGGTGGTTTCGCTGGCGGCGGGCACCCAGGCCGGACCGCCCGCCGCCCCATCCAGCAGCTCGCCGGCCAGCCGGGCCTTGGGCCGGTTCGCCTGGGCGGCGTGGATCCAGGGGTGACGGCGGTAGAAGTCGATCGAGGCGCTGGTCTCCTCCTCCAGGGTCCAGGGTTGGTCGTGACCCCGCTGCCCCGGGGCGCTGGCCCACGACCCCAGATCCAGGGCCTGCCGCACCCAGGGATGGATGCTGTGGCTGCTGCCACCCAGGGATTCCCTCGCGCCCAGATCGGTGGCCGCCGCCGCCGACCACTGGGGGTCAATCGCCGCCACCAGCCGCCCCAGCAGGGCCTCGAGGGTGCGGTTGCTGGGGTGGTTGAAGGTGTGAAACAGGCGCGCCTCGCGGTGGTGCCGCTCGATCCAGTCGGAGAGCGTGATCGAGCAGTCGGCTTCCCGCTGCCGCAGCTGCTCGAGGCTGGCGGCATGCCAGGCCTGCAACGCCTCGGCCACAGGAACCGTGAGCGGCAGGGCCAGCAGATCGGCGGCCTCCAGACCCCGCTGCGCCGCCTCCATGGCCAGAAAGTCGTGATAGGGCCCGAGCGGTGCCTCCGCTTCCAGCCGGTTCAGTTCGCCGTCGGGGTCGGCGGCGTAGCCGATCCAGGGGTGGTGGCCCTCATAGTGCAGATTCGGCAGCACCAGCCGCTTGGCGCCGCTGGGCAACAGGGCGCTCAGGGTGTCCATGTCCACCCCCAGGCCATCGCGGTAGCCCGGCTGCACCCGGTGCATCACCAGCACGTCGGCCGCGGGGAGCAGCCCATGCAGCTGGGCCACGTCGTCGGCCGTGGCCATGTGCACCGGCCGGGCCAGGTGGTGCCGGGCGTGGGGCAGGGCCTGACACAGCCCCAGGTGCAGCGGGAAGCTCTGACAGTTGCCCACCACCACGATCAGGGGGCCGTCACTGCCGCTGGCCCCGGGCTGGCGCTGCTGCAGCGTCTCCTCCATGCGCAGGAGCCAGGCGGCAGGGGGCGCTGGCAACGCCTTCAGCCTCTCGATCAGCACCTGGGCCTGGCCGCGCAGCTCGGCCAGCTCCTCTCCGCTCAGCTCCCTCAGGGGGTCGGTGAGCAGCTGATGCAGGCGGATCAGTCCCAGCCGGCAGCACTGCTCGTGGCACACGGCCACCCAGGGGGGCTCCTCGCCGGAGCTGTCCAGCAGCTGGGCGAACAGCTGGGCCCCGGCCCAGGCCAGCTGCCTCAGCTCATCACTGGTTTCGCCCTGATCCTCCAGGGCATGCATGCGTTCATGGCAGCGGCAGGCCAGGGAGCGGCAGCGCTGCCGCTCGGCCAGCGAGCTCAGAGACAGGCCGTGAGCCAGGGCCTCGAGGCAAGGCTTCGCCTCCTCCAGCAGGACCCTGGTGTCAGCAGCGGAGCTCACGCCGTGAGCACACCGGCACACACCAGCTCGGCAAGCTGCTGGTCGCTGAGCTGGGGAGAGTAGAGTTGGATCAGAGGAGAGTCGATGCCGTTCAGCCGGCTGCCCAGGGCGCCGAGATTGGGCGCAATGATCGGCAGACCCATCAGCATCGCCTCCGACAAGGTGTAGCACCAGGTTTCCGGCCAGATCGCCGGGAAGAACGCGATCGGACTGTGCAGATTGCGCACAAGATCATGGAGGCCGTTGAAGCTCCTGTAGCTGCCCAGGTGGGTGTAATTGGGCAGCGTGATGAGTTTGTCGTGATTCGAGGCGGCACCGATCAGGTAGAAGTGCACCGAGGGGTTGATGTGCAAGCTGAGGCTGGCCACCTGGAACAGCCGTTCGGCTCCCTTCTCCACACTCACACCACCGATCAGCACGATGTTGCGGCTGCCACTGTCATGCTGCACACCCGGCAGCAGAGAATAGGAGGGCTCGAAGGGTTCGCGAATCACCAGATTGCTGAAACCCTGGCGCGCGAAGCGATCGGCCTGCTCAAGGGTGGAGCAGCGGATCTCCGTGGCGCCCCGGAGAATGCTGGCAAAAAAACCGCGGTAGAGCTCGATATCACTGGTGTAGGGCGCCAGCAACGAACTCTCCACCGAGGGATCGGCGGTGCGCAGGCAGTGGCTGCAGCGGCTGGCATCACCCACCTCGCAGAATGTTCCTGTCGAGTCGATGAGTTTGATGCGTGGGCACAGCGTCATGTAGTCATGACCCACAAGATCATAAGCCAGCCCGCATTCACGGCTCAGTTCCATCAGGCACTCGATTTCGTCGGCTTTCCAGCCCACGAAGCTGTGCAGAGTCAGCCCCGTGATCTGCTCCTTCAGGCTCTGGATTGCCGGCGCCACAGTGGTTCTTAGGTCGCCAAGAATCACCGCATCCAGATCGGAACATTCCAGCGAGAAGTTGAACAGTTTGGCGGCGGCCTGTCCGCTGGCCAGGTCGGCATAGGTTCGGCCCGGGCGGAGCAGAACGTGCTGCACATCTGGATTTTCCTCTGCAAGCCCCTCGATGTACTTGTCCACACCACCGCCGGAGGCATGGGTGACGTGCAGCCTCAGAGGTCTGGGGGAGGCATGCAACAGCTCCAGGCCCACGCGATTGCGGATCTGCCGCAGTTCGTCGAGATGGATGAATTCCTCCACCATCTTGTCGTAAAAGGGATAGCGTTCGCTGATGATCCGATTGGAGTTCTGCACGGCCTGCAGCCGTGTTGTGGCACCAAACGACACACTGCCCTTGTGGAAGGCATAGGAGGATGTGCAGAGGTGGTGCTCAAACCCCATCGTGGCCGCGCGCATGGCCCAGTCCACCTCTTCGCCGTAGCCCAGGCCGAAGTATTCATCAAACACGCCAACGGCTTTGATGGCCGTGCGCGAGATGTACATCAGAAAACCATGGCTCACGGGCACTTGTTGGGTGGTGCTCGCACCATCCCCTGCACACCTGGCAAAGGCATCGGCAATCCGTTCAATGGCATCCAGGGAGCTCACCGGATTTTCCGCCACTTGCCAGGGATAGGAAAAGATGGTGGCGTTGTTGGAGAACGCGGTGAGGGTGGCCACTTCGGCTCCCAGTGCCTCGCGGGCACTGATCAGCTGGTGGATGCATCCGTTGCTCACGATCACGTCTGAATTCACGAGCAACACATCTCCTGATGTGTTGTTCATGAAATTGTTCACGGTGCGGATGAAGCCAAGATTCTCCCCGTTCACATGCAGAATCACACCAAGCTGCTCGCAAAGGTGTGGAAGATTCTCATTGACGGCATCATCTGGTGAGCAGTCGTTGGTGGCATGCACATACACTTCTCGGTGTGGATTTGCCGATCTGGCTCGCCCAACAGCGCTCGTCAGTGCTTCCAGGCACTGGCGGGTGAGGGCCCAGTTCTTGTAAACAGGAACCAGGATGTCGAGCTTGTGGTGCTTCACGATCGGCACCGGTTGGTGCTCCTGATGGCGTGGCATGGTGGTCACCACCACTTCCCCATCCCGTTCCTGACAGCCAAAGCCACAGAAGCCCTTGCTCACCTGCAGGATCTGTTCGTGAAAGGTGCGAGAGCGGTTCAGGATGAAGGACCCATAGACGTCGTGGGTGATCGGGTCACACAGTTCAAAGCGCGAACTTTGCCGGCGAATCAGCCTGCGCAGACCATGCAGCTGGAATCCGCAGGGCAGTTTGAAGGGCTTCTGCAGAGCCGCCATCACGTCGAGACGCACCTCTGTGGGTTCAATCATCTGCACAGGAACGCCATCCACCATCGCCATCAGCGCGGGCACTCTGGCGATCAGATCACCACCAGCAAACGCCATCCAGCCGCGCAGGCGCATGCCATCCCAGCCCTCCAGATGGATCTGGAGCGGGGTTTGCAACCCGGGCATCGCTTCCGAGAGGGGGCCGCGCTGGTGCCCATAGGCAAACCCATAGGCCTGCAGCGGTTGCGGAGACGCGGCGGTGAGCCGGATCGGTTGCAGCGTGAGGCAGGCAATCCGCACACCCGTGGCGGGGTCGCGGTAGATGAGCTGCTCTCTGGTCTGCACATGGGTGCGCTCGTCTCCCAGCAACAGGCAGGCGTTGCTGGAGGAGGACTGCCGCGCGGCGATCGTGATCGTGCCGGCGGCAACGCTCAGCACCAGATGCTCCAGGCCGCTCTGCTCGAGACGGATGGCCGCCTCTCTGGCCACCTGCTCAAGGTTGAGTGGCGGCGGGCGGTCCACGCTGATCGACGGGTCTGGGTTGTCGTCGGCGCTGGATGCGGTGATGGCTAAAGGGGGTGACGGGCTGGACTGCTCCTGTTCCTGCGCATCGATTGGCGCCGCGGCGGCGAACTGCTGGGCAAAGGCCGCCACCTCGGTGTTGTCCTCCAGTAGCAGGGCTCTGGCCAGCTCTGCCCAGGCGTTGTGGTCGTCGGGGGCGTTGAGCAGATGCTGTCGCAGGGTGTCGAGATGCATGGCCATGATCAGCGCTCCAGCTCCAGCACGAGCACACCCGGGAGGGTGCCCGCCAGGATTCCAAACTTCCAAGCCGCGATCAGGTGCATGGAGGCCTGCCTGAACCCTGCCTGCCGGGCCTGATCGAGAATCTCCCAACCGGGGATCAGGATCGGCTCACTGTCTGTTTCTCGGCTGAGACTCGCCATCTGGCCATAGGCCATCGGGAAGGTGGCCAGCACCCGGCCACCCTCGCGCACAAATCCGCGCAGGTCGGCCAGAAACACTTCGGTATTTCCCACGCCTGCGATCCGATCCTGAAGGAGGAGCACATCGAAATCTCCCGCCTGCTCCCGCAGGCTGGCGAGGACGGCGGTGGCTTCCGGGTCGTGGCGAGCGCTGGTGAGCACCTCCACCAGGGTGTTGAGGGGGGTGAGGCCGGGCACATGGCGCTGCATCCAGCTGGCCATCCCCGTGAGCCCTTCCAGGAGCCCGATGGATAGCTCCTGGATGTTCGCCGCGGAGCCACACACCAGCTCCAGCACACGGAGCACCGCACGATTGCGTGACACACAGCCGGAAGCGGAGATCGATTCCCGCAGGTTGGAGGCCTGGATCTGAATGCGATCCGGGGAAATGTAATGGTGGCTGATGGGCTCAATCAGACCAAGCGTCTCGATGCAGTGCTGGGCCATTTCCAGATCCCCATCCATGGCCAGAAGGGTATTCAGTTCTGCCTTGAAAGAGTTGAAATTAGTGTAAACCTTGTGAAGGTCGTGAAGAGCGAGCATGGCCTCAATCTGATCCGATAACACTACTCAACAACCATCCAGGACAAGGTGTTCACTGATACTGCAGCCTACCATCATTTCCCCCCTCCATGATCAGCCCTCCGATCATCACGCGCTTCCCGTGGCAGCCACCACCCTCCAGGCCTCCGGGCGGCGCTTGTCGGGCCGCCAGCGTGGCGAACCTTCCAGATCGAGGCCGAACAGCGCGGTGAGCGGCAGGCTGAAGGCCGCACCCTGCACCCCGTGGCGCTCCCGCATGAACTCCAGCAAGGGCAGCCGGTAGGCCCCGCAGTTGGCCAGCAGCAAGCCGAACGGCTTGCGCGAAAACGACGCTTCCACCTGGCCGATCAGCGCCTCGAGGCTGGCCGAGAATCCACGGCCGGGGCGCTGGGGATAGCGGCTGTCGGGTGGCTCGATCACCCGCAGCCCATAGGGCTCGATCAGCTGATCGGCGAACAGCCGGAAGGCCCGGCCACTGCGGTGCTGATCGAGCACGGCCTCGCCATGGGGCCCCACGTAGAGCACGTCCCGGCCGGCCATCAGAGCATGGAACGCCTCCAGCTTCGGGCGCTGGTGGAGCTCCGGCACCACGCCGGTTTCCACCCAGAGTGCCTGCGCCACCGGCAGGAAGAAGCTGGCGGCAATCGGATCGTTCACCCACAGCGCCGCATGCGCCATGCAGGCGAACGAGCCATCCGCCCAGCGCCGCAGGCAGGCCAAGGCATCGCCGGAGGCGGCGTAGAAGCCACTCTCGCAATGCAGCCGGCGCATGTTCTCTTCGGGGTCGCGGGGGTGGCACCACCAGTCGGCGCTCTGCTGCTGCCAGTAGGCGGCATTGTGATGTTCCCGGCGCAGGCGGGCGAGCGACGCCGGTGCCTCATCCGGCTGGTAGAGCACGCTCTGCAGGGCCGCCAGTTCCGTGGCGTCCAGCTGCACGATCAGCTGATGGGCGTCGAGGCGCAGGTGGGGGAGCTCTCCATCCAGCAGCCGGGCGCCCAGGTGGCCCGGCCCCGAGAGCCGGTTCCACACCGCCATCCCCAGGTTGAGGCGATGGAAGGTGGGCAGGGGGAGCTCGCCGCCACTGCGCCAGAGATGGCCGAGCGCCCCGTGCAGACAGCGAATCGAATCGCGCACCCCCAGCCTGGGCAGGGCGTTGGCCTGCACCGCCATGCGGATGGGCTCCACGAACGCGGCCAGGCCGTCCTCCAGATGGCGCCCCCAGTCATCCCCCCACACCAGCGGCGCCAGGTTCAGCTCCAGCCGCCCGGGATCGCGGCTCACCACGGGCCCGCCGGGCAGGTAGGTGACCCCGAGCTCCACCTGCTCACCCCGCACGCCGTGGCAGTGCAGCCAGTCGATCACGTCCTCGCTGATCGCTGCCCCATCCCAGGGGCGCTCCGCTGTCGCGGAGGCGGCAGGGGGGCGATAGGCCGCCGTGCTGAGGCTGGCCGCAGGAGCCGGGCTGCTGGCGGGCCTGGGGCTGGGGTCGTGTTCCGGGCCCACCCCCAGCCTGGAGCAGAAGAAGGCCACCCAGTCGGGACAGGGATCGAGCCGGGCGGCCAGACGGGAGAACATCCAGCCAGCCCGGTGGTGGGCCTCGGTGTCGTCGCCGCTGAGGCGATTCCAGGCCTGGCCTCCACGGATCAGCAGGCGGTTGTGCAGTTCATGCACCCACGGGGCGATCTCGATGGGATGGCTCAGCTGGGCGTCCAGGATGCGAGTGATGCGCCAGCAGAGCTCAGCGGCCTCGGCCTGCTCTTGGCCACTGCCGTCGCCACTGCCGTCGCCATCGGTGCCCGTCGCTTCGAACACAGCGGCCGTGAGGGGACGCACCACATCGGCAAAACCGCCCCACACCAGCTCCCGCTCGCCGGGCATCACATCCTCCAGCAACTGCAGCAGCTCCTCCAGGCGCCGGCAGGCATCCGTGGCCGCCAGCAGATCGCCCGCCAGGAGCTGCTCATGGGCCTCCGCGGAGGCCCCATCCACAGCGTCCGAAAGGTCGCGCAGGACGTCGGTGACGCCGCTGGGTCCTCCAGGAGGAGATACCTCTTCTTTTGGTTGCGTCAGCCCCTGGCTGTCGGTCAATCCGGCCATCCCCATCAATGGGCCCATTGTGCGTCAATCCATCGGGGGCTGTGTCAACGTCAATCAGGTCCAGAATCTGGACAGAACGTGACCGTCAAGCCACTGTGACCGTCCAGCCCACGGTTCCCGCGTCACTGCAGCAGTGCACGAAACCACACTGCGCTGGATCCCTGGACGGGTTGAACGGACATGGAGCCCTGGTGGGTTGGGCCTGCCCTCTGCCACTCTCTGCCGATCTGGCCCCCCTGCAGGTGGCGCTGACGATCGAAGACCTGCTCCAGCCCCAGCTGCGGCACTCCCTGGTGGAGGCCTCCGCGGATCTGCCCCGGCCCGACCTGCAGGACCAGGGGCTCGAGTTCGCCTGCGGGTTTCTGGTGCAGGGTCCCCTGGCCACTGCCCTCCCGCCCCACAGCACCGGCATGGTGCTGCGTGCCTACGCCATCACGGCCAACGGCCCCGAGGAGCTCAGCGGCAGTCCGCTGCGGGTGGGGGCTGACCTCTACCAGGATCTGGAGCGGCTCTGCCACGCCGGCGTGGAGGCCCGCGCCGGCTTCCGGCCCATCGACGGCCCGTTTCTCAGCGGCTGGGCCCCCCCAGGCGAGGAACTGCTGCTCCGCTTCGACGCCAAGCTCAGCGTGGAGCTCGCCAGCGACGCCGATGGCCGTTTCCAGCTGGCGCTGCCAGCCGAGGCCTGCGACGGCCGGGCGCACCACCTGGCGCTGCATCACCGCGACGGCGCCGAGCAACCGGCTCTGGCCGAAGCCGTGCTGGTCACCCCGTTTCAGATCACACCCTGGCCAGCGCTGCTGGAGCACGGCCAGGCCCCCTTCTCCCAGGAGCTCCATCCCCTGGCCCGGGAGCGCTTCCGCTGTCTGCACACCTGGCTGCACTGGGCCGACACGGGCACCGCCGCCCTGCCCGAGCATCTGCCCCTGTTGCAGCGGCTCCTTGACGGCCCCCTGGAGGTGCCGCCGATCGGGGCCACCATCGCCCTGCCCACCAGCGAGGAGCCCGCCGTGTCGGTGGTGGTGCCCATCCACAACAAGGTGGGGATCACCCGCAGGTGCCTGGTGGCCCTGGCCTACGCGCCAACCCGGGTGCCCTTCGAGGTGATCGTGGTGGATGACGGCTCCACCGATGGCGGGCTGGAGGCGCTGCTGCAGGAGTTCGCCGGCTTTCGCCATGGGCGCCACGACTACGCCCGTGGGTTCAACCAGGCCTGCCACAGCGGCGTGAGCATGGCCGCCGCGCCGATGGTGGTGCTGCTCAACAACGACACCGAACCCTGTTGTGGCTGGCTGGATGAGCTGGTGGCGGTGTTCGAGCGCTGGCCCGACACGGGCATCGCCGGCTCCCAGCTGGTGTACCCCAACGGCCAGCTGCAGGAGGCCGGCGGCATCGTGTGGGGCAACGGTGAACCCTGGAACTACGGCCGTGGCGGCAACCCCTATGCCCCGGAGGTGTGCTACACCCGCCAGGCCGACTACGTGAGCGGCGCGGCCCTGGCCATCAAACGCAGCACCTGGAATGCGGTGGGCGGCTTCAGCCCGGAGTTTTCACCGGCCTACTACGAAGACACCGATCTGGCCTTCAAGGTGCGCGCGTCCGGGGCCCCGGTGCGCTATGCGCCCCTCTCGCGGGTTGTGCATCACGAGGGGCTCAGCTGCGGCACCGACGCCGATCCCGAAACGGCGGAGGGCCTGAAGCGCTTCCAGACCATCCACGCGCCCCTGTTTCAGAGCAAGTGGCGCGATGCGTTCGAGGGCTGCAGCGAGCCCAGCTTCCCGGCGGCGGAGCTGATCAAGGATCGCGGCATCGTGGGCCGGGCCCTGTTTCTCGACCACGGCCTTCCCCGGCCGGATCGGGATGCCGGCAGCCATGCCGCTGTGGTGGAGATGGAGCTGGTGGAATCGTTGGGCTGGAAAGTCACCTTCCTGCCCCTGAATCTGGCCTGGATGGACCGCTACAACACCAATCTCCAGCGGCTCGGCATCGAGACCATCCACGCGCCCTTTGTGCTCTCGCTGGAACAGTTCCTGCGCCAGAGGGGCGGCACCTTCGAGCTGATCTACATCACCCGCTACAGCACCGTGCGCGACTGCCTGGAGCTGATCCACACCCATGCTCCCCAGGCCAAGCTGCTGTTCTGCAATGCCGATCTCCACCACCTGCGCGAACTGCGTCAGACCCTGGCCCTGAACCTCGAAGGCGAGCAGCGCCAGCAGGCCCTGGCCGCCGTGGAGGCCACCCGCAACGAGGAGCTGCGGGCAATGGAGGCGGTGGATCTCACCCTCAGCTACAGCGATGTGGAACAGGCGGTGATCGAAGCCTCCACCCTCGGACGGGCCGCCACCGCCCAGTGCCCCTGGGTGGTGGAGTGTGTCGATGAGCCGGCCCCGCTGGAGGGCCGCTCAGGCCTGGCCTTCCTGGGCAGTTACGGCCATCCGCCCAACCGCGATGGCGTGGAGTTCTTCCTCGCTGAGATCTGGCCAGCCGTTCGCCGTGCCCATCCCGAGCTGCAGCTCCACCTCTACGGCAGCGGGCTCAGCCAGGAGGATCGACAGGCCTGGAGTGAGCTCCCCGGTGTGGTGGTGCACGGTTGGATCGCCAGCGCCTCCACGGTGTACCAGAGCCACCGCGTGTTCATTGCCCCCCTGCGCTCGGGCGCCGGCCTCAAGGGCAAGGTGGTGGCCGCCCTGGCCCACGGCATCCCCCAGGTGATCAGCACGGTGGCGGCCGAGGCCACCGGCCTGCGCGATGGTCAGGAGGCCTACATCGTGAGTTCGCCGGAGCAGTGGTTGAAAGCCCTCTCGCTGCTTCTCGAGGACGATGAGACCTGGCAGGCCTGCAGTGCCGCCGCCCTGCGCTATGCCCGGGCCCAGTTCTCGCGGGAGCGGGGGCGGCAGTTGATGGCTGAGGCGTTCACCCGTTTAGGCCTACCCTGGCGACGCCTGGACGGCGAAACGGACCATCGCGATGATCGAGCCCGATGATCGAGCCCAATGATGAGCAGCGCCAGCAGCCCATCCGGACCCTCGGCGAAGAGACCCTCGATGATGAGGTGCTCACCGGCGTGCGTGAGCCGGCACTGATCGAGCTCAAGTCAGGAAAACCGAGTCTCTCGGTTCGGGCGACCAATCGGCTGCTGCGGCGTCAGGATCTGGCCCGCTTCCTGGCCCGAGCCCAGGTGATTGAGGCCGTGGTAGCAACAGTTACCCTACCCAAGGATGAGGAGCGTAAGATACTTCTGTCATGGCTGAAACCGAGGGGGGTGACCAATGAATCATCACTCGAGCGCTGGCTTCAGGATTCCGGATGGACCTTCGAGGATCTCGTGGCAGTGGCAACCCTGCAGGAGCGGCTGAAGCGCTATGCCCATTGGCGATTCGCCAAGGATGTAGAAGTTCGTTTCCTGGATCGCAAGCAGGATCTGGATCAGGTGACCTACTCCCTGCTGCGTGTTTCCGATCAGGCTCTTGCTGAAGAGCTCTACTTTCGGCTCAGGGAGGGTGAGGCGAGTTTTGATCAATTGGCGCTCAGCTACACCGAGGGCACGGAGCGGCGCACGCGTGGGTTGATCGGTCCGATTGCCGTGAGCAGCGCCCATGAAGAGCTCTCCTCCCGCTTGCGGATCGGCAATCCCTCCCAGCTCTGGCCACCGTTTCAGATCGGTCAGCAATGGCTTGTGGTGAGGCTGGAGGAACGCTTCCCGGCCCAGCTGGATGATGAAACGCGCATGAAGATGGAGCTAGATTTATTCGGGGTCTGGCTGGACAGTCAGATTTCCATGCTTCTCGCGGGTGAGTCGCTTCTTCCCCCTCCTGCTCCGCCCACCCCTCTCTGAACCAGTTTCTGAATCAGTTCTGAATGATCACAGCAACGGCCGCTCCTGAGTCACTCCAGCCCGGCGAACTGCTCCGCTCCTTCGAGCCCTTCGATCGCCTGGCCGCCGAGCTGGCCGCCGAGCTGGAGCAGCTTCTCGAACCGCGCAGCTACCGGCTGGGGCAGACGGTGCTGCGCGCCGAGGAGATGCCCGATGGCGTGTTGCTGCTGCGCAGCGGCACGCTCCGCTCCCTGGCCACCGACCCCATCAGCAATGAGCTGCGCACCGTGGAGCTTCACCAGGCTGGGGCGTTGTGTGGCTGGGCTGCCCTGCTGCGGCACGAGCCCTTCGAGCAGTTGCGCGCCTCATCGGAAGTTGACCTGCTGGTGCTGCCCGCCGGCCCCTTCCTCCAGGTTCTCCAGGACCATCCGCAGCTGGCCCAGTGGTTCGCCACCCGGCTCCCCGCCGCAGAGCTCTACAGCCTGCTCACGGTGCTGGTGGGCCGGGATTCCGGCTGGCGGCCTGCCCTGCAGAGCTGGCCCGACGCTGCCAGCCAGGCAACGGTGCGAAGCCTGGAGCCCGGGGCGGACCCATCGCTGACGCTGGATCCAGGCCTGCACTGGTTCATCAACAGCGGCGGGCCCCTTGCCGCTGCCTGGCAGATCGAGCGCAGCGCCCAGGCACCGGAGCCGGGCCAGGCCTGGTTTCGGTTGGTGGGCCTGCCCCCCAGTGCCAGGGGGGAGAGAGCCGAGGCGCCGCCCCTGCCAACCACCTCCGCTGCCACCGCCACGCCAACGGCCGCGCTCACGGTGGGTCAGGTCGCCCAGCCCACCACTGGAGAGAAGCACCAGAGGGATCAGCCAGACGCTGGCCAGGACTCCCCCGGCAGCTATGCCATCGCCCCTGACGCCCTGGCGCCGCGCGCCCAGAGCCAGGGCACGCTGCAGCTGTCGCGGGCCAGTGGGCCCCGCGACATCCCGATCGCCATCGCCCTGGCCCTCTCCCGGTACTACGGGATTCCGGTGAACCGCGACTACCTCAATGATCTGGTGGATGGGATCATCCAGCGCCAGGCCCAGGTGGACCTCTTTCACCTCGGCCAGGTGCTGGATGGGCTGGGGCTGAGCGTGGTGCTCAGTGAATTGCCCCTCGATCGCCTCAAGCGGGCCCGCTGCCCCGCCGTGCTCTACCGCCAGGGCCATTTCGCCATCCTCGACGGCGTCGATGACGACGGGCGGCTCATGCTCCTGGAGCCTGAACTGGGTGCCCTGCGCATCCCCCCCCAGCAACTCGCCGAGGATGGCGACACCATGGTGCAGCTGCTGCTGCTGGAGCGCAAACCGGGCGCCAAGGAGGAGCGCTTCAGCTGGAGCTGGTTTGCTCCCTACCTCAAGGAGCATCGCCGCTCCCTGATTGAAGTTGGCATCCTCTCGGTGCTCATCAACATCCTCGGCCTGGCCCTGCCGCTAGGGATGCTGCTGATCATCAATCAGGTGCGCAGCCTTCAGGACGTCAACGCGTTGGTGACCGTCAGCTTCATCATGCTGATCGCTGCCGTGCTGAAGGCTGCCTTCACCAGCCTGAGGGAATACATCTTTCTCGATGTCGGCAACAGGGTGGACCAGTCGGCCAAGTCGAGAATTCTGGATCACCTGGTGCGCCTGCCCCAGGGCTTCTTCGACAGCCGCCCGGTGGGCCGTGTGCTGTTCTATTTCAACCAGCTCGATCGGCTCAGGGATTTTCTGCTGGGCAACAGCCTCACGCTGGTGGTGGATCTCGCCTTCTCGGTGATCTACCTGATCGTGATGGTGTCACTGAATGTGCCGCTCACGCTCATCGCCCTGGCCACCCTGCCGCTGATTCTGATCCTCACCCTGGTGTCCGACCCGATCGTGCGCCAGCAAATCAAGGCCACCAACGTGGAGCAGATCAACACCTTCTCTTACCTCAGTGAAGCCATCACCGGCATCCAGACCATCAAGGCCCAGAATGCCGAAACCAAGACCCGCTGGGAGTTTCAGGAGCGCTATTCCCGCTACCTGGGCGAGAACTTCAAGCTGCGCATCACCA
>SLIG01000152.1 GCA_007135755.1 Cyanobium sp.
CCCAGCGCTGGGGCGCTGGTGTTCGCGGGCAGAATGGGTCGCGTGAGTTCACCGCGCGAGGTGGTGCTGCTCGGCTCCACCGGGTCGATCGGCACCCAGACGCTGGAGCTGGCCGAGGAGTTTCCCGAGCGCTTCCGGGTGGTGGCGCTCACCGCCGGCAACAACCTCGACCTGCTGATCGAACAGATCCGCCGCCATGCCCCCGAGGTGGTGGCCCTGGCCGATGCCGGCAAGCTGGCGGAGCTGCGCGAGCGCCTGGGCGCCCTCGATGCCGCCACCCGGCCGGCCCGCCTGCCGGAGCTGCTAGGCGGGCCCGAGGGCCTGGAGGCCGCCGCTGCCTGGCCCAGCGCCGATCTGGTGGTGACGGGCATCGTGGGCTGCGCCGGCCTGCTGCCCACCCTGGCGGCGATCAAGGCCGGCAAGGATCTGGCCCTGGCCAACAAGGAAACCCTGATCGCCGCCGGCCCGGTGGTGCTGCCGGAGCTGGAGAAATCGGGAAGCCGCCTGCTGCCGGCCGACTCCGAGCACTCGGCCATCTTCCAGTGCCTGCAGGGCACCCCCTGGGCCGACACGGCCCGCCTCTCCACCGGCGTGCCCACCCCCGGCCTGCGCCGCATCCAGCTCACCGCCAGCGGCGGCGCCTTCCGCGACTGGGATCCGGCCGATCTGGCCAAGGCCACGGTGGCCGACGCCACCAGCCATCCCAACTGGAGCATGGGCCGCAAGATCACGGTGGATTCGGCCTCGCTGATGAACAAGGGCCTCGAGGTGATCGAGGCCCACCACCTGTTCGGGCTCGACTACGACGCCATCGAGATCGTGATCCACCCCCAATCGATCATCCACTCGATGGTGGAGCTGGCCGATTCCTCGGTGCTGGCCCAGCTGGGCTGGCCCGACATGAAGCTGCCGATCCTCTATTGCCTCAGCTGGCCCGAGCGCCTCGCCACCCCCTGGCGCCGCCTCGACCTCACCGCGGTGGGCTCCCTCACCTTCCGCAAACCCGACCCGGCCCGCTACCCCTGCATGGATCTGGCCTACGCGGCCGGCCGCGCCGGCGGCACCATGCCGGCGGTGATGAACGCCGCCAACGAACAGGCCGTGGCCCTGTTCCTCGAGGAGCAGGTGCACTTCCTGGATATTCCGCGGCTGATCGAGCGGGTGTGCGACCGCCACCGGGTGGATCTGATGGCAGCCCCCTCCCTGGCCGACGTGCTGGCCGTGGACGCCTGGGCCCGCCAGGCGGTGCGGGAAGCTGCCGCCGACCTGTCCGCCCGGGTGCCGGCGGCGCTGCCGGCCTGATCCGCCATGGCCCAGGTCCAGCTCCCCATTGCCCACCACCTGCTGCTCTGCGCCACCCCCAGCAAGGCGCTCTGCTGCCCCGATCCGGCCGTTGGCGCCGCCAGCTGGGACGCCCTCAAGCGTCTGGTGCGGGAGCTCAACCTGGAGGATCCAGCCCGCCCCGGCGGGGTCGTGCTGCGCAGCAAGGCCGACTGCCTGCGGATCTGCGCGGACGGCCCGGTGCTGCTGATCTGGCCGGAGGGGATCGTCTACGGCGGCGTGACGCCCGAGCGCATCGAGCCGATCCTGCGCGAGCACGTGATCGGCGGAGCGCCGATCGAGGAGTGGATCGTGAGGCGCTACAGCCTCACCCCAGCCCCGGCGATTCCGGACTGACCCTGCTCTGAACTGCCCCTGCTCTGAACTGACCCTGCTCCGAACTGGCCCTGCTCAGCGTTGAAGCTGCTCCAGCCAGCGCACCACCTGGCGGTCGGCCCAGCTGGGGGCAGGCATCCCCTGGGCCGGAGTGCCAGTCGCCTGGCAGCGGCGGCCGGCGGCGTGGAAGCCGTTGTGGCCGCCGTGGGGGCTGAGCAGCACCTCCAGCCCCGGCGCCGGCGTGACCGCCAGCTGCTCGGCGGCGGCGGCCGGCACCCAGGGGTCGTCGAGGGCGTGCAGCAGCAGGGCGCGGGGCAGGCGGGCCGGGGGCAGTGCCGCCCCCGCCAGCAGCCGCGGCAGAGCCGAGGCCTGGGCGTAGTAGGCGTCCACGTCGGCGTAGCCCCAGCGCGGGGCGGTGATCGCCGCGTCGAAGGCGCGCAGGCTGCGGGGGCGCTCCGGGCCGGCCAGGAGCTCCCGCTCAGCCGCGCTCAGGCCCAGGGGATCAGCCAGGGTCTGGCGGATCAGGCCCCGCAGCAGCCAGCGCTGGTAGAGCCGGTTGCGGGGCTGGTCGATGCGCTGGGCGCAGGCGGCCAGATCCAGCGGACTGCTCACGGCCACCAGAGCGTCGAGGGTGCCGGGCTCGGCCAGGGCGGCATTGAGCAGCACCGCCCCCCCCAGCGACAGCCCCACCCCCAGCAGCGGCAGGCCACCGGCCCGGCGCCGGGCTGCCTCCAGCACCGGCAGCAGGTCGGCGTTGCAGGCGGCGGCGTAGGTGCCGGCCGCCAGGGGCCGGCCCGCCCCGGCACCGCGCAGGTTGAGGCGCCACACGGCAAAACCGGCCTGCTGCAGACAGCCCCCCAGCCGCCGTACGCCGCTGCTGCCGGCGCTGCCGCTCAGGCCGTGCACCAACAGCACCAGGCCGGCCGGCACCGCCAGGGGCGGATCGCGCAGCACCAGCAGCTGCTCGCCACCGCCCACCTCCACCGCCAGCGGCTCGCCCGTGTCCGGTCCCAGCCTCGGCGGCCGCAGGGTGTCGCGCAGGGTCTGGAGGTCGGGCCCGATCCAGGGCCAGCGCTGACGGAAGAACGGGCCTGGCGGGGGCATCCCGCCAGCATGACCCGGCGGCAGCCGGGGCGTTCCGAGCTGAGCCAACGACCCCGTTCGGCGAGCGCAGGCTCAGTCAGCGAGCGCAGGCTCAGTCGGCGCTGGCGGCCCCACGGCTCGGCTCGGCCGGCACCAGAAACAACTCTTTGATGGTGGCCGCAATCGGCACAGCCGTGATGATGCCCACAAACCCAGCCAACGTGGCGCCCACCATCACCGAAAACAGGATCACGATGGGGTTAAGACCAGTGAGTTTTCCGAGCAGCCTGGGCGGCAGCACGTTCTCGATGATCTGATCCACCAGGATCAATGCCGCAAACACACGCAGCCCAAGCCAAAAGCCCTTCAGCATGAACAACAGGCTGAACACCAGAACCCCCACGATGGCGCCGAAGGGGATGAAGCCCATCAGGCCAACGGAGATTCCCGCCAGAAACGGAAACGGCGCTCCAAGCAGCACCAGTGTGATCGACAGCGCGGAGGCCAGCACCACCGCAAGAACCACTTGATTGAAAATAAAGCTGTTGAAATTCTGTCTGAGCACAACGAGAACTCGCAATCCCTTCTCTTCAGGCAACCAAGAGAGCAGGCAGTTACGCACAAGCTCGCCGCCATAAATCAGGAAGAAAATCGTGAGAACATTCAAAAAGAAGATGCCTAGAAAATTGCCAATCGAACCAAGGATGGCAGCGGGAATCCCCAGCACAAAGCCATCAAGCTGAGCGGTAACATTGGCCCACCATGGTATTGATAACGTCGGCGGTATCGAGGTCAATGCCGATTTCGGCGGCCCCTCCCGAAAACTCCTGCAGCCGAGCACCGGTATCCTCAATCCACTGGGGAAGCGCCTCTTTGAGACCCATCAGCCGCACCAGCAGAAATGGGCCAAGGATCAGGGCCGTCAGCAGCATCAGGCCGAGGAAAGCCAGAACAACCACAGCGATCGCCCAACTGCGTTTCAGCCGGAAGTGACGCTGGAGCACCCGCACCGGCAGATTGAGGATCAGGGCAATCACCCCGGCCAGGATGAACACCGAGAAGACGCCTTCAAAGGCTCTGTAGAGAGAACTGAACACCCACAGGTTCAGAACGATCAGCGGAAAGCTGAGCCCCAGCACCAGGGGCCGCGGCAGTGGCAGGGCCCGCTGCAGTGGAAAGGATGGCGGCATCGGCGGGTTGAGATCGGGAAAGGGGGCTCAGGGTTCATCAAACCATTGCTGCACTGCCGCAGCTCCACCCTCAGGCCGCCTTCACCCGCCCCACCCCCAGCTCGCGCAGTTCGCTCAGCAGGCCGTTGAGCACCGCCTTGGCGTCACCGAACAGCATCGCCGTCTGGGGCAGCTCGAACAGAGCATTGCGGATGCCGGCGTAGCCGGCCCCCAGGCTGCGCTTCACCACGAACACCTGCCGGGCCTGGTCCACCTCCAGCACGGGCATGCCGTAGAGGGGACTGCTGCTGTCGGTCTTGGCGTCCGGGTTCACCACGTCGTTGGCACCGAGCACGATCACCACGTCGGTGCGGGGAAACTCGGGGTTGATGGTGTCCATCTCCACCAGCTGCTCGTAGGGCACATCGGCCTCGGCCAGCAGCACGTTCATGTGGCCCGGCATGCGCCCGGCCACCGGATGAATCGCGTAGCTCACCTCGGTGCCGTTGGCCTGCAGCAGCTTGGCCAGCTCGCTGAGGGCGTGCTGGGCCTGGGCCACCGCCAGGCCGTAGCCGGGCACGAACACCACCCGCTCGGCGCACTCCAGGGCCAGGGCGCACTCCTCCGGGCTGCAGCTGGTGATGCGGGTGTAGCCGGCCTCATCGCCGCCACCGCCCACCTTGCCGCCGGCGCCGGCACCCAGGGCACCGCCGAACAGCACGTTGATCAGTGAGCGGTTCATCGCCGTGCACATCACCTGGGTGAGGATCAGGCCGGCGGCCCCCACCATGGCGCCGGCAACGATCAGCAGCTGGCTGCCCACCACGAAGCCGGCCGCGGCTGCCGCCACACCCGAATAGCTGTTCAGCAGCGAGATCACCACCGGCATGTCGGCCCCGCCGATGGGCAGGGTCACGCCCACCCCCAGCAGGCTGGAGGCCACCAGCAGCAGCCACAGCGGCGCGCCGCCGGGATCCCCCGGCAGGGACAGCACCCCCACCAGGGAGGCCACCGCCAGGGCGATGTTCACGCCATGGCGCAGGCGGCTCTGGGTCCAGGCGGGGGTGTCGATCCAGCCCTGCAGCTTGGCCATCGCCACCAGGGAGCCGGTGACGGTGATCGCCCCCACGAACACCGAGATGGCGATCGACAGGCGCTCCACCAGGGCAGCGCCGGCCTCAGCGGCCTCAGCG
>SLIG01000182.1 GCA_007135755.1 Cyanobium sp.
CTTCGAACAGGCCACCGCCGTAGAGCACCCGATAGCCGTCAGGACTGCCGTCCTTCCAGGTGCCCTCGGCGTAGCGCAGGGTGTCCAGCAGGGCCCGGCGCTCCGGGGTGAGCGTGTAAGGGGCTGGATCGGCTGGTCGCACGGCCACTGGCTGCGGGGGTTCGGGCAGGACCGCCAGCGGCCTGGGGCTTGAGACAGCGGTGGCGGGGCGGGGGATCGGCAGCACGGTGGCCATGGCAATGGCCACAACCGTGGAGGCGAACAGGCGGGGGCGGGTCAGAAGCGCTCAGGTCGGGCTGCATGACGCTGCTGGTCCGCGGTGGATGGCGGCCAGAGGGGTGAATGGGGGGTTGACAGAACCGCTCCCCTATGTATCAACGGAGACGTAACGTTCTGCGTCGCAACTGCGACGGCTGCTGGCCTGTGGGTCAAGGTCGGCCGGGCGCCTCAGCCATCAGCTCCGCTGATGATTGGTGGGGTGTTCATTCAGCGCGTTTTCGCTGACACGGGCTTGACGGGAAGGAAACCGAGGGCGTCGCGCACCCGCTGCAGGGTGGCGTCCGCCACCGCCGCCGCCCGCTCCCTGCCCTCCGCCAGCACCGCCTCCAGGGCGATGGGATCCGCCCGCAGGTCGTGGTAGCGCTGCTGGATCGGGCGCAGGGCCTCCACGGCGGCCTCGGCCAGCAGCGGCTTGAACCGCCCCCAGCCCATCTCCGCGCATTCGCTGGCCACAGCGGCGCGGCCGCGACCGGAGAGCACCGCGTAGAGCCCCAGGAGGTTGTCGGCCTCGGGGCGCTCCGGGTTGCCGAACTCCAGCCCCATGGTGGGATCGGTGCGGGCGCGCTTGATCTTGCGGCTGATCAGCTCCGGTGGGTCGAGCAGGGCGATGCGCGAGCCCTCGTTGGGATCGCTCTTGCTCATCTTGCTGGTGCCGTCGCTGAGGCTCATCACCCGCGCGCCCTCCGGCAGGATCATGGGCTCGGGCACCTTCAGCACCGGCAGAGGCTCACCATCGGCTCCCCTGGGGGCGAAGCGGGCGTTGACGCGCTGCTGGGCGATGTCGCGGGCCAGTTCCAGGTGCTGTTTCTGGTCTTCGCCCACCGGCACCCGGTCGGCGTCATAGAGAAGGATGTCGGCCGCCATCAGCACCGGGTAATCGAGCAGCCCGGCCGACACCTGATCGCCCTGTTTGACGGCCTTCTCCTTGAACTGGATCATGCGCTCCAGCCAGTTGAGCGGCGTGACGCAGTTCAGCAGCCAGCACAGTTCGCTGTGGGCCGGCACCTGGCTCTGCACGAACACCGTTGAGCGCGCCGGATCGATGCCGCAGGCCAGGTAGAGGGCCGCGGTGGTGAGGGTGTCCTCCGCCAGTCGTGCCGGATCGTGGGGCACCGTGATGGCGTGCAGATCCACCACACAGAAAAAGGTGTCGTGGTCCTGCTGCAGGTCCACCCAGTTGCGGATGGCCCCGAGCCAGTTGCCCAGATGCAGGGCGCCGGTGGGCTGAACGCCGGAGAGAACCCGGGGCCTGGTCATGGCGATCAGAGCTCGCCGGTGGTCTCGACGGTCTTGGTGGCCTCAGTCTCCGTAGCCTCAGTCTTGGTGGCCTCAGGGGCGAGTGGCGCCTCGGGCGCTGCCCCCGACTGGTCCTCGGCTGGGGGCTCCTGGTGGGGCTCAGCTTGCGCTTCGGGATCGGGTTCCGCCACCGGGGCTGCTTCCGGCTCCGCCGCGGGAGCCGCCGGCCGGGCGGGGCGCGCAAAGGGATCGACCCGGGGGGCCTGGCGAGACCCGCGACCTTCGCCGCGACCTTCTCCACGACCTTCGCCGCGGCCACCCTCGCGCCGCCCGCCATCGCGGGCACCGTCACGTCCACCATCGCGGCGGGGGCCGGCCTGGGCCTGAGCCTGGGCCACCAGCTCGTCGAGCTTGCCCTCCTCCAGCAGCTGGGCGACGGTGCGCACCGCGAAGCCGAGCACGGCCACGGTGGAGCGCAGCCGGAAGGCGTCCTGGATGCTGCGGGCGGAGCGCATCTCGTTGTCGCTCAGGCGGATGCGAAACCCGCCGCCGTCGCGGTTGCCGGCGTTGCGCCCACCCTGGGGCGCTGGCGTGGAAGACTCGTCGGCCATGGCGGCAGGCGCTGGATCAGGCGCAAGTGTGCCGCATCGTCCGGTGCCGGCTGGGCAGCCAGTGCAGTGTGTGGCGCTGCTCACCATCCGGCCGACGCAGCACCAGCAGGGGAAGACATCGGGATGTCTCGGTTTCCAGTTCCTGCCGGTAGCGGCGCAGCAGGCTCAGGTAGTCCGCAAAGGTCCAGCCGCACGGGTGTTGCTCCCGCTGCTGCCAGTGCCGGCGCTGGGCCTGCTGGCAGGCCTGGGCTCCGAACTCGTGCCAGCAGGTGAGCTGGGCGCTCCAGGGATCGACGCCCTCCTGCCGCAGCTGGCGCCAGCGCATCAGTTCGGGAGCCTCGGCACTGGTGTCGGCCGGCACGGCGTCGGCCAGGGTGGCCACCGTCACCGCCCGCAGTCGCAGCCAGCAGCGGTCCAGCAGCACCACCGGCAGGTCTCCATCCCAGCCGGAGGCCGCAGTGAGCTGATCACACCAGCCCCGCAGGCGGTGGTGCTGCACCGGAGTGAGGCTGGCCAGCAGCTGGGAGGTGGGGCCACTCAGGGCAGGCTCAGCCATGGCTCCAGAACAGAGCGGTGGGAAGGATCCGGGACGTAATCAGTGCTTGTCCAGAGTGCTTGTCCAGAGTGCTTGTCCAGAGGTTGGCCAGGGATCGGCCAGGTGGGGCTGGCAGGGCTGGCAGGCGGGCAACGGCAGCGCCCCTTGAAAGGTTATGGCGTTCCGCCCGGTCTGGGCCGGACTGAGCGCTACCGCTGACGCTGCCGTGGCGGGCACGGCGCTCCTCCCTGAGCTAAAGAAGCTCAGTTCACGCCAGTGCGTTGACTTCCCAGCCGTCACCGCCATCGCTGCCCCCCGTCCCGGCCGCGGCGGATTCGGGGTTGCCGTCCCTGGCCGGGTTCGCCTGGCGACGGCTCGGGCCCCTGGCCGCCGCCAGCATCGCCGGTGGTCTGGCGCTGGACGGGTTGGGCCGGCTCGCCCATGGCCCGCTGCTCTCCGCGGCGGCAGCCGCCGCTGGCCTTGGTGCCCTTTGGCTCTGGCGGCCCGCGGCCGGGCGGGCCGGTGGCCCGGCCCCCGCCGATGTGGGCGGTTGGCTCCAGCGGCTGGAGACCCTGGAGGCCCGCTTCCAGGCCCTCGAGCCCAGCGCCCCTGCCATGGCGGGCTCAGCGGATCCATCCCCCGCCCGCAGCCAACGCCAGCTGGAGCTCACCGACCTGCGCCGTCAGCTGAAGCGCCCCGGCCTGCACCTGGCGGTGGTGGGCCACCCCCCTCAGGACACGGCCTGGCGTGAGCAGCTGGCCAGGGCCCTGCGGGGTCCCGAACCACTCACCCTGCACTGGGCCCGGCCGCTGCCGGCCAGCAGTGCGTGCTGGGCGTGGCCCGAGCCGTTCGCCAGCTGCGACGCCCTGCTCTACTGCCTGTCCACCCCGCTGCTGGCCGCCGACCTGCGCTGGCTGGAAGCCCTGCCCGAGGGCCAGCCGCTGTGGCTGCTGCTGAAGGCCGATGGTGTTGAGCCGCTGGCCGCTGGCCCGCCCCAACTGGCCGCTGGCCCGCCCGAAGACGCCAGCGCCGGCGCCGCCCTGCTGGCCCAGCTCGGCCTGGCAACGCCACCACCCCTGCTCTGCTGGCGGCAGCCGAGCGATCTGCCCACGGCCCTGCAGTCCCTGGCCCGGATCTGCGCCCGCGAGGCGCCCCGGCTGCGCCGGCAGCGCCAGATCCGCAGCCTGGAGAGCCTCCACAGCCGCTGGCAGGCCGACCTGGAGCGCCTGCGCCGCGGTCACTTCCAGGCCCTGCAGCAGCGCACCCAGTGGCTGGTGGCCGCCGGTGTGGTGGCCGCCCCCCTGCCCAGCCTCGACCTGCTGGTGCTGGCGGTGGCCAATGGCCTGATGGTGAAGGAGATGGCCAGGCTCTGGGACTGCCCCTGGAGCGCTGAGCAGCTGCGCGCCGTGGCGGTGGAGCTGGCCCGGGCTTCCCTCACCCTCGGGGTGGTGGAGTGGAGCAGTCAGGCCCTGGCGGGAGCGGTGAAGTGGCATGGGGCCACCTGGCTGCTGGGCAGCGCCGTGCAGGCCCTCAGTGCTGCCTATCTGACCCGGGTGGTGGGCCGGGCGATGGCCGACAGCCTGGCCCGCTCGGTGGGGGTGGCGGAGCCGGATCTGGAGCGTCTGCGCCGGGAGGCGCCGCTGCTGGTGGCCCGGGCCGCCGAGCGGGAGCGCATCGACTGGCCGGCCTTCCTCCGCCAGAGTCAGCGTTGGCTGGGGGAGCAGGCCCGCCCGGGCCAGGCCATTCGCCAATCTTCGCAACATTTGGCATGAAGAAGTGCTAAGCGCTGGAACGTTTTTTTGCGTCTGCTTCTCACCCGCGTCGTATTCCGTAGCGTTTGAGCGTCATCCAGTGTGTTGGTGAACGTCACGCCGCTGTTCAGGTTCCCGTGCAGGATCCCTTTTGGGGTCGTTCGCGGCCCCACTGAGCACCCTGGCGTTGAACGCAACTGGCCTCTGGATACACCCGTTCTGATCCATTCCCAAGGGTTCATCCCTCCTGCTTCATCCCTCCTGCTCTGCCCACTCC
Source organism: Cyanobium sp. (assembly GCA_007135755.1). GTDB lineage: Bacteria > Cyanobacteriota > Cyanobacteriia > PCC-6307 > Cyanobiaceae > NIES-981. The sequence goes on from SLIG01000182.1 coordinate 4,690, forward strand.
TGAGTCCCCCCCCTGAGGTGGACTCCAGGGTGGCTGATCTTCCATCTCTGAGGACCTGTCCATGACCACTGCTGTACGCAGCGGCCGCTCCGGAAGCTGGGAAAGCTTCTGTCAGTGGGTCACCTCCACCAACAACCGCATTTATGTGGGCTGGTTTGGCGTGCTGATGATCCCCTGTCTGCTGGCTGCCACCATCTGCTTCATCGTGGCGTTCATCGCCGCTCCCCCCGTCGACATCGACGGTATCCGTGAGCCCGTTGCCGGCTCCTTGATCTACGGCAACAACATCATCTCCGGTGCTGTGGTGCCTTCGAGCAACGCCATCGGCCTGCACTTCTACCCCATCTGGGAAGCCGCTTCCCTCGATGAGTGGCTCTACAACGGCGGCCCCTATC
>SLIG01000083.1 GCA_007135755.1 Cyanobium sp.
ATCCGCAACGACAGAGGGGCGGGCATCGCAGGGCTCCAGACCGGAATCGGAGCCCTGTTGTCGCAACCTGAGACCCGCCTATGTAGTCGCGCGGTCCCGCCTACCTAATCGTCGCCGAACACACGACCAACGGGCGATCAGAGGCAGTCCTTCTAGGCTGCTGAACAACGCTGTTGTTCCACCACCGGTGATCCAGTGGCCCGTTGCAGAGGGCCTTCCTCGCTGCGTTGCCGGGATCACGGGCATTGGCAGCAGTTGCAGCCTGGGATCTGCCAGTGAGCAGAAGTACCTGAATATCCGCCAGAGGCTGCCCAGCGATCGACGGGCCCTGCGATCGCCCCAGGGATCCAGCAGGGCTACATTCGCCGGGCCTATCTGGGCCCCTGCTGGGGCTGTTTGCAATGGCCACGATCGGAGACCAGCTCCAGACCTATCGCTCCGCCCTCATTGAGGCCCAAACCAAAGGTGAGCACGCGATCTCCAGCAAGATCGAGCAGCAGATCAGGGAACTGGAGGAGTTTCAGCAGCGTCACCCCGAGGAGGCTGAGGCCCCTTCCCCCTTCGAAGTGTTCTGCGACCTCAACCCCTCTGACATCAACTGCCGCGTTTACGACGACTGAACCGCGATCGGTTCGAAGGCAAGCCTCTCCACTCCTAGGGTTGCTCCTGGCTCACTTCACTTCCCAGCCAGAGGCAACCGGCGGAGCATGGATCTCACACCCTTCCTGGCCACTGCCGACAAGGGGGCCCATGAAGAAGACCTGGAATCGATCGAGATTCCAGGTCGCGTCGCCGTGGCGGCAAAAGGGCGCTTTCTACTGCGCGCCCTGTGCAGGAGCTTCGGGGGCTACTCCCGCATCACCTGCGCCGTCACCGATCAGGAGACCTTCCTGGATTATCTGGCTGCGGAAGCCAGTGATTCCTACCAGCAACTCATCTGCACCGATTATCTGGAAGGCGGTAATGGTTTCGATCTGGTGCGAAGGGCCCGCGAGCGTCAGCCGAACCTTCACGCTGTGATCCTGGTCCTGGGAGACGCGATTCCAGCCGAGTGAATCGAGGCACCGTGGCTGGAAGCCGTTGTGGCCGAGGCGGACTTCGTGGACGATCAGCAGCCACTGCACGCCGCCGTGATGGCCGTGCTTGGCGGGCACTCCTACCGCAGCCCCTCCCTGCGGACGGGCATTTTGCCGTACCTGAGCTGTCCCAGGCTCACACCCCGCGAATATGAGGGTCTCGACCTGCTCGCCAGTGGCCTCAGCGATCGCGAGATCGCCAAGCAACTTGTGGTGAGCGACGAAACCGCCCACACCTACAGCAAGCGGCGGCTGCAGACGCTCAACGTGCACAACCGGCTGCAGGCCGTGCTCAAGGGAATGCGCTGCGGCATGGTTCAGATCTGAGCGCTTCCAGCAACAAGGCGCCACTCACCAAGGGATGGGTGCTTCCCACTGTTCACGATTGGGGGAATCCCTTCCAGGCTCGTCGTAGCTGGTTTCTGCACATCCCGGCCCGGAAGGCCATTTCATGTGCCTGATTGAGCAAGAAACTCCCTATCCCCACTGGGAGTTCGGCGAACTCGTCAGCCATGATCTGCTGCGGTTCGTGCCCGAACGCGGAGGCCTGCCGGACAGCCGGCTGCATCTGCCTCAGAGCGCGTTCAACTTCGGCCACCATGGCTTTGCGCGCCAGCTGCCCTGGCATCTGGAGTGCGGGCACTGGCACGCGGGGTGCTTGAGATCAGTGCCATGGTGGACAACAGGGGCAATGACACGATCCTGTTCAGCTTTGGGTTGCACCCCTACTTCAACCTCTCCAGCGTGGAGAGCTTGAGGTTTGAGGGTTTGCCGGCCCGACGTCTTGACCACCTCACCATCGAGGACGACTCCACGACCGGACAGAGACCGGACAGATTGAGAAGCTGGCCAGCGGCATCGACCTGCTGGTGCGGACCTGAGCTGGCCCCCCCCCCCGCAGCGACTGATGATCAATTGCCCCCAAACGGGGACTTCGACCAAGCGGTCGGCTGATCGAATCTGAAGAGCGCCCGAAACGTTGCTGCCTTGAGCCAGGCAACCTTCACCACCGCCCTCACGATCGGCGAGCTGGAAGCCAGTTATCCGCTTTACTGCAAGGCCCTGCGCATTCTGATCCGCGAAGAAAAAACCATCAAACAGATCCAGCGCAGCGTCTGCTGGCACCGCCTTGAGAAACTCCATCACTGCCTGCCCAGGCAGTACAAGGATCCGAACCACCTCTACTTCCACCTCAAACGAGAGCTCACCGCGTGAATCGTGTTCTGGCGATCATCCTCGGCGGCGGCGCAGGCACCCGTCTGCAACCCCTCACCCTCAGCCGCGCCAAACCGGCGGTTCCCCTGGGCGGCAAATACCGCCTGATCGACATCCCGATCAGCAACTGCATCAATTCAGGGATTCTCAAGATCTACGCCCTCACCCAGTTCAACAGTCAGTCGCTCAACCGCCACATCAGCCTCACCTACAACCTCTCCTCCGGTTTCAGCAGCGGCTTCGTGGAGGTGCTGGCGGCCCAGCAGACCCCTGACAGCCCGAGCTGGTTTGAGGGAACCGCCGATGCGGTACGCCAGTACCGCGAGCTGTTCGAGGCCTGGGATGTGGATCAGGTGGTGATCCTCTCCGGTGATCAGCTCTACCGGATGGATTACGCGGCCTTCGTGGCGGCCCATCGGACCAGCGGGGCTGCGCTCACGGTGGCGGCATTGCCGGTGGATAGCTCCGCGGCCGAAGGTTTTGGATTGATGCGCACCGATGCCACAGGCCGGATCCAGGAGTTTTGCGAGAAGCCGAAGGGCCAGGCCCTCGAGGCCATGCGGGTCGACACCGGGGCCCTGGGGCTTTCGGCCAGCGAAGCGGCACGCCGTCCGTTTCTGGCCTCGATGGGGATCTATGTGTTTCAGCGGGACGCCCTGTTCAACCTGCTGGCCAGCCACCCGGAGGCCACCGACTTCGGCCAGGAGATCATTCCGGCAGCCCTGGCTGGCGGCCAGCCGCTGCAGAGCTATCTGTTCGATGCGTACTGGGAAGACATCGGTACCATCAAGGCCTTCTACGATGCAAATCTTGCCCTGGCTGATGAGCAGCCTGCCTTCAGCTTTTATGATGAGCGTGCGCCGATCTACACCCGTTCGCGATATCTTCCGCCCAGTCAGATTCGCGATGCTCGGGTGACTCGCTCGGTGCTTAGCGAGGGCTGCCGGCTGGATCGCTGCGTGATCGAGCACTGCGTGCTGGGCCTTCGCCTGCGAGTGGACCAAGGCGCCGTGCTGGAAGACACGCTGGTGATGGGGGCCGATCACTACGAATCGGCGGCAGAGCGGGCTGCGTTGCGCACCCGCGGCGGGGTCCCCCTAGGGATCGGGGCGGGCTCCACGGTGAAGAGCGCGATTCTCGACAAGAACGTGCGCATCGGCACCAACGTGCAGGTGATCAACAAGGATCGCGTGCAGGAGGCTGACCGCAGTGAGCTGGGATTCACCATTCGCAGCGGCATCGTGGTGATCGAGAAGAACACAAGGCTGGCCGACGGTAGGGTGATCTAGCGGCCCGCATGCTCAAAGCCTTCAGCCCTCTTTGGGTGTTGACACCTCGAGGATGTCGACCGCAACGGGTGGCAGCAGTGCTGATTAAAAGTTTCAGCATGGTTTCGGCGCCGTGCCATTGCCAGCAGCGCCGTGCTGTCGTGCACCATCGCCTGCATCCCGGCGTGGCGCGGCTGAAAACCGGCCAGCCGTAGGTAGCTGGTTCAGCGTCGCTACGGGCAGCGTCGCCATCGCCCCAGCTCGAGGCCCAGCGCCGCGAGCAGAAGCCAAGACCAGGCTGGAATACGCAGCCCGCGCTGCATGCGCCCATCGGGCCTGGCCCTGAGGTCGCTTATCAGGTCGAGACCGCATGCAGCAGAGGCGGTTTCTGGCACAAAGCCGGTGCAGGCCCGCCCAGCTCAGACCATGCTGACAGCCCTGGCCAGGGCACCATGGAATACTCTGAATCAGCCCGGGGTCCAGGCGGGCGGAGCGGTGGAAGCGGAAGCTCTTGGGAATCAGGGGCTCTGGAGGCAGTCGTTCCCGGATCTGAACCAACCCAAGGGGCAGGTATTGCCCGTCTTCATATTGGCCTCCCGCTCATTGTCTGGACTGTTGATGCCGGAGATCACCTTCGGAGTGGCTCGACGCAACGAACGCTTCGCTGGTCGTTGCGCATAAGACCGCGGCCGAGAACCTGCCAGCCAAGTCGATCCCACGAGAATGGCACCGCCGCTTCTGAAGCGTTCAGGCCCACCAACGTTGAAATGAAGCGCTGCATCGCCCGCGAGCGCGGGGCGCTGGTGTTCTGGTCGCCCGATGCCGCACGCCGGCCCCCGGTGCCCGTGTGCAGATCCTCGATGTGTTCTCCCTGCAGGTGGCCACCAGCTACACCCGTGATCCTCACGGCCGGCTGCTGCTGGAGGCGCAGCCCTCACTTGCGGCTGGGCGCAGCTGGAGCCTGGCCAAGGCGGCGCAGCTGATCCGCAACGACGTGCGCCCCCACCGCTGGGTGGCGCTGCAGCAGGACCGGCGGGCCTGGGGCCTGTTCTGGGCTGGGGGCGGGCTGCAGCACTGCCGCGACCTGCTCGTCGCTCAGGCTGGTGAGGCGGAAACCGCCTCCGGACCGATGACCTCGGCGCTGGTGCCGGTGACACCGGAGGCCCTGCTGCGGGTGCTGCTGGATCTGGAGGCCGAGCAGCCCATTGCAGGCCACGCTTCCCGTCCCAACAGGCCATGGCGTGCGGGATTGGCGACCAACCCCTGGAAGCTGGTGGCCTGGACCTCCCTGGCCTGGCTGGCGGTGCTCGGCATCACCGTGGCGGGCTTCTTGGCGGTGCTGGAGCGCCAGGACCGGCAGCTGGAGCTGCTGCTGGAGCGCACCGCGCCGGCTTCACAGGCAAAGTAATTCCTTCAGCAAAGCGCTGCCTACTGCCGATCGCTGGATTGGAATTGCTACTTTG
>SLIG01000162.1 GCA_007135755.1 Cyanobium sp.
GCGCAGTGGACCCACACCGATCCATCTCGAACTCGGTTGTGAAACGCTGCAGCGCCGATGGTATTGGGGGGGCAGCCCCCTGAGAGAGCAGGTCGATGCCAGGAACCACACCTTTTTGATCAAGAGATTTTGTATTGCCTTGGCAGCGCGGGTTGCTGACGCTGAGCGCCGCTGTTGCCGGTCGCCCCTGAAGACGAGCGTTGCTCAAGCCGAGCTTTGCTCAAGCCGGGCGTTGCTGCAGCCGGTCGTGGCTCAAGCCGTCCGTAGGTGCAGCTGGGTTTTGTTGCGGCTGGGTTTTGTTGTAGCCCTGTGAGGCTGCAGCCTGACGCTGCTGGGAGGCGGTCGCGTGCGAGTGCCGGCGGCATCCAGAGGGCGACGACACGACGATGCTGATTGCAGGCCGTTGGTGACCGCTGGCGGTTGGCGGCTGAAGGCCGAGGGCGTGGCGTGGGTTCATTAGCCTGGCCTGTGCATGCGGCGTTCCCCCCATGAAGCGTGTTGCGTCGTTCTGAAAACCAGTGTCATCACACCAGTCAGCTGATCGCGTCATCGTTGCCCTTGATGGGATGGACCCGCAATCCGCCCTGCAATTCACCGAGGCCATCCCTCAGCTTCTGTGGGTGAAGGTGGGCTTGGAGCTGTTTGTCGCCGGGGGGCCGCAGATCGTTGAGTCTTTGCGTGGTCTCGGCAAGCGCATCTTCCTTGACCTGAAATTTCACGATATTCCCGCCACCATGGCTGCGGCTTGCCGCCAAGCGGCGGGTCTTGGAGCTGATCTGATCACTGTGCATGCCTCTGCTGGTGCGTCCGCTCTCCGGCAGGCTCAATTGGCCGCCATTGACGGTGCACAACAGGCAGGCCACCAGCCACCTTGCCTGCTTGCCGTCACTGTGCTCACCAGCTGGGAGGACGAGGCCTTTCACCAGCAACTCCAGGTTGCGGGCACCATTGAGCAACATGTTCACCATCTCGCCGCGCTCGCTGCCCAGGCCGGCATCGGTGGCTGCGTCTGTTCCCCCCTGGAGCTGCGTGCTTTGCGGGCGCGCTATCCGGAACCCTTTGCCCTCGTGGCACCGGGGATCCGTCCCCTGGGCAGCCCCCGGGGGGATCAGGCCCGGGTGATGGCCCCGGCCGAGGCTCTGGTGGCAGGAGCCAGCCGGCTGGTGATCGGTCGGCCGATCACGGGTTCAACCAACCCGTCCGAGGCCTTTGCCGACTGCTGTCGGAGCCTGGAGAACGGCTGAGGGCAACGTCCTTTCCGGCCAGCACCTCCCTGTAGAGCTGTTCCACCGCATCAATGTTGTTGGCCAGCGTGTAGCGCTCCAGCACCCGTCTGCGGGCCCGCTCTCCCAGTTCGGTGGTGAGCACCGGCTGGTCCCGGAGCACGGGCAACAGGGTGCGCAGCTGTGTCGTCACCCCCTGGGTGCGCAGCACGATCCCGGCGCCACCCTCCAGAACCTCGCCATCCGCTCCGGCATCGGTTGCGACGCAGGCCGTGCCGCTTGCCATGGCCTCCAGCAGAGCCAGGCTCAAGCCCTCCACAAGGGAGGGCAACAGGAACACCTCGGCGATCTGTTGCAGGGCCACGCGCACGTGTTGGCGCGGCTCGTAGCCCCACCAGATCACATCGGGCTCCTCCCGGCCCCCCTGCAGAGCCCCCCGCACCGGTCCATCCCCCACGATCAGGAGCACACAGCCGGTTGGACGCACCAGACGCCAGGCCCGCAGCAGCGCCTCCACGTTCTTCTCCGTGGACAACCGGCCCATGTAGAGAAACACCCGCTGGCCGGCAAAGCGCAGCCGCAGCTCGGGCAAGGCCTCACTGGGTTGTTGTTCAGCCGGACACCAGAGCTGGGGATCCACCCCGTTGGGGATCACGGCAAGCCGCTCGGCGGCCACTCCCAGCCGCTCCAGCACGTCAGCCTGCAGCGCCGAGAAGACGATCACCCGATCGAAGCGGGCCAGGGAGCGGGCGTAGAGCTGATAGGTGAGCTGCTGGGTGCCGGCGGCGAGATTGCGCAGGCCGGCGTCAAAGGCGGGGTGAAAGGTGGCCACCAGCGGTAGCCCCAGTTGCTGGCAGAGCTCCGGCAGACGGAAGTCGAGCGGCGAGAGGGTGAGGCTGGCGTGCACCAGATCGGGCTGCAGCCGCTCCAGCGATTCCCGCAGTTCCCGCTGGGCACCGGGGGAGGGAATGGTGTATACCTGCGACTTCACCAGGTACGGCAGCGCCACATCGGCTGCACTGCCCTCCACCGCCGGATCCGCATCGGCGCGCTCGTGATTGCCGGACTCGCTTGCCCATGGGTCGTGGCGACCTTCATGGGAGCTCTCTGCGGACGTGTCCAGCTGCCGCTCCGGGGACTCGGCGAGGCCGAACTGGCCGGCGGCAGGGGTGTCGAAGTGGATGAAGCTGACCCCGTGCCCCCGGCTCTTCAGAGCCTCAGTGGTGTTGAGCCCGTAGGTGACGTTCCCGCAGAACGGCGATTTCTTGCCCAGCCAGGCAACGTGAACCACCCACCCAACCGCACGACCTGGGCTGACGCTACCAGCGGCGCCAGGGACGCTCGGCCACGGCCGCCAGCAACGCCACTCCGGCCAGAGCCTGCAGCACGGGCAGCAGGCCCCAGCGGCTCACGGTGGCCCCGGCCAGCACCAGCGGCAGACTCAGGGCGATGTTGATGAGGTTGTTCTGGAGCCCGAACACCTTGCCCCGCTGGGACCTGGGCGTTCCCTCCTGGATGGTGGTCTGGGTGGGGATCGCCAGCAACGCCGCCCCCACTCCCAGCACGGCGCAGAGCAGCAGGGTGAACGGCAGGCTGCCGAGCAATCGGCCGAGCAGCAGCAGACTCCAACCGATCAGGGCCAGTCCAGCAGCCGCCAGCCGGTGCCTGCCGATCGGCTGGCCCAGCTGGGCCACGGCCAGCGCTCCGACGGCCAGTCCCAGCGCACTCATGGCCAGGGGCACGCCGAAGCGGGTGGGGCCGAGCCCGGGAACGGCCGCGGCCAGGCTGATCGCCAGCACGGTGAGCGCCGCCAGCAGGCTGTAAAGCAGCACCAGCTGGAGCATGGCCCAGGCCAGCCGGGGCCGCTGGCGCAACACCGCCACCCCTTCCCAGAGTTCCTGGCGCAGGGACCGTTGCCGCCGCCGTGGCACGTCGTGGCGCCGCACCCTGCTGATCGCCAGCGCTGCCGCCAGATAGCAGAGCGGTAACAGCAGAAACTCCCCGCCGTTCACCCCCACCCGGGTCAGGGCACCGTCCAGCAGCCGCAGGATCGGTTCGCCGAGGGCGAAGCCCACGATCGTGGTGGCCATGCTCGTGGTCTGGTACACCGAGTTGGCCGCGAGCAGCTGAGACGGGGGCACCAGGTTGGTGATCGCCGCCTGCTCCGCCGGTGTGAACACCTGGGTGAGGGACGACTCCACCAGGGTGAGCACCAGCAGTGCCCAGTAGCCCCAGCTCAGTCCCAGCCACAGCGGCCCGTCCAGCAGGCTCAGGGGGACCAGCAGCACCAGCAGGGCGCGCAGGCCGTTGGAGGCCACCATCACCCTGCGCTTGGGCCAGCGGTCGGCCCAGACGCCGGCCACGGCCCCTAGAAACACCGCCGGCAGCGTGTTGGCCACGTAGATCCCCGTGGCCAGCAGGGTGATCAGCTGGGCCCGCGTTTCCGGCAGGTCCACCCGCAGGGCCGCGGCTGCCCCCGCCAGGGCGGGGCCTCCGGCTGGAGTGCTCACCCAGTGCTGGGCGATCAGGAACACCATCAGCACGATGTAGAACTTGTCGGCCAGCTGCGAGCAGATCTGCCCCAGCCAGAGCCAGCGGAAGTCGTGGTCGGCCAGCACCGCCGCCACGCCGGTGTCCTTCATCACCCTGGGCGGGCTGTCGTTCACGGCGGAGTCTCTCCGTCCAGTGCGCCGCCCTCGAGCAGACCGGCAATGCTGTTGCTGAGCAGCCGGAAGGCGCGTGGGCGGCGCCCGAGGTGTTCATCGCACCAGCAGGCCACCAGCTCGAGCAGCCGCAGCCACACCGCCGCCGGAGCCATCAGCACGCTGTCCCGGCGGCGCGGCAGCGCCGGCCGCACCAGCCGCTGCAGCAGCGCCAGCTCCGAGGCGTTGAGCACCAGCCGGGCACCGCTGTGGCTGCCGATCAACAGCCCGTCGGCGGGCAGGAAGCTGCTGCGCCACTGCCAGTCACCGACCGGTGGCTGCAGGGGGGCGCCGCTGCGGGCACAGCGGCCCAGGGGCAGGGCATAGCCGCCCAGCGCCAGCAGATGCACCGACCCCTGCACGGCCACCGCCAGGGCCTCCACCGCCCCCTGGGGCTGCCGCACCAGTTCCTCCAGGCGTCCCAACTGCATCAGCAGATCCCCCAGCATGCCCGGTGCGGGGGCGTCGTCCGCCACCAGGGCCAGGCAGAGCTCGGCCAGGGCCTGGGCGGCGGCCAGGGTTTCCAGCTGTTGGCCCAGGCCGCTGTAGCTGTGCAGCAGGCGCAGCTGCCGCACCCGCCGCAGGCCCCGGTTGCCGCCCACCTGCAGGTGCAGATGGGCCAGGGGCACCGCCGCCGCCAGGCTGCTCCTGGGCCGCCGGGCGCCGGGCACAGCCAGCCGGATCAGGCCATGGCTGTCGCTCAGCAGGGTGAGCAGGCGATCGTGTTCCCCCAGGGGCCTGCAGCTCAGGGCCAGGCCCTCCAGCGGGAACTCGAGCACGGCCGCTCAGCCCCGCAGGGCCTGCATCAGGGCCACGCCGCGGCTGGTGCCCAGCCGGCTGGCACCGGCCTCCACCAGGGCGAAGGCCTGCTCCAGATCGGCGATGCCCCCGGAGGCCTTCACGGCGGCCCGGCCCCGGGCCAGGTGCACCAGGCGCTCCACCCCGGTGGGGGTGACCGCCGGCCCGAAGCCGCTGCCGGTCTTGAGGAAGCGGGCGCCGGCGTCGATGCTGATCTCCACCAGCAGCTCCAGGCTGGCCGGCGGCAGCCGCTCGGCCTCCAGGATCACCTTCACCGGCAGGCCGAGATCGCAGATCGACGCCAGATCCTGGAGCACGGTGTTGGTGTCGCCATCAGCAAGGGCTCCGAAATCGGGCACCACATCCAGTTCGTCGGCGCCGGCCGCCGCCGCCGCTTCGGCCTCCGCCAGTTTCACCGCCGGCGGGATGGCGCCGAAGGGAAAACCCACCACACTCGACAGCCGGGGCGATGGGCCGCGGCCCTCGCCCTGCCGGGGCAGCCGATCGCGGGCCAGGGCCACCCAGCGTGAGGCCAGGCACACTGCGGCAAAGCCGAAGTGGCGGGCCTCATCGCAACAGCGGGCGATGGCGTCGCTGCCCTGGTGGGGATCCAGCAGGGCATGGTCGATCAGGGGGGCGAGGTCGGGCCGGTCCTGGCTCACGCGGGTGGGATCAGGTGTCCTTGGCCTGGATCACCCCGAAGCCGCCGTGGTTGCGGTGGTACACCACCTGCAGCTGGCCGGACTCGGCATCCCGGAACAGGTAGAAGTCGTGGTCGATCAGCTCCAGCTGGTGCACGGCCTCCTCCAGCGTCATCGGCGGCATGTCGAAATACTTGCGGCGCACACCGCGGCTGGGGAGCTCCGGTTCCATGCCGTCGGTGAGGTTGGCCCCCGGTGGCGGCAGGCTGGCGGCACCGGCCTCCTCGTCCCGGGCGGAGCGGTGCACCGGTCCCTGGTTGCGTTCCTGCAGGCGCTTCTTGTAGCGGTCGAGCTGGCGGGTGAGCTTGCTGGCCACCAGATCAATGCTGGCGTAGAGGTTGTCACTGCGCTCCTGGGCACGGATCACGGTGCCGTTGGCGAACATCGTGACCTCGGCGATCTGCTGGGGCACCCGCGGGTTGCGGGCCACCGACAGGTGCACGTCGGCCTCCTTCACCATGTCCTCGCAGTGGCTGACGGCCCGGGCGAGCTTGGTTTCGGTGTAGTCCCGGATGGCCGGGGTGACTTCAAGATTGCGGCCATGGATCAACAGTTTCATCAGATGGCAGCCGCCTCCGGTGTTCTCACAACCCAACGGTAGGAACGCGCCCTCCCCTTGACCCCCTCCCGCGACGCAATCCTTTTTGAAGCCTGCCGGCCGGTGCCCTTTGCTCTGGCCTGGCGTGCCCAGAAGCACCTGCAGCAACAGCTGCTGCAGAACCCGGCCGGTCCCGATGCCCTGCTGTTGCTGGAGCACGAGCCCTGCTACACCCTCGGCCGCGGGGCCAGCACGGTGCACGTGGGCTTTGACCCGGCGGCCCCGCCCCTGCCCCTGCACCGGATCGACCGGGGCGGGGAGGTGACCCACCACCTGCCCGGCCAGCTGGTGCTCTATCCGGTGCTCAACCTGCAGCGGCACGGCGCTGATCTGCATTTCTATCTGCGCCAGCTGGAGCAGGTGGTGATCGATCTGCTGGCCCAGCTGGGTCTCGAGGGCGAGCGGATGGAGGGCCTCACGGGGGTGTGGCTGGAGGGGTGCAAGCTTGCGGCGATCGGTGTGGGCGCCCGCCGCTGGATCAGCCAGCACGGCCTGGCCCTCAATGTGGACTGCCGCCTGGAGGGATTTGCGTCCATCGCCCCCTGCGGCATCGCCGATCGTCCGGTGGGCCGGCTGGCGGACTGGCGGCCCGAGCTCACCGCCACCGACCTGCGCCTGCCCCTGGCGGGCTGCTTTGCGGACCGCTTCCAACTGCGCTTGCGGCCCCCAGCCGCCGACGAGGCCCTGGAAGGGTGGTAAGGGTTGATTCAGACGGGTGTGGTTGCCGTGGCCGGATCTGAGATGGCCCTTGCGGAGGTGAACTGGACGGCCAGCCGCCGCGATAGCGAGGCCCTGGCCCAGCGCCACGACTGGAGCGCCCTCACCGGCCTGGAGCAGCTCTGGCCCGAACTGGTGGAGCTGCATGGCGATGCCCCGGCGGTGGAGGCCCCCCATGCCCGGGAGCCTGAGAGCTGCAGCTACCGGCAGCTGCAGCTGCGGATCGAACAGGCGGCGGCGGCCTTCGCCGACCTGGGGGTGAGGGCTGGGGATGTGGTGGCCCTGTTCGCCGAGAACGGCCCCCGCTGGCTGATCAGCGACCAGGGGCTGATGCGCGCCGGGGCCGCTGATGCCGTGCGCGGCAGCGCGGCGCCGCTGGACGAGCTGCGCTACATCCTCGAGGACTCGGGCGCCATCGGCCTGGTGGTGGAGTCTCCGGCCCTGCTGGAGCGACTGGCCCTGCCGGCGGAGCGGCGGGCCGCCCTGCGCTTTGTGGTGGTGCTGGAGGGGGAGCCGCCGTCGGCGCCTGCCGATCTGCCCTGTCTGTCCTGGGGCCGGTTGTTGAGGCTTGGGGCGCAGGCTTTGGAGCAGGGGAAGGCCGCCCCGCCGCCGCCGGCGGATGCCGCCCGGCTGGCCACAATCCTCTACACCTCCGGCACCACGGGCCGGCCGAAGGGTGTGCCCCTCAGCCACGCCAACCTGCTGCACCAGCTGCGCCACTTCGGGGTGGCCGTGGCACCCCGCGCCGGTGACCGGGTGGTGAGCGTGCTGCCGATCTGGCACTCCTACGAGCGCAGCGCCGAGTACTTCCTGCTCTCGGCCGGCTGCCACCAGACCTACACCACCCTCAAGGCCCTGCGGGGTGATCTGCAGCGGGTGCGGCCCCAGTACCTGATCAGCGTGCCGCGGCTGTGGGAGGCGTTGCTGGCGGGGTTCGAGGAGGCCCTGGGCGCCATGCCGCCGATGCGGCAGGGCCTGATCCGCCGGGCCCTGGCCAACAGCCGCGCCTACGGCCTGGCCCGCCGCCAGGCCCTCGACCTCACCCTGACCCCGGAACCCCCCGCCGCTCGTCTCTCGGCGGCCCTGAAGGCCGCCCTGCGCTGGCCCCTGCACCGGCTGGCTGCCGCCGTGCTCTGGCCCAAGGTGCGCGGCCAGCTGGTGGGCGGGCGGCTGCGCACCGCCATCAGCGGCGGCGGCGCCCTTGCCCTGCACGTGGACAGCTTCTTCGAGGCCATCGGCATCGAGCTGCTGGTGGGGTATGGCCTCACCGAGACCAGTCCGGTGCTCACCTGCCGCCGGCCCTGGGCCAACCGTCGCGGCAGCGCCGGCCAGCCCCTGCCCGGCACCGCCATCCGCATCGTCGATCCCGAGCAGCGCCGTCCCCTGGCGATCGGTGAGCGGGGTCTGGTGCTGGCCCGTGGTCCCCAGGTGATGGCGGGCTACTGGGGCAAGCCCGAGGCCACGGCCAGGGTGCTGGATGGGCAGGGCTGGTTTGACACCGGCGATCTGGGCCAGCTGCTGAGCGATGGCTCTCTGGTGCTCACCGGCCGGGCGAAGGACACGATCGTGCTCAGCAGCGGCGAGAACATCGAACCCGGCCCCCTGGAGGAGGCGCTGGTGGCCAGCGAGCTGATCGAGCAGGTGATGCTCGTGGGCCACGACCGCAAGCAGCTCGGCGCCCTGCTGGTGCCCCGCCGCGACCCGCTGGAGGCCTTCGCCAGCCAGGCCGGCCTGCCCCCGCCAGAGGGCGTGATGGCCGATCCGGCCCTGCGCCGGGCTCTCACCCGCGAGTGCAACCGCCTGCTGGCGGCCCGGCCCGGAGCCCGCCCCGAGGAGCGCCTGGGGGCGGTGGCGCTGGTGCAGCCGTTCAGCATCGACAACGGCCTGCTCACCCAGACCCTCAAGCAGCGCCGGGACCGGATCGCCGCGCGCGACGCGGCGGCCATCGAGGCGCTCTACCGCTGAAGGGATTCGGCGAGTTCGCCGAAGAAGGCCCGGTACTGGGCCGGTCCGCCGGGGAACAGGACATCGAGCCGCAGGGGATCCTCGAGGTCGGTGAGGCCGCGGAGGCTGCCGTCGGCCATCGACGGCCGGCTCACCTCGCCGCCGCTGCTGTCCACCAGCACCACCCGGTTGGGCCGCTCGAAACAGCGGCCCAGCTCCTGCAGCAGGGTGAGGAAGCCGCGGTCGCTCCCCCCCCGGCGCCAGCTGCCGGGCGTAGGGCCCGGGCTGGAGGTGATCGTGTCGCCCACGCCCACCAGCTGGGGCATCAGTGCGGGGGGGATGCGTTCCGCTGCCAGGGCCAGCAGATCGGCGTGGCGGCGTGGCGCCGAGCGCACGTTGAAACTCTCCCCCAGGGGGTGCACGCCGTGATGGCGGGCGATGTGGCGGTTGATCAGCACCAACAGCCCCGCCTCCTTGATCGCGCCGCGCAGCATGAACTGCACGTCGGTGGTGCCGATGCCCCGATCCGAGGCCCACACGGGCTGCTCGTGGCCCTCGCTATCGAGCACGTTGGGGGCGATGTGCAAGAAGAAGCTGCCGTCCAGGCCCTGGCTTTCGGCTTCCTCCAGCAGCGTCTGCATCAGCTCGAGCAGCCCCTGCTGCAGCTCCCGTGCCCGCGCCACGGGCCGCTCACCGGCGGCGCTGAGCTGGAACAGGCCGTTGAGGTTGACGGTGGGGGAGAGGGGGTTGTCGAGCACGGCCAGGTTGATCTGGCGCTCCAGGTCGTCGCTGTCCAGCCGCGGCAGCAGGCCCGGCAACCAGGCCCGCAGCCCATCGGCCATGCGGGCGGGCAGGGTGTCCAGGAAGGCCAGCTCGGCGGCCTTCACCCCGGGGGTGGCCACCTGGCCGTGGCGGTTCTGAAGTTGCACGCCGCCGGCCGCCAGGCCGGGGAGATAGAGCCCATGCCGGCTCGGATCGTGGGCCTCCCCCAGGGCCCGCTCCACCAGCCGGTTGACCCCGCGGCGGCCTTCGTGTTCGCCGTTGGTGAGCACGCTGAAGCGGCCGTCGAGTTGCCTGGCGGCCTGCACGTAGCTGGGCTCGAGCCGGCGGGTGAGGGGGTCGAGCACCAGATCCATGCACACCCCATCGAGGTCCTGCACCACCAGCAGGCCGGCCGGATCCCGCAGCCGGGGGCGGAGGTCGGCGAGCAGATCGGCGGGGCTGAGTGTGTCCACGGGCCGAAGCAACTCAGCTCACCCTGCCAGCGGAGCGTCCCGGCCGTGGTGGTTGACCGGCGGCAGGGCCACTGACAGCCTGAGCGTTGCAGCAGTGAGTTCATGGCCGACGGCACGATCACCATCAAGCGCTCGATCACCGTGCGGGCCGTGGTGACCCCGCGCTGGAAGGAAGACGCCGCACGCGAACTCGGCACGGCCCTGGCCAACAGCGATGGTCAGCTCGCCCAGCTGGAGCGGGAGGGCCAGCAGCTGGTGGACGAGATCCGCCGCCAGAGCCTCAACCCGCTGGATCCCCGCGTGCAGGACCAGGTGGCCTCGGTGCAGCAGCAGGTGGCCGCCAAGCGGGCTGAGCTGGAGGAGCAGAAGCGCCAGATCCTCGAGCAGCAGCGCCAGGTGAACGAGCTGGAGATGGAGCAGGTGGTGGAGCAGGGCCAGCTGGAGAGCGTGGTGACCGTGGGGGTGGGCGACAACCTGGTGGAGAAGCTGCAGGCGGCCGTGCTGGTGCGCGATGGGGTGATCGAGGCCATCGACGGCGCCCTCTGAGCGGGGCGCCAGCGGCAGGGCTCGTAAAATCCGGCCGACACTGCGGCGCATCCCGTTGGCCACCCACGAAATCTTCATGCCCGCCCTCTCCTCGACGATGACGGAGGGGAAGATCGTGGAGTGGCTCAAGCAGCCCGGTGAGCGCGTGGAGCGTGGTGAATCGGTGCTGGTGGTGGAGAGCGACAAGGCCGACATGGACGTGGAGGCCTTTCAGGAGGGATACCTGGCCGCCGTGCTGATGCCCGCCGGCGGCACGGCGCCGGTGGGCGAGACCATCGGCCTGATCGTGGAAACCGAGGCGGAGATCGCCGAGGCCGCCGCCAAGGCGCCGGCTGCTCCCGCCGCGGCTGTGGAGAAGCCTCCAGTGGCAGCGGCAGCAGCCTCGCCCGCTCCAGCTCCAGCCGCCGCCCCGCCGGCGCCCGCCCCTGCTCCGGTGGCTGCCGCTCCGGCCCCCGCAGCTGCCGCTGCCCCGGTTGTCGCCCCCGCCTCCAGCGCCAGCGGCCGCGTGGTGGCCTCGCCGCGTGCCAAGAAGCTGGCGGGCCAGCTGGGGGTGGATCTCAATGCCCTGCGGGGCAGCGGGCCCCACGGCCGCATCCAGGCCGAGGACGTGCTGGCGGCCACTGGCCAGCCGATCAGTGTGCCGCGGGTGGCGGAGGGCAGCGGGCCAGCGGTTGCCCCAGCGGCCGGTGTCGGTGGCGGCAATGGCGCTGCGGCTCCGGCTCCTGCCCCGGCGGGCCAGGCGTTCGGGCGGCCGGGCGAAGCCGTGGCCTTCAACACCCTGCAGAACGCGGTCAACCGCAACATGGTGGCCAGCCTGGCGGTGCCCTGCTTCCGGGTGGGCTACACGATCACCACCACCAAGCTGGACGCCTTCTACAGGCAGGTGAAGAGCAAGGGCGTGACGATGACGGCCCTGCTGGCCAAGGCCGTGGCCCTGACCCTGGCCCGCCATCCCCAGGTGAACGCCGCCACCAGCGCCGACGGCAGCGCCATGGCCTACCCCGCTGCGGTGAATGTGGCGGTGGCGGTGGCCATGGAGGACGGCGGCCTGATCACGCCGGTGCTGGCGGGCGCCGACAAGACCGACATCTATTCGCTGGCCCGCAGCTGGGCCGACCTGGTGGCCCGGGCCCGCAGCAAGCAGCTGCAGCCCGAGGAGTACAGCACCGGCACCTTCACCCTCTCCAACCTGGGCATGTTTGGGGTGGATCGCTTTGATGCGATCCTGCCCCCGGGCACCGGCGCGATCCTGGCGGTGGCCGCCTCGAGGCCCACGGTGGTGGCCGGCAAGGATGGCGCGATCCGGGTGGCCAACCAGATGCAGGTGAACCTCACCTGCGACCATCGCACCATCTACGGCGCCCATGCCGCCGCCTTCCTCAAGGACCTGGCCCAGCTGATTGAGACCAGTCCCGAGAGCCTTGCCCTCTGATTCAGCCGATCTGCGGCTGTCCAGCTACAGCTTCCCACTGCCTGAGGAGCGCATCGCCCAGCGGCCGGTGGAACCCCGCCACGCCGCCCGGCTGCTGGCGGTCGATCCGCCCGGGGTGGGCCTTGCTCCCCATGCCCGTCACCTGAGCGTGTGGGACCTGCAGTGGGAGCTGAGGCCCGGCGATCTCCTGGTGGTGAACGACACCCGGGTGCTGCGGGCGCGGCTCCAGGCGCGGCGGCCGACTGGCGGCGCCGTTGAACTGCTGGTGCTGGAGCCCTGGCTCGCTGGTGTGGCGGGCCAGTGGCTGTGCCTGGCCAGACCGGCCAAGAAGCTCCAGCCCGGTGACGGGATCGAGGTGGTGGCCGAAGGTCAGCCGCCCCTGGCCGTGCAGGTGCTCGGCAGCGATCCGGACACCGGCGGACGGATCGTGCAGTTCCCCCCCGACTGCCTGGATGCGGCGGCCCTTGAGCCGCTGCTGGTGCGCTACGGCGCCATCCCCCTGCCGCCCTACATCCACGAGCACGACGCCAGCGACAACGAGCGCTACCAGACCCGTTATGCCTCCCGCCCCGGGGCCGTGGCCGCCCCCACTGCCGGCCTGCACCTCAGCGACGACCTGCTGGCGGCCATCCGTCAACGTGGCGTGGAGCTGGCCACCACCACCCTGCATGTGGGCCTGGGCACCTTCCGCCCTGTGGAGACCGAAGATCTGCGCCGCCTGGAGCTGCACAGCGAGTGGGTGGAGGTGTCGGCGGAGCTGGTGGCGGCCGTTGCGGCCTGCCGGGCCCGCGGCGGCCGGGTGATCGCCATCGGCACCACCAGCGTGCGCAGCTTGGAGGCGGTGGCCCAGCTCCATGGCGGAGAGCTCAAGCCCCATACCGGTCCGGTGAACCTGGTGATCCAGCCGGGCTACCGCTTCGCCGTGGTGGAGGGCCTGCTCACCAACTTCCACCTGCCGAAGAGTTCGCTGCTGCTGCTGGTGAGTGCCCTGATCGGGCGAGAGCGCCTGCTGGCCCTCTACGCCGAGGCGATCGAGCGTCAC
Organism: Cyanobium sp.; assembly: GCA_007135755.1. Classification (GTDB taxonomy): domain Bacteria; phylum Cyanobacteriota; class Cyanobacteriia; order PCC-6307; family Cyanobiaceae; genus NIES-981. The sequence continues at coordinate 12,939 of SLIG01000162.1, forward strand.
TACCGCTTCTTCTCGTATGGCGATGCCATGTGGATCGCGCCCGAGGCGGTGCTGGAGGGTGCCCGGGGGTGAGCCACAAAAAAGCCCCCGGTATCCCCGGGGGCTTGGAGGTTGTGTGGGGGGGGGTCAGGCGGCGGCCAGGTTGGCGGCCACGAAGTCCCAGTTCACCAGCTTTTCGAGGTAGGTGGTGATGTAGTCGGGGCGGCGGTTCTGGTAGTCGATGTAGTAAGCGTGCTCCCACACGTCCATGGTGAGCAGCGCCTTCTGACCATGGGCCAGGGGCAGGTCGGCGTTGCCGGTCTTGGTCACCTTGAGGGTGTCGCCATCCAACACCAGCCAGGCCCAGCCACTGCCGAACTGGGTGGCGCCGGCGGTCTTGAACTGCTCCACGAAGGCCTCGAAGCTGCCGAAGTCAGCGTTGATCTTGTCGGCCAGGGCGCCGCTCGGCAGGCCGCCGCCACCGGGCTTCATGCACTGCCAGTAGAAGCTGTGGTTCCACACCTGGGCGGCGTTGTTGAACACACCGGCCTTGCCGGCATCACCCGCCACGCTGACGATCGTGTCCTCCAGGCTCTTGCTCTCGAGATCGGTTCCGGCCACCAGCTTGTTGAGGTTGGTGACGTAGGCGTTGTGATGCTTGCCGTGGTGGAACTCCAGGGTCTGGCGGGAGATGTGGGGCTCCAGCGCGTCGAGGTCGTAGGGCAGGGCAGGGAGCGTGTGAGCCATGAAACACGAAGTATTGCTGGATGTTGCCAAGCGGCGGACCGTTCGGCACTGCGATCCTAACGAGCGCGCCTGGACCCAGGGTTTCCCGTCCCCCGCCAGCCGCCGCCTCAGCCTTTGGCCGATACCTCAGCCCTTGATCTCCAGCAGTTCCACCTCGAAGATCAGGGTGGCGTTGGGAGGAATCACCCCCCCGGCGCCCCGCTGGCCGTAGGCCAGATCGGGCGGAATCACCAGCTTGCGCTTGCCGCCCACCTGCATGCCGGCCACCCCCTCATCCCAGCCGCGGATCACGCGGCCGGCCCCCAGGGGGAAGGAGAAGGGGCCGCGGCCGTAGCTGCTGTCGAATTCGCGCCCGTTCTCCAGGGTTCCCCGGTAATTCACCACCACGGTCTGGCCGGAACTGGCCTCGGGGCCATCACCGATCTGCAGGTCGGTGATGCGCAGGCCGCTCTCGGTGACGCGCTCCTTGGGAGCCACCAGCTCGCCACCCAGGAGGCTGGCCTGGGCCAGCTGGGGCTCGCTGTTGTCGGGCGTTGTGCTGTCGGGGGCCATGGTGAACAGGGTGGGGTTGGGATCCTCGGGATCGAGCTCGAAGGCGTCGCGCTCAGCAGCGCCGGCCACCGCCGTGCTGAAGGGGGCTTCCTGGGCGGCGGGCGCCTCGCTGGCCGCCGCCATCGGGGTGGGACTCACCAGCTGGCTGATCAGGGCCAGCAGCAGGCAGGCCACACAGACGCCGGAGCTGATCAGGATCTCGCGCATGGCCAGGGGGGAGCTGGCCCGATTGTGACTCACCTGCCGCCGGCCTCGCCGTCCCGTTCGCCTTGGCCGCGCTGGCGCAGGGTCTGCTCCAGCCGATCGATGCGGCCCCGCAGTTCGTCCAGCTCCCGCTGCAGGGGTACGCCCAGATCCTGCAGCAGCTGATCGCGGTTGCGCTCCAGCTGCCGTTCGGCCTGCTGCTCCAGCCCCGGGGTGTCCCCCCGCAGGGCCTTGAGCACGTCCTCCACCAGGGCTGGGGCGTGGCTGGGGTCGAGCTTGCCGCTGCGCACCCACTCCTGGCTCACGTAGCGCAGCCGGTCGGCCAGCAGCGAGGTGGTGCCCAGGCCCCTGAGCAGCAGTTGTTGCAGGGGGTTGTTCGGATCCATCGACAGCAGTGGGCTCAACCAGCCCAACCATGGCGCTTCCTACCCTGGCTGGCCATGACCTCACGCGTCGAGTTGCTGCCGGGAGCTGTCCGGGTTTTGGCGCTCGCCGCCCTGGGTGGGGCCCTGGCCGGCTGGGTCCTGCCGCCCGCAGGGCTCGTGCCGCTGCTCTGGCTGGCCCTGGCGCAGCTCTGGGCCCTGGTGGCGGGACCGCTGCCGGTGCGGGCCGCCGCCTGCTGGGGGGCCGCGGCAGTGCTGGTGAGCCACCGCTGGTTGCTGGCCCTCCATCCCCTCGACTGGATCGGGGTTCCCCTGGCCCTGAGCCTGCCCCTCTGCTGGCTGCTGTTGCTCCTGCTCTCGGCTTTGGGGGGGGCCTTGCTGGCGATCTGGGGCTGGTGGGCGGCCCGGCTGGGGCCTTGCCGGCCCAGCAGTGCCGTCCTGCTGGCCCTGGGCTGGGGCCTGGCGGAGGTGGGGCTGGCCCGTGGGCCCCTGTTCTGGATCGGCCTGGGGGGATCGGCCCTGCCCGGCGACCGGGCGCTGGCCGGGTTTGCTGCGCTGGGCGGAGCGGGTCTGGTGGCCGCGTTGCAGCTGCTGATCGGCTGGGGGCTGTGGTGGGGGTATCGCGAGCGGCGAAGGCTTGGACCGGCTGCATTTCTATGGGTGCTGCTGCCGCTGGTGCTGCTCCACGGCGCTGGCCTGGGCCTGCTCCACAGCGGCGACCCGGCGGCGGATGGTGCGGCTCAGGAAAGGGTGGTGGTGCTGCAGCCCGCCATTCCCACCCGGGAGAAAGCTCAGTGGGCCTCACGGCAGCGGCTCCAGCGCCAGCTACGGGCGGGTCTGGAGGAGGCCCAGCGCCGGGGAGCCAACCTGGTGGTGCTGCCGGAAGGGGCACTGGAGCTTGATCCGCTGCTTCCCGAGCCGGCCGAGGTTGAGCTGCTGAGCGGTGGCTTCCGCACCGCCGTTTCCCCCGCCGGTGTGCCTGAGCAACGCAGCGCCCTGCTGCTCTTTGCGGCTGGCAGCCGGGTACCCGAGGCGGCCATCGACAAGCACCGGGTGGTGCTGCTGGGGGAGTGGGTGCCGTTTCAGGGGCTGGTGCGCTGGAGCGGGCTCTCGGCCGTGGGTGGCATCGAGCCAGGCCCCCCCTCGCGGCTGTTGGAACGGCCCACGGCGCCGATCGGGGTGGCCATCTGCTACGAGATCGCCGACGGCCATGCCCTCGCGGCTGCCAGCCGCGAGGGGGCTCTCTGGCTGCTGGCCAGCGCCAACCTCGATCCCTATCCGCTGACTCTCCAGCGCCAGTTCGAGGCCCTGGCTCAATTGCGGGCTCTTGAGACCCACCGCTGGCTGGTCAGTGTCGCCAATACCGGTCCCAGTGGCCTGATCTCGCCGGCGGGGCAGGTGAAACAACGCCTGCCCGCATCACAGCAGGCACTGGAGCTGCTGAAGGTGCCCATGGAAAACACCCTCACGGCCTACGTCCGCTGGGGAGAGCGCCCCCTTGTTGTGGTGGCGCTGCTCGCGGCGTTCTGGCGCTGGCGAACGCGTTCCAGGGAGTGATCAGGGCAGCAAAGGGGCATAAAAACACAGAATATCGTCGCAAGACTGATCAACACGATGCACCTTGGAGGTGTTCAATCATGGGTAAAGTCTTCACGTTGGATGGCGTCAACCAGGATCTGCTGCGAGGGTCCCGCGGTGATGACATTGTTCAGGGAAGCTCGGACAATCCAGGGGTCTGGCAGGGATCTCGTGGCAGGCCGAAGATTAATCAGTTTGCTTGCTTTTGAGGACTGGAATGGAAATCTGGATCTGGGTCGCGGGCATGACCGGATTGATGTCACCCACGGACCCCTGGTTGTTGGTGAGGACAGCCGGGTGACCACCGGCGCGGGCAACGATGTGATCACTGCCGCCGGACTGACTGCTGGTGGAGGATTTGTTGGTGCCGGGTCTGGTGATGATCGGTTGGATGTGGGCGATGGCCGGATTTTCGTCAGTGTTGGGAGTGTTTCGATGGGTGACGGTGATGACTGGCTGGTGGCGCGCGGTGGGCTGCGCCTGATTGATGCCGGCGTTGATATGGGAGTCGGAGACGACTCGGTCGATGTCGGCACTGGCGGGATCGATCTCTGGGACTCGGAAGGAGACTCGCTCCGCCTGGGAGGCGGCGACGACCGCCTGATCGGCTTTGCCGCCATCCCTTCGGCGGAGTTCCCGCCCAGCAGCACCGGTGGGGTGTTTGGCGGCAGGGGCAAGGACTCGCTGGTGCTGTCGGAGGGCGTCTACACCGTGACGGCCGATCGCGTCAGCACGGCGGAGACCTATCTGAATGTCGCTGGGTTCAATGTGCTCGAAGGGATCAACGGCGGGCGCTTTTCCTATGCCCCCGGAGTATTGACGGTGAATCAGGACGGCATTGCCTCGTTTTCCTCCGTCCTCTGAGCCCAGCCCGCCAGAAGAACCAACCTGCTGAAACACGACCAGCTGACCCAGAACATCCGGACCTGAACTGAACCCCTGCCCGCCCGGGCATGGATCGTTCAGTTCTGTGGTCTCCTTGCCGCTTGGGTCCGCGTCCAGAAGGCTGGCGTGGACTATCTCATTCAAGTGGAGCCAAGGAGACTCGAACTCCTGACCCC
>SLIG01000019.1 GCA_007135755.1 Cyanobium sp.
AGCCTCAACCGCCGCCTGCAACTGCTCTGGCTGCTGGCCGGCGCCCTGCTGCTGGGCGCTGCCCTACTGCTGGGTGCCGGCTAGTTCATCACGAAAGCTCTCAGCTGATTGCCCGCCGCCGCCGCCCTGCCGAAGCTGCTTGCGCGTCTGGGGAACCATGGCGATTCGCGAACTGCTCGAAGAAGCTCTGAGCGAGCCGGAGATCGGAACCACGCAACGGTTCCGCTGGCACGCCACGCCGGTGGGCATCGCTGCCCTGTGGAGCGCCGGCGCGGCCCCCACTTCGCCGCCCTACGAGGACGCCCTCAAGGAGGGACTGCAGGTGGGCCTCGACCTCAGCCGCGAGGAGCGCGAATTCCACCAGCTCAGCTCCGGGCTGGTGCTGCTGTTCCACTCCTGATCTGAGCAGCCGATCCCTCAGCAGGGCAGGGCGCCATGCACCAGTCGCCACTCGTGCAGGCTCCAGCGCACACAGCCGGCCACGATCAACGGATCGCTGCGCACCAAGTGATCGGCCGCGCTCCAGTCGTCGGCCCAGAACAGCAGCATGCCGCCGGCACCCTCGCCGTTGCGGCCGCGGCGGTCGGCCCAGTAGCCGCTGCGGGGGCGGTGCCCCTCCCGCTCCAGCTCCGAGAGCCAGGCCAGATGGGCCGGCACCACGGCATCGAAGCGGGCCTTCTCCACGATGCCCTCCTCGATCTTCACGAACCAGGCCATCCCAGAGAGCAGCGGTGTGCGGTCAGTCTGGATGGCCGATCCGCGGCCAGATCCGCAGCGCTTCGCCCCACAATCGCCTCAGCCGCAGGCAGCTGGCATGGCACTCGCGGCGCGCGGCATCGCACGGCTGCTGGCGGGGACGATGGCGACCGCTCTTGCCTGCCCGGGTCGCAGCCACGCCGAGACCGCCGCGCCGGGGCCGGCTCCGGCGCCGGCCCAGTTGCGCCTCAGCCTGCCGGCGATCTGCAATCCAGACCATCCCCGGGCCGCCCAGGACAGCATGGGGAGCCTGCTGCGCGGCCTCGTTGACGACCTGGGCAGATGGCAGTGCGGCTGGTCCAGCGCCGGGCCGCAGTGGAGCGACTGGACCCTGACCCTATGGGGCGGGGCGATGACCGCCGGCAACCTCGGCCAGAGCCTGACTTTGGAGAAGGGCTGGCGCTCCGAGGCCCTGGGCGGCTTGGGCGTGCAGCGCACGCTCTGGAAGCGCGGCCGGGTCGGGCTGATCGTGGATGCCAACCTTCTCGGCCACTGGGCGGTGGATGGGGCCAGCACCCCGGCCCAGTCCTTCGGCGAGGGCACAGTGGGCCTGGGGCTGAAGGTGTATCCCACACGCTGGCTGGCCTTGACGGTGGTGGAGGGGCTGTCGGTCTACACCGACCGCAGCAGAGAACAGCTGAAGCGGGGCGGCAACGGCCGCCAGCTGGTGAACTACCTGGCCTTCGAAGCTGATGCGGCGCTGAATCGGCAGTGGTCGCTGGTGGGGCGGCTGCACCACCGCTCGGGCATCTACGGCACCCTGAACTGCATCACGGCCTGCGACAACAACGCCTACCTGCTGGGGCTGCGCTACCGCTTCGGCGCTCCTCAGGAGTCTGCAGAGCAAGCCACAGAACAACCAGACGAGCAACCGCAAGAGGCAGTGCCGGCGGAACAGCCCTCCGAGCCGACATCCCACCAGCTGGAGCTGGAGCAGCCCGCGCAGATCGACAACGACGCGCGCGAGCCTGATCGCGAGAAACCTGATACCGAGAAAGATGAGCAGATGTGCTCAGAGGCTCAGGTCACAAGCCATGACGTTGGTAGTGATGCCTACAGAGAAGACAACCCCCGCCACCCTTGGCTGGATAGCCAGCCATGCCTCCGGTTGGAGGCCCAACCTCCCGAGCCCGATGTTCATCCCCGATCCCGTTCTTGAGAATCCCGCAGCCACTGCTTCAACCACTGCCGCAACCACTGCTTCAACAACTGCTGCGGTGGAGTGGCATCCGCTTCCCTGGGACGCCATGACCCCGTTGATCAGCCTGCATGACTGCGGCGCCCCCTACCGCGGCACCTGGGTTGTTTACAACACCGGCAACAAGGATTACTGCGCAATGCATCATCTCCAGAAACCCAGCCATGGGGCGGCGGATACCATTGAAGAACGCATCTTTGAAGGTGACAGCCAAACCGCACGCTTCGTGCGCCATCTGCTCCTGCATGGCTGGTCGATCTATGAGATCACCAACTCCATCGCTGCCTCCAAGGTGATCTGAGCTCAGGGGTCGCCGGCAGCAGCGGCAATCGACTCACAGGCCAAAACTGTCAAACCCTGAAGCCTGCCCGACCTGAGCAACGACGAAATCCGCAAGGCGGCCATTGGTTTTCGAGTCGGGATGAATCGTGTCGACAAATCCAGGAGACTTAATCGACTCCCAGGCATCGATTCCATTGACGGCAAAGATCCCATTGCTGTCATCTGCATTGTACTTGTCTTCCAGCCTGCTATTGATGGAAGCACTGATTCGATCAGCAAACTTTCGGAACTCACTCGCCAAGGAACGGCCGATTAACGGAGTGCGCCTGATCTCTCTTGAAACCTGACGAACCCTGGGCAACGCACTCAACTTGGTGGTGCCGATCACCAGAGCCTCATCGTAATTGCCTGTGATGATATCCAGGCTGGCATCAATATTGGACACCACTTTGCTTGCCACCCGATTGGCGAGGCGTCGATCATCCCGCTGTCCCGGGGTGATCAAGACGCTCGTGATCCGGTTCTGGTTGTTCTCCAGAAAATCGAAGACATCATTGGTGCCGCCGCTGATGATCACATCCAGGCCTCTCGCGGCCGGCACAAATCCGGAGGCCTTGGCCAGGGTGGCGGCCTGGCGCCTGAGGCCGATGGTGAAGTCCTCCAGCCCAGCGATGCGCGAGCCCCGTCTGCCCGATGTGGCGCCGGCATAGGCGAAGTTGAACACCTGGGCGTTGGGATCCTTGCTGAGCAGTCCCCGCCGCAGGGGTTCATCCGAGAGGTTGATCAGTTCCGCGGAGCGCAACTGGGCCGGGGATCGTCGGCTGGAGGCTCCCAGCCTGCGCACCAGCTGCTCGCCAAGAACAAACCCGTCGGAGGCCTTGACATTGCCGCCACCCTCGTAGCGCATGTCGCGGAAAGGCCGGCGCTCCCCCAGGAAGCGGGAGGCTGCGTCCAGGTTGCCGAAATCGAGGGTGCTGTCCCCCAGGAAGGCGAAGGATGTTGTCACGGCCAAGGGAGAAGGACGCTCACTCTGCCAAGCCAGGTCGGGTCCCTCAAGCAGTCCAGATGGGAATCCGCACCATGGATGCACACCATCGCTGCACCCCCCTTCAGAACGGTGCGGATCAGCTGCCCGGCTGATGTCTGCCACAAATGAACGGAGAGGGTGGGATTCGAACCCACGGAAGGTTGCCCTTCAAACGATTTCGAGTCGTTCGCTTTCGACCACTCAGCCACCTCTCCAGGTGGGGTCTCCGGCACCGTCGGCGCCAGTGGAGCGCACTCTACGAACCGCTCAGCTCAGGCTCTGCTGCAGCGAGCCGCTGCGGCCGCTGGCACGCCAGCTGGAGGGCAGGGGGCTGGGCACCTCACCGCTGATCCACACCTGGTCAGGGGCCGCGGCCGCCAGCCAGCGGCGCTCGCGGGGGCCGGGGCGGAACCCCAGCCAGAGGCCATCGGCAGCGCTCCTGGCCCCTGCCGGCCCTGGCGCCCCTGACGCGCCGGGCTGATCCCGCCAGGCCCAGAGATCCTGGCGCTCGGGCAGCAGCAGCCAGCGCCGGCGGCCCACCTGCAGCCACAGGCCCCGGCTGGCCATGGCGATGGCCTCGGCCCCCAGCCCCGGGCTCTGCAGGCGGCGGCCCGGCAGCAGCGGCGGGCTGCCGTCTGCACTGGCCACCACCAGCCCGGCGTGCTGCTGCCAGCAGCCGCTGGGATCGGGGGGCAGGGGGTCGAGCAGCAGGGCCCAGTCGAAGCGGGCCACCCCCAGGCCGCGGGCCAGCTGGCCCGCCTGGTGGCAGCTGAAGCCATCACCCTGCAGGGCCACCAGGGCGGCGCGGCCCTGGTGGCGTGCCAGCAGCAGGTCGCGATGGCCCTGGTGCACCAACAGCAGCTGGTCGGCCTGGAGCAGGGCCAGATGCAGGCCGCAGGCCAGGGCCACCAGGGCCGGCGCCAGCCGCCGCCAGCGCCGCGCCAGCCCCGGCCACTGCCACGCCAGCAGCCCCAACGCCAGCAGCAGCACCAGCAGCGGCGTGGGACGGCCCAGCTGCCACTGGGCCATGGGCAGGCCGGCGACGCCACGCACCAGCAGCAGCAGCACCCCGGCCAGGGCCGCCACGGGCGGCAGCAGCAGGGTGGCCAGGGGCGGCAGCAGGGCCGTGAGCAGGGCCAGCACCATCGCCCCCAGGGTCAGCGGGGTGAGCAGCGGCGCCGCCAGCAGATTGGCCGGGATCGCGTACAGCGGCACGACGCCGAAGTGCAGCAGCTGCAGGGGCAGGGTCCACAGGCAGGCGGCCAGGGGCACGGCCGTGGCGGGCGCCAGCCAGCCCCCGCACCAGGCCGGCAGCCGCAGGCGCAGGGCCCGCTCCAGCGGGCCGGCGGCCACCACCAGGGCGGCGGTGGCGGTGACGCTGAGCTGGAAACCCACCTCCGCCAGCCAGCGGGGCCAGAGCAACAGCAGCAGCAGGGCACTGGCCAGCAGGATCGCCAGGGGCCGTCCCTGCCGGCCGGACTCCAACACCAGCACGGCGATGCCCGCCATCAGCACGGCTCGCAGCACCGAGGGCTGGGGGCCCGCCAGCAGCACGAACAGGCCCATGGCCCCGAAAGCCAGCAGCAGCCGCGGCAGCGGCGGCAGCCGCCGGGCCAGGGGCAGCACCGCCCCCAGCAGCACGCTGAGGTGAAAGCCCGAGGCGGCCAGG
>SLIG01000033.1 GCA_007135755.1 Cyanobium sp.
AGCTGGCCCAGCGTCTTCCAGGCGCCGCCCCCGGCGCCGATATGGTCGCCACCGGCAGCACGCTGATCATGGTCAGCACCGCCCTGTTCGGCCTCACGGCCCTGCTGCTGGGCCGCTGGGGGGCCGGCAACCTGGTCCGCTACCTCCCCTTTCCGGTGCTGGGCGGGTTCGTGGCCGGCAGCGGAGCCCTGCTGGTGAAAGGAGGGCTCACGGTGATGCTGGGGGTTGGGGCGGATCAGCTCTCCTGGGCGGCCCTGGCTGATGCTGCCCTGCTGGGCCGCTGGCTTCCCGGCCTGGGCTTCGCCCTGCTGATGACCGTGGCGGCCCGGCGCTGGCCGTCCTGGCGAACCTCGGCACGCTGCTCAACGCCAGCGCCATCGAGGTGACGGTACGCCGGGAGCTGGACTTCAACCGCGACCTGCAGGCGGTTGGTGTGGCCAACTTGCTCGCCGCCCTGGTGTGTCTGGCCGCCTGGCTGGGGGGGCCGAAGCTGCTGGGGGCGATCCCCTTCGCGGTGACTGGGGGCCTGCTGGTGTTTCTGCGTGTGTCGCTGCTGGCCAACTGGCTCTTGGATCGCAGCCGCTATCTCTCGCCGCTGGAGAACGCGGTGCTGCTGGCGATCCTGCTGGTCACGATGCTCAGCGGCTGGGTGGCCGCCCTGATGGCGGGCCTGGTGCTGGCCCTGCTGCTGTTCGTGATCGACTACAGCCGGATCTCCGCGGTGCGCAGCCTGATCACCGGCCGCACCCGCCGCAGCCATGTGGATCGGAGGCCTGCGCGCAGCCGCCTGTTGGATCGTTATGGCGACTCGATCCTGGTGATCTGCCTGCAGGGGCACCTCTTCTGCGGCACCGCGCACATTCTGCGCCGCACCATCATGGAGCGGCTGGAGGTGCCCTCCCGATCCCGCCCCCACTGGATCCTGCTGGACCTGCGGCTCACCAGCGGCCTGGATGCCTCGGCGGTGCACACCTTCCAGCGCCTGGCCCAGATCTGCGAGAGCGCTGGCATCGAGCTGGTGTTCAGCGGGCTGTCGAACGACACCCGGAGACTCCTGCTGCGCTCGGGAATCCTGGCGGGCGATCGGGAGGGCCACGACTGGTTCTCCGACCTGGACCATGGCCTGGAGTTCTGCGAGAACGAGCTGCTCCCCTTCACGCTCCGTAGGTGAGCCCTGAACCGGCGGCCCTGGTGGAGCCCGGCGAGCTCAGCGGCGAGGCGGAACGGCGCGCCCTCACCCGGCTGCTGGAGCACGTCGAGCCGGTGCGTTTCCCGGCCGGGACCTCGATCATCGAGCAGGGTGCGCCCCCCAGCGATCTGATCCTGCTGCTGTCGGGTCGTGTGGTGGTGGAGCGCCGGGATTCACCGGAGGCCGCTCCGCTGCGGCTGCGCACGATGGATCCCGGCACCTGCGTGGGGGAGATCGGCTTCGATCTGGGCACGCCCACCAGCGCGTCGGTGATCTGCGAGGAGGAGGTGAGGGCGCTGCGGCTCTCCCAGCCCAGGCTGGCGGCCCTGGAGCAGGAGGAGCCGCGGGCGGTGCTGCTGCTGCATCGCCTGGCGGCCCGGAAGCTGGCCCAGCGGCTGCTCACCACCAACCAGCTGGCGACAGCGCTGGCCGGCTGATGTGTCCTGGACGACAACGGCTGGGAGAAGACGAATCGCACCCGGGGACCACGGCTACGGTTTCTGCCAATCAGCCGCAGCACCGGCCCCGATGAGCAGCACGTCCATCGAGCATGAGGATCTGGCCGAGGATCTGCGGTGCATCCGCCTCGCCGGTCGCCTGGACATGGTGGGCGTCGGCGAGATCGAGATGCGCTTCACCTCCCTGGCGGCAAGCAAGGCGATGAAGGTGCTGGTGGATCTCACCGGTGTGTCCTTCCTCGCTTCGGTTGGTCTGCGCTGCATCATCCACAGCGCCAAGGCGCTTGACCAGAAAGGCGGCAAGATGGTGCTGCTGCTGGGTGACAACACCGTGGTGCGCGGCACCCTCGACACCGTCGGCGTGTCCGAGATCATCCCGGTGTGCCACGACGCGGCTGCGGCCATGGCCGCCCTCGCCGGGTGAGCTGCCTGGAGATCCGGGCCGAAGCGCCGGAACTCCGGCGCGCCTCCGCCTGGCTGCAGGAGCATGGAGAGCGCCTGGCCGTGCCGCCCGACCAGATCGACCGGCTCGAGGTGTGCCTGAACGAAGTGCTCGCCAACCTGCTCGAGCACGGCGGCCCCCCCGTGGGCAGCCAACCCATCCGGCTGCAGCTGGATGCCATCACCCGGGCTGCCGGCGCCGGCGTGCGCCTGGTGATCAGCGATGGGGGTCTGCCCTTCGACCCTGTCGTGGCGAGCGACAAGCCCCTGCCCGCCAGCCTGAGCGAGGCCAGTCCGGGCGGGCTGGGGCTGCGCCTGGTTCGCGCCTACACCGATGGCATGGCCTACCGGGTGCTGGATGACCGCAATGAACTAAGTATCGAGATGCACTGGACGACGCGATCCTGAGCACCGACCCCGCCCCGTTGGCCCGTTCCTCAGCGCCCCAGCGGGGTTACGGCTGGATTCCCCTGTTCCGCGACGTGGACGAGGGGCTCCTGGCCCGCCGGCTCGAGCACTGCGAAGTGCGGCACCTCAGCGCCGGCACCGACCTGCTGCGCCCCGGCGAGCCCAACGACACCATCTACGTGCTCCTCTCCGGTGAGCTGATGGTGTACCTCAGTCCCGAGGCCCGGGCGGACCAGAGCATCCCGGTGGCGGTGGGCGACTGCATCGGCGAGTTCTCCGCCATCGACCAGCAGCCGGTGTCGGCCCTGGTGCGCTGCGAGCGCGAGGCGGAGGTGCTCTGCCTGGACGGCCCGTTCTTCTGGAGGCATCTGGTGCCCCTGCCCGGGGTGGCCCGCAATCTGATGCGGGGACTCACCCAGCGGGCCCGCACCGCCAACCAACTCACCCTGGAGGCCCTGCGCGAGCGGCTGGAGCTGGAGCATCTGCGTCGGGAGCTGGATCTGGCACGACAGATCCAGTCCGGCATGCTGCCGCTGGCCCATCCCCTGTTTCCGGAACGCGACGATCTGGAGGTGTGCGGCCTGGTCGAACCTGCCGCCAGTGTGGGCGGAGACCTGTTCGACGCCTTTTTCGTGGCGGATGGGCGCCTGTTCGTGTGCATCGGCGACGTGTCGGGCCATGGCGTCAGCGCGGCCCTGCTCATGGCCCGCACGATCGGCCTGCTGCGCAGCCTGGCGATGGCCGCAGGCAACCCCGCCGACCTCCTGCAGAACCTCAATGCCAGCCTCTGCGAAGGCAACGAGGCCTGCCTGTTCGTGACCCTCTTCTGCGGCTTTCTGGATCCGGCCACAGGGAACTTCATCTATGCCAATGCCGGCCACTGTCCGCCGCTGCTGGGTAGGGACGGACAGGTGGCGGAACTGCCCCTGCCCCGCGGCCCGCTGGCGGGCGCCTTTCCCCAGGCCACCTACACCAGCAGCGCAACCCAGCTGGAGCGGGGCGACCTGCTGTTCACCTACACCGACGGCATCACCGAGGCGGAGGATGCTGGTGGCCGGCCATTCGGACTCGAGGGCTGTGAACAGCTGCTGCGAACCCGCCACCATCAGCCCCTGCCCGAGATTCTCGACGCGATCCGCAGCGACCTGCACCGCTTCAACGGTGGTGCCGACCTGGAGGACGACTGCACGCTGCTGCTGCTGCGCCGCTGCTGAGCCCTTCAGGCACGGCAACCGCCAGCCATAGGCTCGTCTCCCAGAGCAGCCACGCCATGCCCAGCCCGGAGCAAGCCGACACGCTGAACACCCAGAGCCGCAGCGTGAGCGCGGCTGGGTTGAGGAGCGAAGCCGTGAACACTGGCGGCGCCCCGGCGCCGGTGGGCCCCTACAACCAGGCCGTCAAGGCCGGGGGGATGGTGTTCTGCTCCGGGCAGATCGCCCTCGACCCCAGCACCGGGGCGATGGTGGGCGACGGCGATGTGGAGGCGGAGACCCGCCAGGTGCTCGACAACCTCGAGGCGGTGCTGGCGGCGGCTGGCGTCAGCCCGCAGGAGGTGGTGCGCACCACCGTGTTCCTGGCCGACCTGGCCGATTTCGGCCGGGTGAACGCGATCTACGCCGAGCGCTTCGGCACGGGAGTGGCTCCGGCCCGGGCCTGTGTGCAGGTGGCGGCCCTGCCCAAGGGGGCCCGGGTGGAGATCGACTGCATCGCCGTGGCGCCCTGAGCGCTACCAGGGCAGGGGCGCGTTGCCCTGCACGGCGTTGCAGCCCATCTGGGACCCGAGCAGGGCACCGAGGGGCGTGGCCCACACCCGGTCGTTGCCCCTGGCGAGGGCGTAGCCGGCACCGCCGCCCACCAGGCCGCCCACCAGACGGCCCTGGTTGCAGCGCCGGGCCCGTTCGTCCACGTCGTAGACGACGCGCTGGCGGCCGTAGGCGTTGATGGTGGGGTCGTCGTAGATCACCCGCTGCTGGGGCTGGGGCACCCAGACCGGTGCCTGATGACGTACCGGCAGGCGCTGGTGGCCGGGGTGCCAACCGCCGCCGAAGGCCTGGGCCTGAGCGGGGGCCAGAACGGAGAGCAGCAGCCCGGCGGCCAGAGCCATGGGTGCTGCAGGCAGGCGTCGCCGCTGGGCCCTGGGCGCCTGCTGGGTGTGGAAGATGGTCATGGTTGAAGCTGCGTGAGGACGGCCCCTCTTTGGGGTGATCCAAGCCAAGCGAACGGCTGTGACCCAGCCATGACCGCCGCAGGGCGAAGGTCTTACCGGATCTTTCCGCCCGTATGCTGAGCCGATCGGGGCGTGGCGCAGCTTGGTAGCGCGGGTGCTTTGGGAGCACTAGGTCGCAGGTTCGAATCCTGTCGCCCCGACTGACTTCTCAGCGATTGGCCCTCGGGCTTGTACGCAGGATGTACGCAAACCG
>SLIG01000018.1 GCA_007135755.1 Cyanobium sp.
CAGGATCGGCACCACGTCGGCCAGCAGGGCCCAGGGGGTGGCCAGGGTGTGAAACAGGGTGCTGCCCACGCCGATGGCCGCTGCCAGGGCGGCCAGGCCGGCGAGGCCTGGATCACCGCCCAGCCCCAGCCGCCGGGCCCGGGCCTGGATCCACCAGGCCGCGAGCAGAAAAGCCGCGTTGGTCACCGCATTCACCGGTTCGGCCAGCAGGCCGGGGCCCAGGCGTTCGCAGTAGTGGTTGAGGGTGGTCATCGGTTCAGTCATCGGCTCAGTCATCCGCGTCGCCGAGGGCCACCAGGTCCCGGAGCTGACCCATGTCCAGCCCCCCCAGCCACTCCTCGCCGGAGCCCACGATGTCCTCGGCCAGCCTCGACTTCTCGCGGATCATGCGGTCGATCCGCTCCTCCACCGAACTGCTGGTGATGAACTTGTGCACGAGCACCCGGTTCTGCTGGCCGATGCGGTAGGCCCGGTCGGTGGCCTGGTTCTCCACCGCCGGATTCCACCAGCGGTCGATGTGGAACACGTGGCTGGCGCGGGTGAGGTTGAGGCCCACACCGCCGGCCTTGAGCGAGAGCAGGAACAGCTGCGGGCCGCGGGGATCCTCCTGGAAGCGGTCCACCATCGCCTGGCGCTCGCTCTTGCTGGTGTTGCCGTAGAGGAAGGGCACCTCCTGGCGCCAGCGGCGCTGCAGGTGGGCCTTGAGCAGGTGGCCCCACTCGGCGAACTGGGTGAACAGCAGGGCGCGATCGCCCGCCTCGATCACCTCCTCGAGGATCTCCTCCAGGCGCTGGAGCTTGGCGCTGCGGGCGGCGAACTCGCCGCTGCCGTTGCCGGCCAGGACGGCATCGCTGGATTCGCCCAGGGCCAGGGCCGGGTGGTTGCACACCTGCTTGAGCTTGGTGAGCAGGGCGAGCACCTGGCCGTGCTTCTGGCCCAGGGGCGCGCGGGCGATGGTGTCCAGGCTCTCCTCCACGGTGCGGGTGTAGAGCTTGCGCTGCTCGGCGCTGAGGCCCACCCACTCCTGCAGTTCCACCTTTTCGGGCAGGTCGGAGATGATCGATTTGTCGGTCTTCAGCCGGCGCAGGATGAAGGGGCCCACGCGGGCCTTGAGATCGCGCAGCGAGGCCATGTCGCCATAGCGCTCGATCGGCAGCCGGTAGCGCTGGTGGAAGAAGGCCTCATCGCCGAGCACCATCGGATTGAGGAAGTCCATCAGGGCCCACAGCTCGCCCACCCGGTTCTCCACCGGCGTGCCCGTGAGCGCGATCCGGAAGCGGCTGCCGCGGCTGGCTCTCGAGCCCCTGCCGCCGCCGTTGCCCGCCCGTGCCAGGTCGCGGGCCGCCATCGACTGTTTGGCCTGGGGGTTCTTGATCGCCTGGGCCTCGTCGATCACCAGCCCCTGCCAGTCGATGCTCTCCAGCAGCTCGCTGTCGCGCTGCAGCAGGCCGTAGCTGGTGAGCACCAGATCCACCCCCTTGAGGGCCTTTTTGAGCGCAGCCTCGCTGGCGGCGCGCCGAGGCCCGTAGTGCTCGCGCACCCCCAGCTCGGGGGTGAACGCGGCCGCCTCCCGCTTCCAGTTGGTGAGCACCGAGGTGGGGGCCACCAGCAGCACCGGTCGCTTCAGTTCCTCCTCCGCCTTGAGGTGCTGCAGGAAGGCCAGCAGCTGGATCGTCTTGCCCAGGCCCATGTCGTCGGCCAGGCAGGCGCCCTGATCAAAGCGGTGCAGGAAGGCCAGCCAGCCCAGACCCCGCTCCTGATAGGGCCGCAGCTGGCCGGCGAAGCCGGGCGGGGCCGGCAGGGGATCGGGGGCCTTCTGCTGGTGGTATTGCTCCAGCACCGCCTGCAGCCGCGGGCCAGCGGTGAAGGCGTGCACCGGCAGGCGGTGGAAGGTGTCGCCCTCGCTGGCGGTGAGCCGCAGGGCGTCGTCGAGGCTGAGGCCGGGGTCGGCGGCGCAGAAGCGCTCGGCGTTGCGCAGGTCGCTGGGGCGCAGCTCGATCCACACCCCCCGGTGCTGCACCAGCGGGCTGCGCTTGGTCTGCAGCCGCTCCAGCTCGCGCAGGTTGAGGGTGACGCCGCCGATCATGAACTCCCAGCTCCACACCAGGCTTTCGCCGAGGGTGAACCCGCGCGAGCGCTCCGGCAGCTCGGCCGTGACCGCCAGTCCCAGCCGGCTGGCCAGCCCGCCCGAGAGGCTGCCGGGCAGCACCACCCCCACGCCCACGTCCCGCAGCTGGGCGGCGGCGGTGCGCACCAGCACGAAGGCCTCGGCGGGGGTGAGCTGCATGCCCTCGGGGGTGGCCGAATCCAGGCCCCGCTCGATCGGCTCGAACACGCCCAGGGCCCGGCCCAGCCCCTCCAGCAGCAGTTCGCTGGGCTGGGGCACGGCTACCTCCCCGAGCTGGAGGGTGCGGTCGCCCGCATCCCAGGCCGCCGCCGCCGGCAGCCGCAGGCTGGGGTCGGCCTCCGCCTGCAGGCTGAAGCTGAGCTCCCAGAGCTCCTCCCCCTCGGGGGGGGTGAACAGCTCCAGGCAGGCCCGGGCCGGGGCCACCCGCCCCGCCACCGCCTCGCGCCAGTGGTGGGTGGCGATGGTGAGGCGCTCCAGCTCCTCCTCATCGAGCCGCAGGCTGCCGTCGCCCCTGCCCAGGCCCTTCTGCCAGGCCAGGAGCAGGGGGTCGAGACCCTCCGGCGCGCACTGAAATCCGGAACGCAGCTGGCCGTCGAGCAGGGCCGCCAGCAGGCTGGCCACCCGCAGCCGACCACTGCCGGGCCGACGGCAGGCCAGGGCCGGGTCGCCCTCCAGACCGGCTGCCAGCGCGCAGGTGGCCACCTGGGGGATGCCCACGGCCAGCTCCTCCAGCCGCCGGCGGTCGCCCTCGCGGTTGAGCAGGGGCTGCCAGCGGGCCCGGCCGTCTTCGATCATCGGCAGCCAGCGGCCGCGGGCGGTCAGGCTCAGGGCCCAGCGCTGCAGATGGCTCCACCAGCGCAGCTCATCGGCCATCTCCGGGTGACCGGCGGCCAGTGGCAGGCCGCTGAGCCAGTCGGCGGCCCCGGCCGGATCCAGGGCCCAGCCCTCCACCTGCCAGGGCCACCACTGCAGCTGTTTGGGGATCGGCTCGCCTGCCTGCAGGGGCAGACCGCTCCAGGGGCCGCCGCTGCGCCGTCCCCGGCCGGCCTGGCTGCGGCTGGGGAGGGTGAGGGTGGCGCGGGCCGGCCGCAGGGCCTCACTCCAGAGTTCGTTGTCGTCCAGCCAGTCGGCCACCTCGTCGGCGCTCAGGGCCAGGGGATGGGCCGGCGCCTCCCGCTCCGGTTCCACCGGACTGGCCACGCGCCAGGTGTCACCCCACAGGAACAGCCGGCCCCCGGGGCCGTCGGGGGGAAACAGCCAGGTGGCGTGCAGCAGGCTCATCCCAGGGTGTTCAGGGCCGGTGGGTGGAGGCCTGGGCGCCGGCGGCAGGGCCGGCGGTGCGCGAGGGCAGGACGCGTTGGGCGACCAGGCGGGCTCCGTGCAGCACCAGGGCGGCGCCGACCAGCGGCAACCAGGTGCGAATCAGCTCCATCATCACAGTCGGCGCGACCGCCATCACGGCGGTCGCCAGCGGGCTGTGGGCCGGCCAGTCGGCGAGGGCCGGTAGGCCCAGGCTGTGGATGCCGCACACCGCCCCCACCAGGCCCGCCTGCAGGTGGCTGTCGTCGGGATCCACCCGCTGCAGGTGGAAGGCCAGCAGGCCGTAGAGCAGGCCGCAGCCGCCGGCGCGCAGGGCGGCCTCCAGCCCCAGCGGCAGGCCGAGCAGCAGGGCGGCGACGCCGGCCCCCAGCGCCCAGGCGATCGAGCGCAGGCGCAGCTGCTGGCGGGATGGCGCGGTGGCGGCCTGGCTCACGGTGACGCCCGAGGGGGCAGGGCCTCTGGGGGCGATCATGCTCCCCTGCCGGTCTGCCATGCCGCCCCAGCGCACCCTCCACCTCCACGCCGGCCCCCACAAAACCGCCAGCACCTATCTGCAGGCCCGCCTGCAGGCCAACCGCCGGGCTCTGGAGCGGCTGGGTCTGCGCTACCCCACCCCCTGGCGCGAACACTCCCACCGCCATCTGGCCCGGGCCCTGCGGGCCGGCCGGCGGGAGGCGCTCGATCAGCTGCTGCGGCGCCAGGGGCGCTGGAGCGGCGACCTGCTGCTCAGCGCCGAGCACTTCGTGCCCCTGCTGGAGCGGCCCGAGGCCATCGCGCAGCTGCGCCAGGCCGCCGCCGCCCACGGCTACCGGTTGCACGTGATCAGCGTGGTGCGGCCCCAGGAGGAGCTGCTCAACTCCTTTTACGCCCACGCCCTGGGCCGGCTCTACGGCAGCCCGGGCTTCCGGGCCTACGTGCGCGCCCAGCTGGCGGGACGGCGGGTGAGCGGTGCCGGCCGGCGCCGCTGGATCCACATGGCCCCCCTGGCGCTGGATTTCGAGCGGCGCTTTGCTCCCCTGCTGGCCGCCGACGGTGTGCGGGGCTCGTTCCTGCCCTTCCGCCCGCGCCAGGGGGACCTGTTCGAGCAGCTGATGGCGACCCTGGAGCTGCCCGCGGGCCCCTGGCGGCCGGCGCCGCCGGACCAGGCCAATGAGCAGCTCGGCCGCCGCGGGCTGGGGGTGGCCCTTCTGCTCAATCAGCGCCTCGATGGCCTGCCCCTGCGCCGCAACCGCCTGATCGCTGAGCACGGTCTCAACCGGCTGGTGGAGCGGCTGCGGGCGCGGGCCCGGCAGCGCGGCTGGGTGCAGGAGCGCTTCAGCGGCTGGGAGGCCGGGCTGCTGGAGCGGGTGCGCCAGCGCTACGGCGCCGCCAATGGGCGCTTCGCCGCCCGGGTGTGGGGGCAGCCCTGGAACGCCTGCTTCGCCGCCCCCGGTCCGGCCGACGCAGAGGCCAGCCCAGGCGTCCCCGCCCCGGCGGGGCTGGTGCTGGATGGCGAGGTGGAGCGGGAGGCCGAGCAGCTGTTCAAGGGCTATCGGCGACGGTTGCTGGCGGCGTCATCCCAATAATCTGTAGGCCCTGCTGGGGTCCCGATGCGGCTCTTCTCGCGGTGGCCGGAACAGCAGGCCCACCTGCTGCGCTGGGTGCTGCTGCTGGGCTGGCTGGCCCTGATCGCCTCGTTGCTGAGTCCGCAGCTGAGTCCGCAGCTGGGTCTGCTGCTGAGCGGCCGGGCCCTGCGTCCGCCGCTCTGCCCCGAGGGCTTGGACTGCCACGGTCACGGGGGCAACCAGCTGTTCTGGGGCACCGTGGTGCCCAGCGGACTCCTCATCCTGGCGGCAGGCAGCCATGAGTTGTGGCGCAGGATCTGTCCGCTGTCCTTCGCCTCCCAGCTGTTCCGGGCCCTCGATCGTCAGCGCCGGGTGCCGGGCAGGAACGGGCGGCCCCAGGTGGCCAAGGTGGAGGCCGACTCCTGGCTTGGCCGCCATCACCTGACCCTTCAGTGGAGCCTGCTGATCGCGGGACTGTGCCTGCGGTTGCTGGCGGTGAACAGCAGTCCGCTGGGGCTGGGGCTGCTGCTGCTGCTGACCGTGGTGGCCGCGATCACCGTTGGCTGGGCCTACGCCGGCAAGGCCTGGTGCCAGTACGTCTGCCCGATGGGAGCGGTCCAGCAGGTGGTCACCGGTCCCCGCGGGCCGTTGGCTGCGGCCGCCCACCTCGATTCCAGCCGCATCACCCAGTCGATGTGCCGCACCGTGGCCGATGACGGCCATGAGCGCTCCGCCTGCGTGGCCTGCCAGTCCCCCTGCCTCGACATCGACTCCGAGCGCACCTACTGGATGGGCCTGGAAGGCAAGCGGGGGCTGCGCTGGGCCTGGCTGTCCTATCCGGGGCTGGTGCTGGCGTTTTTTCTGCTCACCCGCCAGCAGGGGCCGGACGCAATCGAGATGCTGCGCAGCGGGCTGTGGGCCTTCGATGCCGATCTGCCCGCCCGCGCGCTCGACTTCTGGCCCCGTGCCGATGCGACCTGGGGCGTGCCGCGGCTGCTGGCCATTCCGGCGCTGCTGAGCGCCGCCGGTGCCGCCAGCGTGGCGCTGTTCAGCGGCGTGGAGACGGCGCTCCAGGCCAGACTGGCGGTGGATCACAGCGAGGAGCGGGCCCGGGCCATGGCCCGCTCCCGCAGCCGGCTGCTGGCCACCTTCCTGGCGGTGAACCTGTTCTTCTGGTTTGCCGATCCCAGCCTGGGCATCGCGGCGGGCAAGGTTGGCCAGCTGATCCGATCCCTGGTGCTGATCGCCAGTGCCATCTGGCTCTACCGGGGCTGGCCCCGCGACGCGGAGGTCTACCGCCGTGAGAGCACCAGTGCCAGCCTGCGCTCCCAGCTCAGGAAGCGCTTCCCTGAGCTGGAGTCGTATCTCGATGGCCGCACGCTCGAGGAGCTCACGCCCGGCGAGGTGTTCACCCTGGCCAAGGCCTTGCCGGCCCAGCTCGCTGCCACCGGCCAGGCGCTCTATCGCGATGTGCTGGCCGATCTGTTCCGCAGCGGCCGCCTGGAGCGGGCCACCAGTGCGCTGCAGCTTGAGGAGCTGCGTGTCTCCCTGGGCCTGGAGGAGGCCGACCACCACGCCGCCATCCGCGAACTCGCCCTCCAGGACCCTCAGCTGCTGGAGCTCGATGCCCGCCAGCGGGCCAGCCGCAACCTGCGGGAGGACGCCGCGGCCGAGGCGATCCACGACCTGCTCCACCTGGCCGGCCAGCATGACCTGAGGCCTGGCGTGCTCGATGCCTCCCAGGCCCGGCGGCTGGAGATGATCCGCCAGGACTCGGGCCTGGAGGACGAGGCCTGGCAGGCCCTGCTGCTGCGCTTCGGCCCCCGCTCGGCCTTCGCACGCCAGCGGCTCGAGGCCGGTCTCGAGCACCTGCGCGCCGAGCTGGCCCGCCGGGCCGCGCTGGCGGCCGTGGCTGAAGACGACGGCTTGCTTCGGCCCCTGCTGCCGGTGATCGACCTGCGCATCGTCGGCCGTCTGCTGCCCCTGCTGCCGCTGCTGGCCGAGTTCTCGGCCGACGATCCCCTGCTGCAGCAGTTCGCCGCCCTGCAGGTTCAGTTGCCCCCTGGGGTGACCGGTGAGGTGTTGCGCCGCGACCTTGCCCTGCTCCCCCATCCCGAGCTCCAGACCCCCCTGCCCCTGGGCCCCCTGCCGGATGCCTGGAGTGTGTTGGAGGACCTCTGGAGCGACCCGGACCCCGAGAACGCCTTCTGGGTGCTCTGGCTCCTTGACCGGCGAGACCCGGCCCGCGCGGCCCGCCTGCGGCGCACGCCCCGCACCGACCTGCCCAGCTCGGCCCATCTCGACGCGCTCCTGGCCGGCCAGCCGCCGGCCGAAGCGGAGCTGCTGCCCCTGCTGGTGCAGGTGCCGCTGCTGGCCGAGTTGTCGCCGTCGGCCCTGTTCAACGTGGCGGCCTGGGGCCAGCTGCGCGCCTGGCCGGCCGGGGCCACGATCCTGCGGGCCGGCGACGAGGCCACCTGGATGGCGATCCTGCTGCAGGGCTGGGCCCTGGTCAGCGGCGACGACTGGCAGGCGAAGGTGTCGGCGGGGGAGACCCTGGGTGAGATGGCCCTGCTCAGCGGCCGCGCCCGGGGTTCGGCCGTCACCGCAGGGGGCCCCGTGCGGGCGCTGGTGTTCGAGGCCGCCGCTTTCGAGCAGCTGCTGCACCAGTCCTCGGGCTTCGCCCGCAGCCTGCTGCGCCAGCAGACCCGTCGCATCGAGGGGTTCCAGGGGGAGCCGCCCGCCGGGCCGGTGTCGAACCCGGCAGGCCGCTGAGCGAACATGCCCCTCCAGGGCTTGAACATCCGCGCCATGGCCGCCGCCACCCCCCGCACCGGTCGCTCCCAGGCCGCCCGCCCCCGCAGCGGCGCCGAGATCCGCGCGGCGTTTCTGGAGTTCTACGAACAGCGGGGGCACAAGCGCATGGCCAGCGCCTCCCTGGTGCCGGACGACCCCACGGTGCTGCTCACCATTGCCGGCATGCTGCCGTTCAAGCCGGTGTTTCTGGGGCAGCAGCAGCGGCCGGCGCCCCGGGCCACCAGCAGCCAGAAGTGCATCCGCACCAACGACATCGAGAACGTGGGCCGCACGGCGCGGCACCACACCTTCTTCGAGATGCTCGGCAATTTTTCGTTTGGCGATTACTTCAAGGAGCAGGCGATCCAGTGGGCCTGGGAACTGTCCACCGAGGTGTTCGGGCTTTCATCGAAGAACCTCGTGGTGAGCGTGTTCCGCGACGACGACGAGGCCGAAGCGATCTGGCGCGAGCTGGTGGGCGTGAATCCCAAGCGGATCATCCGCATGGATGAGGCCGACAACTTCTGGGCCTCGGGCCCCACCGGCCCCTGCGGCCCCTGCTCGGAGATCTATTACGACTTCAGGCCCGAACTGGGCGACGACGGCATCGACCTGGAGGACGACAGCCGCTTCATCGAGTTCTACAACCTGGTGTTCATGCAGTACAACCGCGACGCCCAGGGCACCCTCACGCCGCTGGCCAACCGCAACATCGACACCGGCATGGGCCTCGAGCGCATGGCCCAGATCCTGCAGGGCGTGCCGAACAACTACGAAACGGATCTGATTTATCCGTTGATTGAAACGGCGGCGGCTCTGGCTGGGGTGGACTACCGCGCCCTCGATGCGAAGGGCCAGACGAGCCTGAAGGTGATCGGCGACCACGCCCGCGCCATCACCCAGCTGATCGGCGACGGCGTCACCGCCAGCAATCTCGGCCGCGGCTACATCCTGCGCCGGCTGCTGCGCCGGGTGGTGCGCCACGGCCGTCTGCTGGGCATCGACAAGCCCTTCCTGAGCGCGATGGGCGAGGCCTCGATCGCGTTGATGCAGGAGGCCTATCCGCAGCTGGTGGAGCGCCGGGAGCTGATCCTGGCCGAGCTGGCGCGCGAAGAGACCCGCTTCCTGGAAACCCTTGAGCGCGGCGAGACGCTGCTGGCCAACATCTTGGCGAACAAGCCCCGGCTGATCAGCGGCGCGCAGGCCTTCGAGCTCTACGACACCTATGGCTTCCCCCTGGAGCTCACCGAGGAGATCGCCGAGGAGCATGGGCTCACGGTGGACACCGCCGGCTTCGAGGCGGCGATGGAAGAGCAGCGCCAGCGGGCCAAGGCCGCGGCGGTGAGCATCGACCTCACCCTTCAGGAGGCGATCGATCAGGTGGCCGCCACGGCCGAGGCCACGGCCTTCAAGGGCTACGAGGCCCTGGAGCACCCCAGCTGCGTGCTGGCGTTGGTGGTGAACGGTGAGCCGGCCACCCAGGCCAGCGCCGGCGACAGCGTGCAGCTGGTGCTCGATTCCACCCCCTTCTACGGCGAGGGCGGCGGCCAGGTGGGCGACCGGGGTGTGCTGCTGGGGGGCGGCGACCAGACCAGCGTGGATGCGGGGGTGATCGTGAGCATCGAGGGGGTGTCGCGGAACCGCTCGGTGTTCGTGCACAGCGGCCAGATCGAGCGCGGCAGCGTGACGGTGGGCGACCTGCTCACCGCCCGGGTCGATGCCAGCTGCCGCCGCCGTGCCCAGGCCAATCACACGGCCACCCACCTGCTGCAGGCGGCGCTCAAGCAGGTGGTGGATCCGGGCATCGGCCAGGCCGGCTCGCTGGTGGACTTCGACCGCCTGCGCTTCGACTTCCACTGCTCCCGCGCCGTGACCCCCGCCGAGCTCGAGCAGATCGAGGCCCTGATCAACGGCTGGATCAGCGAGGCCCACGGCCTGGTGGTGCAGGAGATGGCGATCGAGGCCGCCAAGGCTGCCGGCGCCCTGGCGATGTTCGGCGAGAAGTACGCCGACGTGGTGCGGGTGGTGGACGTTCCCGGCGTGTCGATGGAGCTCTGCGGCGGCACCCACGTGGCCAACACCGCCGAGATCGGCGTGTTCAAGATCGTGAGCGAGAGCGGCGTGGCCGCCGGCATCCGCCGCATCGAGGCGGTGGCCGGCCCGGCGGTGCTGGCCTACCTCAAGGAGCGCGAGGCGGTGGTGAAGCCCCTGGCCGAGCGCTTCAAGGCCCAGCCCGGCGAGATCGTGGAGCGGGTGGCCCAGCTGGCCGATGAGCTCAAGGCCACCCAGAAGGCCCTGGCGGCCGCCCGCAGCGAGCTGGCGGCGGCCAAGGCCTCAGCGCTGGCGGCCCAGGCGGAAGCGGTGGGGGCTGCTGCCGATGGGGCGCCCTTCCAGCTGCTGGTGGCCCGCCTCGATGGCGTGGATGGGGCCGGCCTGCAGGGGGCGGCCCAGGGCCTGGCCGACCAGCTCGGCGAGGGGGCGGCGGTGGTGCTGGGCGGGCTGCCCGATCCGGTCGACCTGGGCAAGGTGATTCTGGTGGCGGCCTTTGGCAAGGCGGTGATCGCCGCTGGGCCCAAGGCCGGTGCCTTCATCGGCGGCGTGGCCAAGGCCTGCGGCGGCGGCGGCGGCGGCCGCCCCAACCTGGCCCAGGCCGGCGGCCGCGATGGCGGCGCCCTGGATGGGGCGCTGGAGCAGGCGCGCGAGCAGTTGCACACCGCCCTCTCTGGGGCTCCGGGCGCCGGTCAGGGGTAGTGGCCGCGACAGATCGCTCGTGGGATCGGCGCTGGGATCCTGAGCTGGACCTGGTGTTCGACTTGCGCTCTCCCTTCCTCTCCAGCAGGCAACTCCCGTGATCCATGTCAGGCCTCTTCGCTGGCTTCGCCGCCACCTGGTGTTCGTGGTCTGGGCCTCCGCCTGCACGGTGGGGTTTGCCGTGTTCGCCAACACCTACGACCAGTGGCAGCTGATGGTGGCCACCCGCACCCAGGAGCTGCGGGGACCCAGACAGCCGCCGGATGGGGTGGTGATCGTCGCCATCGACGACCACAGCCTCGTGCAGGGGGCGAATGCCGATCTCAGTGCGGATCCCGAGCTGAGTCGGCTGGTGAGCTGGCCCTGGCCGCGCGCCATCTACGACCGCGTGCTGGAGCGCCTGTTCGCCGCCGGAGCGCTGGCGGTGGGCTTCGACCTTCTCTTCGATGGCCCCAGCAGCCACGGCCCCAACGACGACGACCGTTTCGCCCGGGCCCTGAGCCGTCATCAGGGCAAGGTGGTGCTTGGGGCCCAGGTGTTCGAATCCCGGGGACGGGTGGGGGGACTGACCCTCAGCAGCCCGATCGACCAGCTCAGTGCCGCGGCCGGTGACGCCAGTTCCGGTCTGCTCAATGGCCTTCAGGACCCCGACGGTTACATCCGCCTCCGGCCCACCACCTATGCCGAACAGCTGCGCCAGAGCGGGGCGCTGGATGTGCCTCCCGGGCTGGCGGATCGGCTGATCGGCAAGGGCGCTCTCGAAGAACTGCCCCCACCCCGTCTGGTGGCCTCCTGGCGCCCCCTGGTCGACCTCTATGGACCCGCCCGCACCATCCCCACCATCTCCATCTGGGAGGTGCTGGAGACGGCCAGCTTCGAACGCCTGCTGGAGCGGGGTGATCTCAACGGCCAGGTGGTGCTGATCGGCCCCACCGCCAGTGTGTTGCAGGACATCCACCGCACGGCCTTCGCCGGGGCGGAGGGGATGCCGGGAGTGGAGATTCACGCGGCCGAGATCGCCAACCGACTCGAGGGCCGGGCCCTGTTCGTGCCCTTCACCTCACCGCTGTGGGCTCCGCTGCTCGGCCTGGGGGTGCTGTTGCTGGGCCTGCTCTCCACGCGCTGGGAGCAACCCCAGGTGCGACTGGGCACCCTGGCGCTGATCGCCGGTGTGTTGTTTCTGGTGGCCCTGATTCTGATCAGTTCCAAGGGAATGGGCATCGTGCTGGTGGGTCTGTCGGGGTTCACCCTCGCCACCGGCCTGGTGAGCGCGGGGGAGGCCACCGTGCGCCTGCAGCTCAACCGGCTGCGCCTGCGGCGCATGCTCGAGCGCTATCTGTCTCCGGCGGTGGCGGCCCAGATCGCCAGTCAGCCCGAGGAAGCCGATGAGCTTCTGGGCGGGCGGGTGTCCGAGGTGGTGGTGTTTCTGTGCGACGTGCGTGGCTTCACCCAGCGCACCACTCGCATGAGTCAGGAGGGGCGGGCCAGCGAATTGGTGGCTCAGCTGAACGAGTATTTCGCCGTGCTGGTGGGTGTGCTCCAGCGCCATGGCGCCACGATCGACAAGTACATGGGCGATGCGGTGCTGGCGGTGTTCGGGGTTCCCCTCAGCCGGGGTCTGGAGAATGAAGTGCAGGCGGCTCTCGAGGCCATCACCGAGATTCAGGGCGCCTTCGCTGAGCTCAATCAACGCTGGATCTCCGAGGGCCGGGAACCCTGGGAGCATGTGTTGGTGCTCTCCGGTGGGCCTGTGATCAGCGGCAACATCGGTTGCGCCAGTCGCATGGATTACACGATGATCGGCGACACCGTGAACATGGCCAGCCGTCTTGAGTCAGTCGCCAAGCAGGCGGACAGCGGCGTGGTGGTGAACCAGGTGGTGGCCGCTCAGGCCCGGGAGGAGTGGAACATTAAGCCCCTCGGCGACTACGAGATCCGTGGTCAGGGCAGCCAGGAACTATTCACCCTGATCGGACGTGCTGCCCTCGATGCCGGCGCCGAACATGGCCCCTAGAATCGAATTCAATGATCATCGGCCGGCCTCATCCATGCGCATCCCCTCATCCATGCGCATCCCATTGATGGGCGCCACCGTTGTCCGTTCTCTGCCATCGGGTCGGCGGTTCCGGCTCGGACAGTCCGGCGTCAGCGCTCTGGCCGCTGCCCTGGCCACGGCCATGCTCACCGCTACCGGCACCGCCATTGCTCCAGCACCCGCCCGGGCGGCGGTCATCCAGTCCGCCCAGGTGAAGCGCGTGATCGATGGCAGTGAGGTGTTCATCAATGGCCGCACCGCCAAGCCCGGCAACGTTGCCCGTTCAGGCCAGCAGTTGCGCACCGGCCGCAGCCGTGCCGAGTTGCTCTTTGACGGCCGCACCGTGGGGTTCATGGGCCGATCAAGCGTGCTGAACGTGGGCAGTGAGTGCCTGCGGCTGGATCGGGGTGCGGTGCTCGTCAGCGGTCCTCAGAGAACCTGCCTGGGCACCAAGGTGCTGGGGGTGAAGGGCACCACCACGATCCTGTCGGTCCGGGAGGGACTGTTCAACGTGATCACTCTGGAGGGAGTGGCTCATGTGGGTGATCCCGGTGGCTTTGAGGAGCAGCGCCAAAGCCAGCCTGCTGGCTCTCCAGGCAGCGAGGCTGCCCCTGCGGCACCGCTGCCCAGGAGTTCAGCTGAGATCACCGATGGTGATCCCAGTGGACGGACCACGTATATCTGTGGCTGTGAGGTGGCCCAGTTCAGCCTCGATGGTGAATTCCAGCGTCAGGCTGCACTGAGCCGCACTCAGCTGTTGGCTGCTCTGAATCGCTTCACCGATGACAAGCTCGAACTGCCCCCTGGCGTTGCGGAGCGGATTCAGGAATCCCTTGCCAACTGCCGCTGAAGCCGGCAGTCCCGATCACGTCCACGGGAGCCTCGTCACCAGATCCGGGTGCTGAAGATCTGCTTCATGCGTTTCAGCAGTTGATTCTCCTGGGCGGTCTCAGCGTCGGTGTTGAGATCCTCCAGCTGGTCACGCCGGGCGGTGACCAGGTGCGCCAGTTCCTCCATCAGGGAGGGATTGCGCTGAATGAGGGGAGCGATGTGCTGCTGCGCCACCTCCAGCAGTACGCATTCGTTGATGGCCATGACGCTGGCGCTGCGCGGGCTGTCGGTGAGCAGTGACATCTCCCCGAAGATGTCGCCGGGGTGCAGTTGTGCCACCGCCAAGTCGCCATGGCCCGTTTGCTGCTTGCGCACCTCCACCTGTCCGATCACCAGCTGGTAGAGGGAATCGCCGGGATCGCCTTCCCGAACCACCGCTTCACCTGGGGAGAAGCGCAGGCAACGGGCCTGCCGCGCCAGGCTGGCGAGTTCCCCGTCGTTGAGATGGCCGAACAGGGGATTCTGAGCCAGAAGACTGATGCGTTCGTCGTCGGCCAGGCGTTCGGGATGGTTGCCATCGACGGGTGGGCGCTTGGGCCGCAGTTCCCGCACCGGGTAGGGCACGCTCTGACCAGCGCGCTCCAGGGCGTACCAGATCTGGCCGAGCAGCTCGCTGCGCAGGTTGAGCTGATCCGTGGAGTTGCCGGGTGGCTGGAACACCAGGATCTCGTAGTTGATCGCGCTTTCGCCGAAACTGTCCACCCGCACCGCAGGAGCGGGCCTGGGCAACACCCCTGGGTGTCGGTTCAGCACATCGAGCAGCAGCGAGCGTGCCTGGGCCGGCGGCAGCGCGTAGTCCAGGCCAAGGCTGAAGCGGTTGCCCATGCTGCCGAAGCGGCAGAAGTTCTTCACCACAGTCTCGGTGACCATGGTGTTGGGGATCACCACCAGCGAGCCGCTGCTGTCTCTCAGGCAGGTGTCGTGCCAGTCCACCGACACGACCACGCCTTCATGCTCATCGCCTACCCGGATGAAGTCACCCACCTTGAACACGTCGTCGAACTGCAGTTCCACCCCAGCGAAGAGATCCTTGAGCGGTTCCTGCGCTGCCAGACCCAGCACGGCCGTGAGCACTGCCGATGTGGTCACCAGACCCACCACATCGAAGCGGGCCAGCTCCCAGAGCACGACCACCGTGGCCAGGGATGATCCGGCCAGCATCAACAGTTGAACCAGGATCTTGGGCTGCGGCTTCCGCCAACCCAGGGCCGGTGGCAGTTCCAGGGTGAGCCAGAGAAACAGCCGGATGCCGAGGTAGCTGAACAGCAGCTTGTCGGCGATCAGGATCCAGGGCCGATAGGGATCGGAAGGCAATCCCTCCGGCAGGGATGCCACCACGGCCCAGGCCAGCAGTGCCCAGGCCACGAGTCGCACGGGCAGGTCCGGGAGTCTCAGCCGGCGGGTCAGGCGCCGCAGGGGCAGCAGCAGGCTGAGGGCAACGGTGGCGGTGAGCCACACCTGCGGCAGGAACATCCGGACGGCGAACGGCTACGGGAGTTGCGGTTGAACCTGCGGCGCAGCCCGGCTCGGCGGAACGTTAGGTGGATGTGCAGAAGCGGTGGTAGATCGATGGGTGTCTGCGGTTGACGTCGCTCCGGCTGTCCCCCCACACCTGCTTCGGCTCATGCTTTTCATGTTTCCCATGCCGCCCCGGCCGCTGCTCCGCTCCGCCTTTCCCACCCTCGCCGGTGTTCTCAGCCTCACTGTCCTGGCCCAGCCCGTGCTGGCCCAGCAGGTGCAGCTTCGCTGCGATGGCACGCTCCTGGAAACCCAGGGCAGTGCTGAGCAGAAACGCAGCATCCAGCGCCTGCGCTTCAGCCTTGGGGTGGAGGCGCAAGCCCCTACGGCGGATGCTGCCCTCGGCGCGTTGCAGCAGCGGCTGGCCGCGGTGCGCACGGCCCTCCAGCGCCTCGAGGTTGGGGAGCTGGAGGTCACCTCCCCCAGCACCTTCAGCAGGCCTGCGGAGCGAGGACGTGCCGCCGTGACCAGCGCCAGCCTGCGGGTGAGCGGTGTGGTCGTGCCGGCGCGGCTCCAGGCTCTGGTGCGGGAGGTGGGGGGGCTGGAAGGGGTGCGCCTGGAGCCGGTGACACCCCAGGCCGACGCCGGCGCGGATGCCGCGGTGAGGCGGCAGCTGTTGCGAGCCGCCTATCAGGACGCCCTGGCCCAGGCCCGCGAGATGGTTGAGGCCGTGGGTCTGGCAGGGGTGCCGTTGCCCCTGCAGGTGCAGATCCTGTCCGGCTTCCGCCCCGTTCCCCTGGCCCGGATGGCGATGGAGGCGTCGGCTGCACCACCGTTTGATCCCGGCGAACTGCCCGATCCGGTGGATCGCCTCGAGCTCACGGCGCGCTTCTGTGTCCGTTGAGTGTCCGTTGAGAGGAGGTCGCGCGCGCCGGTCTCTGGAGATTCTCAGCTCCGGCTACAGTGGAATACCCTTTGCCCATGGGGCAAAATACGCTGATCACACCACTGATACCACCACCATTTGATGACCAACCCCAGCGCTGATGTCCTGGCTGGGGCTCAGGTGTTCTTTCTCCTGGTGATGGGGCATTTCCTGGGGGATTTCGGCCTCCAGAGTGATCGTATGGCCGTGGAGAAGTGCCGCGGCAAGGCACACACCCTGCCTTGGCAGTGGTGGTTGACGGCCCACGCGGCCATTCATGGTTTTCTGGTGGCCATGATCACGGGTGTGGCTTGGCTGGGGCTGGGCGAATGGCTGCTGCACATGCTGATCGACCACGGAAAATGTCGTCATCGTTACAGCCTTGGCCTCGACCAGATGTTGCACATCAGCTGCAAGGCCCTCTGGGTGGTCTTGATCCTGGTCAATGGCTGGCTGGGTAGCTCCGGCCTGCTGCGGGGGCTCTGAGGAGGGGCGGCACCCCCGGGACGTCAACCCTCTTCGAGATAGGTCGTCTGCTCCAGGCTGGACCTGAGGTGGGCCATCAGCCGCCTGGCGTCGCCGATGCCCAGTCGGCCACTGGCGATTGCCGCTTCGCTGGCTACCCGCAGCCGCTCCAGCAGCAGATCGGGGTCGTGTTCCATCGCCTGCAGAACCTCGGCGTTGGTGTCACCGCGCACCACATGGTCCACCTGGTAGCCGCCTCCGGCCGCCAGACGGATGTGCACGGCATTGGTGCTGCCGAAGAGGTTGTGCAGGTTGCCCATCACCTCCTGGTAGGCGCCGCCGAGGAACAGTCCCATCCAGTAGGGCTCGCCGGGGCGCAGGTCATGCAGCTCCAGCAGTGGCTTCGCCTGGCCGCGGTCGATGAAGCGGGCCAGCTTGCCGTCGGAGTCGCAGGTGAGGTCAGCGAAGCTGCCCAGGCGCAGGGGCCTCTCGTGCAGGCGCTGCAGGGGCAGCACCGGGAAGAGCTGGTCGATGGCCCAGGTGTCGGGTGCGGAGCGGAACACCGACAGGTTGGCGTAGTAGGTGCCGGCCAGCACCGCCGGAAGGGCGCGCAGCTCCTCGGGCACGGGCGCACCCTCCGCCAGCGCCGCCAGGTGATCGGCGATCGCCTGGCAGCAGGCCCAGGTGAGCTGCTCGGCCCGTCCCCGCTCCGGCAGGCTCAGGTAGCCCAGCCGGAACGCCGCCAGGGCGTCATCGCGGAACTTGAGGGCGTCGTTCCAGGCCTCCTGCAGGTGCTCCAGGCCGCCGCTGGCGCGGTCGGCGGTGCCATCGCCTCTGCGTCCGTGCGCCGGCCAGCTCTCGATCGTCTCCAGCGTGTCGCGCAGGTTGCGCAGGATCAGGGCCTCCTCCGCCCCTGCCTCCGGCACCGAACCGGCCAGGGCAGCGGCCCCCAGCACGTTGAATACCAGCACCGAGAAGTGGCTGGCGATCGCCCGGCCGCTCTCGCTCA
Organism: Cyanobium sp.; assembly: GCA_007135755.1. Classification (GTDB taxonomy): domain Bacteria; phylum Cyanobacteriota; class Cyanobacteriia; order PCC-6307; family Cyanobiaceae; genus NIES-981. The sequence goes on from SLIG01000018.1 coordinate 17,320, forward strand.
CCAGGCTGGGCGGCGTGACGCCGTGGGGCTCGCAGCACTCGCGCACCGTGGCCACCACGTCGTTGGCGTAGTTCTGGAGCGAGTAGTTCCTGGAGGCGGCGGTGGCGGTGCGGCTGCCGTCGTAGTCGATCGCCAGGCCACCGCCGACATCGAGATAGCCCATCGGCGCCCCCAGGCGGGTGAGCTCCACATAGATCCGACCGGCCTCCTGCAGGGCGTCCTTGAGAACGGCGATGTCGTTGATCTGACTGCCGATGTGGAAGTGCAGCAGCCGCAGGTCGCCCAGCAGGCCGGCCTGATCGAGGGCCTCCACGCAGGCCAGCAGGTCTGGCACCGACAGCCCGAACTTGGCCCGCTCTCCCACCGAGCTGCCCCAGCGACCGGTGCTGCGGGTGGCCAGTTTGGCGCGGATGCCGATCAGGGGGGCGGCTCCCAGGGCATGGCTGGCGGCGATGATCCGCGGCACCTCGTCGGCCTGCTCGATCACGACCACCGGCTGGCGACCCAGCTGGCGGGCCAGGATCGCGGTCTCGATGTAACGGCGGTCCTTGTAGCCGTTGCAGATCAGCAGGGCCTCGGGATCATCCAGAAGCGACAGGGCGATCAGCAGCTCGGCCTTGCTGCCGGCCTCCAGGCCGAAGTGCCAGCGCTTGCCGCTCTCCACCAGCTGCTCCACCACGTGGCGCTGCTGGTTGCACTTCACCGGGAACACCCCCTGGTAGCGGCCGGGGTAGCCGTACTGGGCGATGGCGCGGGCGAAGGCGGCGTGCAGCCGCTCCAGCCGGTCCTCAAGGATGTCGTCGAAGCGGATCAGCAGGGGCAGGCTCAGGTCGCGGCCCTGCAGCTGCTCCACCAGCTCCACCAGATCCAGCGAGCCGCCGTGATCCCCTCGGGGCTGCACCATCACATGGCCGCGGTCGTTGACCGAGAAGTAGGGATCGCCCCAGCGATCCAGGCCATAGAGGGCGGCGCCATCGGCGGCGCTCCAGGCGTCGGCGGTGGCTGTGGGCTGTCCGGGCCGCGGCCGAACAGTGCCGGTGGGATCGGCGAGCACCATGAAACCGGGGGCGATTCAGCCGATCGTGTCGTGTCATTGTGAATGTAGTGAGCTCCCCACTGGCCTGATCCCGCCAGTCCGCCCCAGGCCTCCGCGGCACAGCCTGGGTCGTCAGACGCACCTGAGGTGTCCTGACGGCGACGTGCTGCTCAGCGCTCAGCTGCGCTGCCTGCTGACCGCTGAGCAGCCCTGTGCTTGCCAACCGGCAGGGCCGCCGCACACGATGGCGCCATTCCTTTCCCGGCTTCCATGACTGCTGAGCGAACCTTCATCGCCATCAAGCCCGACGGCGTGCAGCGGGGGCTGGTGGGGGAGATCCTGGGGCGCTTCGAGCGCAAGGGCTTCAAGCTCGTGGGCCTCAAGCAGCTCACCCCCAGTCGTGAGCTGGCTGAGCAGCACTACGGCGTGCACCGGGAGCGCCCCTTCTTCGCCGGCCTGGTGGAGTTCATCACGTCCGGTCCGGTGGTGGCGATGGTGTGGGAGGGCGATGGGGTGATCGCCAGCGCTCGCAAGCTGATCGGTGCCACCAAGCCCCTGGAGGCCGAGCCCGGCACCATCCGCGGCGATCTGGCGGTGAACATCGGCCGCAACGTGATCCACGGCTCCGACGCTCCTGAAACCGCCGAGTTCGAGATCGGTCTGTGGTTCCAGCCCTCTGAACTCAGCGACTGGAGCCCCGCCGATCAGGTCTGGCGTGTCGAGGGGTGACGGCGAATGAAGGCCCGGCGCAGAGGCCTGGAGAGCTGCGCTTGGCCTGCACCCTCCATGCCCGGCTCTCGGCTGTATCGCCGGCACTGGATGCTCTGGAGCGGATGCTGGTCGCGGCCGGAGCAGGTGCCGAGGAGCGCGGTGAGGTGCGGCTGATGGCTGAGGAGACCCTGATGAACATCGTCGCCTATGCCTTCGACACTGATGCGCCCGGCTCCATCGACGTCCGGTGCGTCTGCACGCCGGATCAGGTGTGTCTGGAGTTCCGTGATTCCGGCCGGCCCTTCAACCCCCTGGCGGTGCTCCCTCCGGATCTCAACCCCCCCCCTGAGGAGCGGACTGTGGGTGGTCTCGGCATCCATCTGATCCGAAGCCTGGCGGATGCCGTGGCCTATGACCATCTCCAGGGCTGCAACGTGTTGCAGCTGACCCGACAGCGCCGGTCAGGGGGAATGGGTGGAGGTTGCACGGCTCCAACGGGCTGAAGTGCCCATTGCTCCAGCGTGGATCAGCGGCTATGAGAGTTTTGGCTTCGATCACCGTGGACGGAACGTCGTCATGGGCCTCTTGATCAGCATCGACGACACCCGCACCGGCACCAGGACCGTGGCCCTGAACGGACGCCTCGACAATGAATCGGCGGCCGACCTCGAACGCCAACTTGACGAGCTCTGGCAGAGCCCGTTCGACGTGCTCGTGTTCGATCTCAAGCAGCTCAGCTACATCAGCAGCCTGGGGATCCGCTCCCTGTTCCGCGCCCAGAAGCTCATGCGCCAGCGGCAGGGAGAATCCCTGTTCCTGGATCCCCAACCCGCCGTGCGCAAGGTGTTCGACATCGTCATGGCGGTGGACCTTGCTTCAGTCTTCGCCAGTACCCAGGAGCTCGACGCCTATCTCGACTCCATGCAGCGCAAGGTGCTCGGCCAGGTGGAGGACGCCTAGGAGAACGGGCCGACCGGAGGTCTCGGCTGCGCCCTGTCTCGCCTGCGCCCTGGGATCACTGAGGCGCTCAGCCCACGCCCTCAGCGACCGGATCCCGCCTGATCGAGCTTGCAACGGTTTGCGCTGACGGATCCCAGTGCTCGAAGCGATCCCAGCGAAAGGCGCGGAGCAGCTCCTCCAGGCCCCTGTCGGCGGTGCCGGCCCCCGTCACCAGCCCGCTGGTCAGCTCGGCCGTGATCGCGGCCAGCAGCACGCCGTTGCGGTAGTGGCCGGTGGCCAGCCACAGCCCCTCGATCGCCGAGGGGCCCAGCAGCGGCGCCTGATCCGGCGTTCCGGGCCGGAATCCCCACCAACGTTCCATCGGCGGCCAGTGGACGGCGGCGGGTAGCAGGGCCTCGATGCCCTCCTGCAGCTGACGCTGGCCCTGGGGGGTGAGGCCATCGCTGAAGCCCGCCTCGGGCTCACTGGTGGCCCCCACCACCAGCAGGCCGTCCCGGCGCGGCACCAGGTAGGTGCCGGGGCCGAACACCACCCGCCGCAGCGCCTCCCGTGGGCCCTGCAGCGACAGCATCTGCCCCTTGATCGGCACCACCGGGAGGTTGGGCAGCAGCCGCGCGCTCCAGGCACCGCCGCTGAGCACCGCCCGCCGGCTGGCGATGCGCTGCTCCTGCCCCTGCACCGTGCGCGTCCACACCCCGTCCAGTCGGCCGGTCGCGGTGTCCAGCCCCAGCACCTCGCTGCCTTCCTGAAAGCGCACCCCCAGGGCGGTGCAGGCCTTCTCCAGGGCCCGCATCAGGCTCCGGCGGTTGTCGATCTGGCCGTCCTGGGGAAACAGCACCCCGGCCCGCCAGCCGGGGCCGATGCCGGCCACCTCCCGCTCCAGGCCGGCGCGATCGAGGGGGACGCCGCGGCCGGCGGTGGGGTAGGCGTCGCGCTCCGCGGCGCTGGCGAAGGGCACCACGATGCCGCAGCGCCAGCGCCCGCAGGAGAGCCCGGCATCGGCCTCGATGTCAGCCACCCAGGCTGGGATGCGCTCGAGGCTGCGCCGCCCGAGCTCCAGCATCACCCCCTCGAGGCCCTCGGCATGGGGGGCGAGCATGCCCGCCGCCACGAAGCCGGCGGCCTCGCTGCGCCGCCGGCTGAGCACCAGCACCGATTCGCCGCGGCGCGCCAGGGCATGGGCCACGGCCAGGCCCATCAGCCCTCCGCCCAGCACCAGCACCGGTTCGCCGCCCGCTCCCGCCATTGCGTCCATCCATAGGATTGCTCGGTCCAGCATCTCCGAGCGGCAGCAGATGGCAGTTCCGCTCCACCTGGGTCCCCGGCCATGGGCCGCAGCCGCCCTGCTGCCCCTGCTGCTGGGTCTTGCCGCCGGTCCGGCCAGGGCTCGCCAGGGCGCCACAGTGCAGGAGATCCTCGATGGCCGCGAGCTCTACATCGACCAGCGCCAGGCACGGGTTCAGCAGCGGGCAGTGGCGCCCCAGGAGATCAGCACCGGCAGAAGCCGCGGCCAGCTGCTGTTCACCACCGGTGCCGCGGGCCGTCTCACCCGCTTCTCCCTGCTGCGTCTGGGCAGCGGCTGCTTCCAGCTCGACCGCGGCAAGATCCTGGTCTCCGGTCCCCAGAGCGGCTGCACGCGCTCGGCCCGCCTGAGCGTGCGGGGCACCAATTACGTGCTCGAGGTGGATGCGAATGGCGCCGCCGAGATCGCTGTGCTGGAGGGCAGCGTGGAGGTGGAGCCCCTGCTGGATGGGGAACCCACCGGGGAGGAGCCCACCACGGTGGAGGCCGGCCAGCGGCTCACACTCTCGCCGGAGGGAGTGGTGCTCACCTTGATTCGGTTGAGCGCCGGCGACTACAGGCGGATCCTCGGAGGGCCCCTGTTCGAGGGCTTCCGCACCCCGCTACCGGGCATCGCTTCGCTGGAGAGCTATCTGAGGCGATCGGTGCCCGGCGTGAATCTGCCCGCATCGCCGCTGAGGCCGGTCCTCCCTGGCTTCAACATGGTGCCGCGCCTCTTCTAGGCGCCGGTCTCGCCCCCCTCCTGTCCTGACGCCCATGCGACCGCGCAACCAGGCGCCCATGGCCGCCATGACGGCGCTGCTCACCCTGGCGGCGGGGCTGCTGAGCGCATTCCCGCCGCAGGCGGTGCGCACCCTCGAGCGCGGGCTGGAGGCCCGGCTCCTGCGGTTGCGGGGGGCCAGGTCCGTTCCGGATTCGGTGGTGCTGGTGACCATCGACGACGCCACCCTGCAGCAGGGAGCCTGGTTCAGCGATGAGGGCAGCGCCGGTGAGCCGGTGCCGCCCTGGGCGGAGGGAATCCACACCCTGCCCTGGCCCCGGGCCCGCTACGGCGATCTGCTCGACCGGCTCAGGGAGGCCGAACCCGCCGCCGTGGGCATCAACCTTGTGTTCCAGGGGGCCAGCACCGGGGGGCGGCCGACGACGCCGCCCTGGCTGGAGCTCTGGAGCGGTCGCGGGGTCGGGTGGTCCTGGCCGCCGAGGTGCTCGACATCAGCGAGAGCGGCTTCGCCGGCCTGAGCCTGGTGCAGCCTCCGGAGATGCTGCTGGCTGCGGCCGGGCCGGCCAGCATCGGACTCTCCAACATCCTGCCGGAGCTGTCGGGCGAGGTCTCCCCTCGCCATCCCGAGGCCTTCAGCCGCTCCCTGGCGACCGTGAACCCCCCCATGGCGTTGCCGTCCCTGCCCCGGGTGCTGCTGGAGCGGGCCGGGCGCCCCAGCCGCCAAGCCGATGCCGAGCGCAGCCTCAATGTGTATGGAGCCGAGGGCCGCTTTCCGCGGCTGGCGGCGTGGGAGGTGCTCGACCCCCAGCGCTGGAGCCACCACCCCCAGCGCAGCAGCATCCGCGGGGCGCTGGTGCTGGTGGGCCCGGTGGCGGCCCAGGGCGGCACCGGCACACCCACCCCCTTCGGCAACCTCTCGGGGCTGGAGGTGCTGGCCACGGCCACGGCCAACTCGTTGCAGGGTGACGGCCTGCGCACCTGGCCTGCCGGGCCTGGGCCGCGGGGCCTGCTGGCGGCGGCGGCCGTGCTGGCGGCGGCCCTGCTGACCTTCGCGCGGGCCAGCCTGCGCTGGCGGCTCGGGGTCACCCTGGTGGCCCTGGGCCTGCTGTTCGGCGCCGCTCTCCTGCTGCTGTTCTCGCTGCATACCTGGCTTCCCCTGCTGGTGCCGGCCACGGGGCTGGTGACGCTGGGGCTGGTGCATGGAGGAGCGGCCTACCTCAACGAGGAGCGCGAGCGCCGCCGCCTGCGCCGCACCTTTGAGCGCTACGTGGCCCCCAGCGTGGTGGCCGAGATCCTCGCCGACCCGGCGGCGGCCGAGGGGATGCTGCGCGGGCGGCTGCTGCCGGTGACGATCCTGTTCTCCGATCTCAAGGGTTTCACCCAGCTCACCAACCGGCGCAGCCGCAGCGGTGAGATCGAGCTGCACGTGCGTCAGCTCAACCAGTACCTGGCTGCCATGGTGGAGGTGATCACGGCCCACGGCGGCACGATCGACAAGTTCATCGGCGATGCGGTGATGGCGGTGTTCGGATCGCCCCTGAGCCGGGGGGTGGCCGCTGAGGCCGAGGCGGCGGTGCGCTGTGCTCTGGCCATGCGGCAGACCCTGCAGCGTCTCAATCGCCAGTGGGCCGAGGAGGGCAGCTGCGGCCTTGACAGCGGCATCGGCCTGGCCTCCGGGGAGGTGCTGGTGGGGCAGATCGGCAGCCCCCGCAGGATGGAGTTCACGGTGATCGGCGACAAGGTGAACCTGGCCAGCCGCATGGAGGGGCTCACCCGCCAGCTGGCCAGCCCGCTGCTGTTCGATGCCGCCACGGCTGACCTGGTGGGCGCCGGCCTGCCGGTGCGCAGCCTGGGGCGGAGCGCCATCAAGGGGATGGATCCCCAGCCCGTGTACACCTGCGACCTGGAGCGCACTGCCGCTCCATAGGATCGCCTCACCGACCGCGCGACAGGGATGGCAGGGCAGGCAGCTGGGCAAGCCGACTGGGAGGCCGTGATCGGCCTGGAGACCCACGTGCAGCTGGGCACCGCCAGCAAGATCTTCACCGGCGCCTCCACCACCTTCGGCGACGACCCCAACACCCACATCGATCCGGTGGTGTGCGGGCTGCCGGGCACCCTGCCGGTGCTGAATCAGAAGGTGCTCGAGTATGCGGTGAAGGCGGCGATGGCGCTCAATCTGAAGATCGCCGAGCACAGCAAGTTCGACCGCAAGCAATATTTCTATCCCGATCTGCCCAAGAACTACCAGATCTCCCAGTACGACGAACCGATCGCCGAAGACGGCTGGATCGAGGTGGAGGTGGCGGAAAAGGGCAAGGACACCTATCTGAAAACGATCGGCATCGAGCGCCTGCACATGGAGGAGGATGCCGGCAAGCTCGTGCACGCCGGCAGTGATCGCCTGGCCGGCTCCACCCACTCGCTGGTGGACTACAACCGGGCTGGTGTGGCCCTGGCGGAGATCGTCAGCAAGCCGGATCTGCGCACCGGCCGAGAAGCCGCTGAATACGCCGCTGAGATCCGCCGGATCATGCGCTATCTGGGCGTGAGCGACGGCAACATGCAGGAGGGTTCCCTGCGCTGCGATGTGAACATCTCGGTGCGGCGCGGGCCCGAGGCCCCCTTCGGCACGAAGGTGGAAATCAAGAACATGAACTCGTTCTCCGCCATTCAGAAGGCGATCGATCACGAGATCCAGCGTCAGATCAAGGCCTACGAAACCGGTGAGCCGGTGGTGCAGGAAACGCGCCTCTGGGATGAGGGCAAGCAGCTCACCAGGAGCATGCGCTCCAAGGAAGGTGCCAGCGACTACCGCTACTTCCCCGATCCCGATCTCGGCCCGATCGAGGTGGGCGCCGAGCTGCGCGAGGGCTGGCGGGCCGAGTTGCCGGAGCTTCCGGCCGCCAAGCGCCACCGCTATGCCGAGCAGCTTGGCCTTTCCCAGTACGACGCCCGCGTGCTCACCGACGAACGGCCGATGGCCGACTACTTCGAGGCCGTGGTGGCCGCCGGTGCCGATGCCAAGGCGGCGGCCAACTGGATCAGCGGCGACATCGCCGCCCATGTGAACGCCAACCGGCTTTCCTATGCCGAGCTGCCCTTCCGGCCCGAGCAGCTGGCGGAGATGGTGGGGATGATCGAGGGCGGGGTGATCAGCGGCAAGATCGCCAAGGAGATTCTGCCCGAACTGCTGGAGCTGGGCGGCTCCCCGAAGGCGATCGTGGACGAACGCGGGCTGGGCATGATCAGCGACCCCGCGGCGATCACGGCGATTGTGGCGGAGCTGCTGGCCGCCCATCCCGAGGAGGTGGAGGCCTTCCGCGGCGGCAAGACCAAGCTGCAGGGCTTCTTCGTGGGTCAGCTGATGAAGCGCACGGGCGGCAAGGCCGATCCCAAACTCGCCAACCAGATCCTCAACCAGCAGCTCAAGGGTTGAGTTCTGAGCTGGATTCAGCCGGGCTGGATTCAGGCTGCCGCGTTCGTCATGGCCGTGGTGCTGGGCCAGGGCTGGTGGCTCCACGGCGGTGATCCGGCCTGGGGGCGACTGGCCCAGTTCCCCCTCTTGGAGGCCATCGCCCCCGCCAACGCGGGTCCGGTGCTGCAGTGGCTGTCCACCGCCTGGCTGTGGAGCCAGTGGCTGGTGCACGACCTGGTCACCATTTTTGTGCTGCTGCCCCGCCAGCTCCACGCCTGGCAGCTGGGACTCTCGGCCGCCGTGATCGGCGGCGGCCTGTGCGCCCTGGTGGCCTGGGGCTGGGGGCCGATCCAGCGGATGGTGCAGGACAAGGTGAACACCAGGAGCCTGGCGGTGGCGCTGCTGATCCAGCCCCTCAAGGCGCTTTAGCCCGACCCGATGAATCCCGCCCCAGTCTCCGGTCCCTCAGCGCCCGCTCCACCTCCACCGCCAGCCGATCCGGCCCGCCCCGGTTGTCGATCACCCGATCGGCCAGGGGGCGTTTGCGGGCCAGGGGCCACTGGGCGGCCATGCGGGCGCGGGCCTCGCTGTCGCTGAGACCATCGCGGGCCACCAGCCGTTGCAGCTGCTGGGCTTCATCGCAGTCCACCAGCCAAACCTCGCTGCACAGCGATTCCAGCTCGGCCTCGAACAGCAGCGGGATCATCAGCACCACCGCCGGCGCCGCGGCCAGCCGCTGCAGCTCCGCGGCAAACCGCTCCCGCACCATCGGATGCACCAACCGCTCCAGCCACTGGCGCTCAACGGCATCGGCGAACACAATCCGTCCCAGGGCCGCGCGATCAAGGACAGGCGGCGCCACGTCGGCACCATCGCCCGGGCCCGGGGTCGCCAGCACCGGCTCCCCGTAGCGCGCCAGCACCGCCCGCGCCCCGGCGCTGCCGGGGGCCAGCGCCTCGCGGGCATAGGCATCGGCATCGAGCAGGGGTAGACCCCGGGCCGCCAGCAGCGCCCCCACGCTGCTCTTGCCGCTGGCGATGCCACCGGTGAGGCCGATGCGGCGCTGGCGGCCCGTCCAGCGCGGGCGGTTGAGGCGCTCCAGCATGGCGGGCGGCCCCAGCTGCTCGAGCCTGAAGCTGCTGCCGTAGCTGGGGGTGGGACGCTCCGAGTAGAAGCGGCTTCCCTGCGGAGGCCTCAGCCGCTGCCAGCGGTTCAGCAGCCGGCTGCGCAGCCGCAGGCCAGACCGCACCAGGTGGCGCAGCGCTGCGGGGGGCACGGGCCAGCCCAGGGGCTGGGCCAGCTCAGGCTCCACCACCGCCTCAAGCAAGCCCCGCACGGCGGGCCGCAGCGGCTCCGGCCAGTCCGACAGCAGCATCGCCAGCGTGGCGTCAGCCACGCGCCGGTTGCTGGCGGCCGGCCGGAAGAGCTCCCGCTCCACCCGCGCGTTGAGGGCCAGCAGGGCCTGCAGGGTGGTGGGAATGGCCGTGATCCCCATGCGCCCGCCCACATGGCGCCAGAAGCGGAACAGCGCCTGCTGCTCGTGTGGCTGCAGAGGGCGCCAGCCATAGCGCTCCAGCCAGCGGATCGGCTCGGCCACGAAGGTGCTGAGCACGTAGAGGAAGTCGTCGTTGGCGATGGCGTAGGCGACGTGGATCCGGTTCATGCGGCTGATCACCGCCGCACCGGCTGGGCTGTCAGGGCCGTGGCGCAGCAGTTCGGCCACCATCAGGCCGGTGTCGTCGTAGCGCTTGCGCGGCCGCTGTCCGAATTCGCCCGTGCGGCTGAGCAGCCCGGAGATCGAGGGCAGGCAGAAGGTCTTGAGCAGGGCCAGCTCCAGGGAGCGGGTGATGTCCCAGGGGAACAGCACGCCGGCCAGCCGCCGGCAGAGCGCCACCGCCTCGGCATCGAGCTCGTCATCGAGCCCTCCCTCCAGATCGGCCCCCTGCCCGAGAGCGGCACGAGCATCCATCGGTCGGTCCACTGCCCCTGTCGCTGCAGGCTCAGTCTGCGCAGCGGCGGCCCAGGCAGGTTTGGGATTCAGGATGGCCCCAGTGGCGGCCCTGCATTGACCCACCCCTGGCACCCGATCCCCGGTGGCATCACCGCCCCGGCCGGCTTCCGGGCCGCGGCCGTCACCGCCGGCCTCAAGCCCTCCGGCAATCCCGATCTGGCCCTGCTGCTGGCCCCCGAGGGCGCCGTATGCGCCGGCACCTTCACCACGTCGCTGGTGCGGGCCGCCTGCGTGGATCTCTGCGCCGAGCGCCTGGCGGCCAGCGGCGGCCAGGCCCGGGCGGTGCTGATCAATTCGGGCCAGGCCAATGCCTGCACCGGCGAGCGGGGCCTGGCCGACAGCCTGCGCGCCACCGACGCCACCGCCGCGCGCCTGGGCCTGCGCCCCGAGGAGGTGCTGATCTGCTCCACCGGTGTGATCGGCGTGCCGATTCCCATGGACCGCCTGGAGGCGGGCCTCGATCCCCTGGTGGCGGCCCTCAGCCCCCACGCGGGCCCGGCGGCGGCCCGGGCGATCCTCACCACCGACCTGGTGGAGAAGCAGATCGCCCTGGAGGCCACCCTCGGCGGCCGCGTGGTGCGCATCGGCGGCATGGCCAAGGGGTCGGGGATGATCCACCCCGCCATGGCCACCATGCTCGGCTACCTGAGCTGCGATGCCGGCGTGCCGGCCGAATGCTGGCGGGCCATGGTGCGGCGGGCGGTGGAGCGCTCCTTCAACGCGATCACGGTGGACGGCGACACCAGCACCAACGACACGTTGCTGGCCTTCGCCGCCGGCGAGCCCCTGCCTCCGGAGCACCTCGAGGCGTTGGAAACCGGCCTGACGGAGGCGCTGCAGCACCTGGCGCGCGCCATCGCCCGCGACGGTGAGGGTGCCACCTGCCTGATCGAGGTGCGGGTGGAGGGTGCGGCCGATGGGGCCGGCGCCCGCGCCATCGCCCGCACCGTGTGCGGTTCGTCGCTGGTGAAGTGCGCCGTGCACGGCCGTGACCCCAACTGGGGCCGGATCGTGGCCGCCGCCGGCCGGGCGGGTGTTGGTTTTGAGGCCACGGCCGTGGCCCTGTGGCTGGGAGACCACCAGCTGATGGCGGCCGGCGAGCCCCTGGCCTTCGATCGGCCGGCCGCCTCCGCCTACCTGCGCGAGCGCGCCGCCGGCACCTACCTGGGCGGCAGCGGCCCGGGCGGCGACACCGTGCTGATCCGCCTGCGGGTGGGCGACGGTCCCGGCCGGGGCGTGGCCTGGGGCTGCGACCTCTCCGATCAGTACGTGCGCATCAACGCCGACTACACCACCTAATCTCCCCCGATGGTGAATCCAGCCCCGGTTCGCTCGTCTCGGCACCTGGTGTCCCAACCCTGGGCCATTCCCCTGCTGGCGGGGCTGTGTTTCGGGCTCGGCTATGGCGTGGTGCAGCGCCTGATGCTGCTCGAGTTGCCCCGTCAGGGACAACTGGTGGAACCCTTCCGGATGAAGGAGTTTCCTGGCACCACCCTGGAGAGCCTGCGGCTGAAGGCGGGCGAGGAACCCCGCTCGATCCGCGGTGATCTCAGTGCCCTGGAGCAGGAGGAGCAGCAGCGCAAGGCCGAGACCGAGCGGCGCCAGCGGGAGCAGGAGCTGGAGGCCGAGCGGCAGCGCGAGCGCCTGGCGCCACCCCTCAGCCGCGAGCTGGAGCCTGCCCCCGCCGCCACCCCACCGCCGGCCCCAGCTCCACCGCCCGCCCCAGCTCCACCGCCCGCCGCCGACCCCCTGCCGCGCCTGGATCCGTCCATCACGCCACCGTTCGAGCCGCTCACTCCCTGAAGCTTCCATCTGCCACAGTTCCCCCAGCTGCGGCCGGCCGCCATGCCCGCTCCCCAGACCCTGATGCAGGCGGTGGTCGCCCGGCTGGGTGCCCGTCTCGGCAGCGGTCTGCTGGATGCGGCCGCCAACGCCGCCGTGGTGCTCCAGGACGCACCCGAGCAGGTGCGCCGCGAGTTGCGGTTGTTCTGGGATGAGGTGGAGCGGGAGGCCCAGCGGCTGGAGCGCGACGCGGCCCAGCCCTCCCCAGCCGCCGGCGCGAGGGTCGATGAGACGGACTCAGCGGTGGTCTCGGCCGCCGATGTGCAGGGACGCATCGATGGGCTGAGGGCCCAGGTGGCCGGGTTCAGCCGTCGCCTCGACCAGGTGCCGTGATCGCCCGGCCCCTCTCCCCTCGCCCCCTGTTCTGGCGCCCCCTGCGGATCTGGTGGCTGGCCCTGCGCCTGACTCTGGGGCTGTGGTGGGACGGCCAGAACTGGACCTATCCCGGCGGCCCCACCCCCGAGCGCCGCTCCCGGCGGGCCCGCCGGCGCTCGCGCTGGCTCACCGCCGAGTTCCTGGCCCTGGGGTCGGCCTTCATCAAGCTGGGCCAGCTGCTCTCGGCCCGGCCCGATGTGCTGCCCGCCGAGCTGGTGGAGGAACTGGCCCTGCTGCAGGACAGCGTGCCCGCCTTCCCCTTCGCCGTGGTGCAGGAACTGCTGGAGGCGGAACTGGGGGAACGCTGCGCCGAGATCATCGATCTTGAACCCAGCCCCCTGGGGTCGGCGAGCCTGGCCCAGGTGCACCGCGCCAGCCTGCGCAGCGGCCGCCAGGTGGTGCTCAAGGTGCAGCGGCCGGGGCTGGAGCACCTGTTCCGCCTGGATCTGGAGGTGCTGCAGCAGGTGGCGGCCCTGGTGCAGCGCCATCCCCGCTGGGGTCAGGGCCGTGACTGGATCGGCATCGCCAAGGAATGCCGGCGGGTGCTGCTGCGGGAGCTCGACTTCCGCCTCGAGGCCGAACACGCCGCCCGTTTCCGCCAGCAGTTTCTCGATGACCCCGGCATCCGCATCCCGGCGGTGATCTGGGAGCTCAGCGCCCGCCGGGTGCTCTGCCTCGACTACGTGCCCGGCATCAAGGTGACCGACCGCCAGGGGCTGCTGGAGAGCGGCATCGATCCGGCGGCGGTGGCCGAGAAGGGAGCCGCCAGCTACCTGCAGCAGCTGGTGCGCTTCGGCTTCTTCCACGCCGATCCCCACCCGGGCAACCTGGCGGTGGCCGCCGATGGCGCCCTCATCTACTACGACTTCGGGATGATGGGCCAGGTCTCAGCGCGGCTGCGCTCGCGCCTGGGCCGGATGGTGCGGGCCGCCGCCGGCCGCGATGCCGGCGGCCTGGTGCAGGAGCTGCAGGCCGCCGGGGTGATTGCGGCGGGGGTGGATCCCGGGCCGGTGCGGCGCCTGGTGCGGGTGATGCTCACCGAGGCCCTGACGCCGCCGTTTTCGGCCAACGTGATCAGCAAGCTCTCCGGCGATCTCAACGCCCTGGTGTACGGCCAGCCGTTCCGGGTGCCCCCGGAGCTGATCTTCGTGATGCGGGCCCTGTCCACCTTCGAGGGGGTGGGCCGCAGCCTCGATCCCGGCTTTAGCCTGGTGTCGATTGCCCGCCCTTACCTGCTTCCCCTGATGACTTCAAGCGGCGGACCCGGCGGCGCTGGCGGCGGAGCGGGCGGCTCCGATCTCTTCGGTGAGCTCTCCCGCCAGGCCGCCGAGGTGGGCAGCCGCGCCCTGGGTATCCCGCGGCGGCTCGATGAGAGCCTGCTGCGCATCGAGCAGGGGGATCTGCAGGTGCAGATCCGCGCCGGTGAAACCGACCGGCTGCTGCGCCGTCTGGCCCTGGCTCAGCAGACCGCCGGCCAGTCGATGCTGCTGGCCGGTCTGGCGGTGGCGGCGGCCCTGCTGGCCAGCAGTGAGCGTCCCGCCCTGGTGGCCGTCCCCCTGGTGCTGGGCGCGCCGGTGGGGCTGAGCTGGCTGAAGCTGCAGGGCCGCCTCAAGCGCGACGGCCGCCTCGATCAGCTGCCGGGGGTGGGCGGCTGATCGAGGCGTCGCTCGTCCGGGCCTGTGCGATCAGCCCTTGCCGCGGGGCCCGCGATCAGCGGCACCGGCGTACACCGCCTGGCTGCCCAGTTCGTCCTCGATGCGCAGGAGCTGGTTGTATTTGGCCACACGCTCCGAGCGGCTGAGGGAACCGGTCTTGATTTGGCCGGCGCGGGTGGCCACCGCCAGGTCGGCGATGGTGGTGTCCTCGGTTTCACCGCTGCGGTGGCTGATCACGCTGGTGTAGCCGGCGCGGCCGGCCAGATCAATCGCCTGCAGGGTCTCGGTGAGGGAGCCGATCTGGTTCACCTTGATCAGGATCGAGTTGGCCACCCCCTGCTCGATGCCCCGCTGCAGCCGGGTGGTGTTGGTCACGAACAGGTCGTCGCCCACCAGCTGCACCGTGTCGCCCAGCTTTGCGGTGAGCAGGCCCCAGCCCTCCCAGTCGTCCTCCGCCAGGCCGTCCTCGATCGAGACGATCGGAAAGCGGCTCACCAGCTTGGCCAGTTCCTCCACCATGCCGGCGCTGTCGTAGCTGCCGCCGCCGAAGGCGTAGCGGCCGTCCTTGAAGAATTCGGTGCTGGCCACGTCCAGGGCCAGGGAGATCTGGTCGCCGGGGCGGTAGCCGGCCTGCTCGATCGCCTGCACCAGCAGCTCGCCGGCCTCGGTGTTGCCCAGATCCGGCGCGAAGCCGCCCTCATCGCCCACGGCGGTGCTCAGCCCCTTGTCCTTGAGCAGGCCCTTGAGCACATGGAACACCTCGGTGCCCATGCGCAGCGCCTCCTTGAAGCTTGGGGCGCCGTGGGGCACAAGCATGAACTCCTGGAAATCCAGGCTGTTGGCCGCGTGGGCGCCGCCGTTGATCACGTTCATCAGCGGCACCGGCAGCAGGGTGGCCATCGGGCCGCCCAGGTAGCGGTAGAGGGGCAGGCCCACGCCGTTGGCGGCGGCCCGTGCCGTGGCCAGGCTCACCGCCAGGATCGCGTTGGCCCCCAGGGCGCTCTTGTTGTCCGAGCCATCCAGCTCGACCATGGCCGCGTCCACGGCGCCCTGGTCGAGGGCGCTGAGGCCGCAGAGGCTTGGGGCGATCTTCTCCTCGATGTTGCTCACCGCCAGCTGCACCCCCTTGCCCATGTAGCGGCTGCCGCCGTCGCGCAGCTCATGGGCCTCATGGGCGCCGGTGCTGGCGCCGCTGGGCACGATCGCCCGGCCGCTGGCGCCGCCCTCCAGCAGCACCTCGGCCTCCACGGTGGGGGTGCCGCGGGAATCGAGCACCTCGCGGGCCACCACGGTGTCGATCACGAGGTCGAGGGAGTCGATCACAGGGCCAAATCGCACGATGTGACGGGGATCCTATTGGTCACCCCGGGGGCTGTCGCAGTGCCGGAGGGCACCGCACGGGCCAACCGACACCCCAGCCACCCCCACCACAATGGGCAGATCTGCACACCCCGTGCCCATGCGATTGCTGCACACCATGCTCCGGGTGGGTGATCTGGAGCGTTCCCTGGCCTTCTACACCGAGGTGCTGGGCATGCGCCTGCTGCGCCGCAAGGACTACCCCGGCGGCCGCTTCACCCTGGCCTTCGTGGGCTACGGAGACGAGAGCGACCACACCGTGCTGGAGCTCACCCACAACTGGGACACCAGCCGCTACGAACTGGGCGATGGCTACGGCCACATCGCCCTGGGGGTCGACGACATCCACAGCGTGTGTGAGCGGATCAGCGCCAAGGGCGGCCGGGTGGTGCGCCAACCGGGGCCGATGAAGCACGGCAGCACCGTGATCGCCTTCGTGGAAGACCCCGACGGCTACAAAGTGGAGCTGATCCAGCTCTCTTCCCGAGCCGCCGCCTGAGATGTCCAGCGAGTCCACCGTTCTGGCCGAGGAGCAGCTGGGCATCAGCCTCACCCGCGAACCCGAGCGCTTCAGCGACGACGCCTGGGAGCTGCTGCTGGCGGCCCAGGACAGTGCCCGCCGCTGGCGCCATGGCGCCATGGATGTGGAGCACCTGCTCCAGGCCCTGCTGCTGGAGCGCCGCTTCGGGGGCTGGGTGGAGCGCCTGCCGGTGGATGCCGACCGGATGCTCGATGGCCTGGAGAGCTTCTGCCTGGAGCAGCCCGCCGGCCAGGGGCCGGAGCTCTACGTGGGGGATGCCCTCGAAGACCTGCTCGAGCAGGCCGACCGCTGCCGGGCGGCCTGGGGGTCGCGGCTGATCGATCTGCCCCACCTGCTGCTGGCCCTGCTGGATGAACCGCGCCTGGGCGCCTCGCTGCTGGCGGCCGAGGGGCTGGGGGAGGAGCAGCTGCTGCGCTGCCTGCGGCCGGGGGCGCCCGAGCCCCGCCGCGACGCTCCGGCCCCAGTGGTCCCGGCCCCGGTGGCCGCGGCGCCCGTCGCCGACGCCTGGATCGACGCTCCCGGCACTGCCACTGCCGCCGCCGGCACTGCCACTCCCGCCGCCGCCACTGCCGCTCCCACGGCCCCGGCCCCTGCCCCGGCCGCTGGCGAGCTTCGCCTTGAGGCCGAGGAGCATGAACCCACGGCCCTGGAGCGCTACGGCCGCGACCTCACCGCCGCCGCCCGGGCCGGTGAGCTCGATCCGGTGATCGGCCGCGATGCCGAGATCCGCCGCCTGATGCAGGTGCTCTCACGCCGCAGCAAGAACAACCCGGTGCTGCTGGGGGAGCCCGGCGTGGGCAAGACCGCTGTGGTGGAGCTGCTGGCCCAGCGCATCGTGGCCGCGGAGGTGCCCGAGGCCCTGCTCCGTCAGCGCCTGGTGGCTCTCGATCTGGGGGCCCTGATCGCCGGGGCCAAGTTCCGCGGCCAGTTCGAGGAGCGCCTGCGCGGGGTGCTGGCGGAGGTGCGCGACGCCGAACCCGGCGTGATCCTGTTCATCGACGAGCTGCACACGGTGGTGAGCGGCGACCGCTCCAACGCCGACGCCGGCAGCATCCTCAAGCCGGCCCTGGCCCGGGGCGAACTGCGCTGCATCGGTGCCACCACCACCGAGGAGTACCGCCGCAGCATCGAGAAGGATCCGGCCCTGGAGCGGCGCTTCCAGCAGCTGGTGGTGCGCGAGCCCAACCTCGACACCAGCGTCGCCATCCTGCGCGGTCTCAAGGAGCGCTATGAGCTCCACCACGGCGTCACCATCAGCGATGGCGCCCTGGTGGCCGCCGCCCGGCTCGCCGACCGCTACATCAGCGACCGCAGCCTGCCCGATTCGGCCATCGACCTGATCGATGAGGCCGCCGCCCAGCTGCGCATGGAGGCGACCTCCAAGCCCCAGCCGGTGGAGGCCGCCGAGGCCGAACTGCGCCGGGTGGAGCTGGCCCTGCTCTCGGCCGAGGCGGCCCCCGAGGCCGAACGGGTGGGGTTGCAACAGCAGCGCCGGCGAGCCACCGACGCTCTCCAGCAGGTGCAGCAGCGCTGGCAGCGGGAGCGGGACCAGCTCGCTGAGCTGCACGAGCTGCTGCAGCAGGAGGAGGCACTGCGCCAGGCCATCGCCGAGGCCGAGCGCGACGGCGCCTGGGAAGAGGCCGCCCGGCTGCAGGTGGACCAGCTGCAGACGGTGCAGCAGCGCCGGGAGGCCCTCGAGGCCGAGCAGCTGGCCGACCAGCGCAGCGGCGAGTCGATCCTGCGCGAGATGGTGGAGGCGGGCGACATCGCCGATGTGGTGGGCCGCTGGACCGGCATCCCGGTGCAGCGCCTGCTGGCGGGGGAACGCCAGAAGCTGCTGGAACTCGAGGCCCGGCTGGAGGAGCGGGTGATCGGCCAGGGCGAGGCGGTGGCGGCGGTGGCCGCGGCGATCCGAAGGGCCCGGGCCGGCATGCAGGCGCCCACCCGGCCGGTGGGTTCCTTCCTGTTTCTCGGCCCCACCGGCGTGGGCAAGACCGAACTGGCCAAGGCCCTGGCCGCCGCCCTGTTCGACGAGGAGGAGGCCCTGGTGCGGCTGGACATGAGCGAGTTCATGGAGCGCAACGCCGTGGCCCGCCTGGTCGGAGCGCCCCCGGGCTATGTGGGCTACGAGGAGGGCGGGCAGCTCACCGAGGCGGTGCGCCGCCGTCCCTATGCGGTGCTGCTGCTCGATGAGGTGGAAAAGGCCCACCCGGAGGTGTTCAACTTGCTCCTGCAGGTGCTCGACGACGGCCGCCTCACCGACTCCCAGGGCCGCACGGTGGACTTCCGCCACACGGTGGTGATCATGACCAGCAACCTGGCCAGCCGGGCGATCCTGGAGAACGCCCGCTCCGGCGCCGACCCCGAGACCCGGGAGCGCCAGCTGGAGGCGGCGGTGGAGGCGGCCCTGGCCGGTCACTTCCGGCCCGAGTTCCTCAACCGCATCGATGAGGTGATCCGTTTCCGCCCCCTGGCGGCCGACGATCTGCAACGCATCGTGCGTCTGCAGCTGGCGGAGCTGGGATCGCTGCTCGCCGAGCAGGGACTGGAGCTCGTGGTGGAGGAGCCGGTGGTGCAGGCCCTGGCGGAGCAGGGCTACGAGCCCGAATACGGGGCCCGGCCTCTGCGCCGGGTGCTGCGCCGGCGGCTGGAGAACCCCCTGGCCACCGAACTGCTGGCGGAGCACTTCAGTGGTGCCGCCGGCGTTCGGGTGCAACTGGCTGGTGAAGGGACCGCTGAGCTGAGCTTCCAGTCCTTCCAGTCCAGCCCCTCCGGTAGGGTGGGAGATTGCCCTGACGCGTAGACCTCAGCCGCTGCGTCGCGCCCAGCCTGTTCACCCAGCCGAGCCCGCCGTGGAGCCCGACTCCCCCCAATCCGCCACGCCCAGCTCCCCCCAGTCCCGACCGGAGGCCGCCACGGCCACCGAGACGGCACCGGAGGGAGCGGTCGATGGAGCTGCGGGGACCTCAGCGGCTGCCGTTACCGACGGCGCCGCACCCCAGCCGGCCGGCTTCGCCGCCGCCACCATCGATGAGCTGCGCCGGGTGGTGTGGCCGAGCCGTCAGCAGCTGTTCAGCGAATCGGTGGCTGTGATCCTGATGGTCGGTCTGTCGGCCGCCGCCATCGCCGCCATCGACCGCCTGTTCGGCTGGGGCGCCTCCCAGGTGTTCCGCTGAGTCCGCCAATCCATAGCCGCCGATTGTTGTTCCCGTGAGCCCCGTGACCGAGTCCCTGCCCGAAAGCCCCCTCAGCCCCGCCCTCGCCGACGCCCCGACCCTTGAGCTCTCAGCAGCTGAGGCCAGCGAGTCGGCCGCCGCTGAGCAGGCCGAGAAGCGCCAGGTGGCCCGCTGGTATGCGGTGCAGGTGGCCTCCAGCTGTGAGAAGAAGGTGAAGGCCACCCTCGAGCAGCGGGCCGTGACCCTCGGCGTGGACAACCGCATCCTCGAGATCGAGATCCCCCAGACCCCCGGGGTGAAGATCAAGAAGGACGGCAACCGCACCAGCACCGAGGAAAAGGTGTTTCCCGGCTATGTGCTGGTGCGCATGGTGCTCGATGAAGACACGATGATGGCGGTGCGCAGCACCCCCAACGTGATCAATTTCGTGGGGGCCGAAGAGCGCCGCGCCACGGCCCGGGCCCGGGGCCACATCAAGCCCCGCCCCCTGAGCCGTCAGGAAGTGGACCGCATCTTCAAGCGCGCGGCCGAGAAGAAGCCGGTGGTGAAGGTGGATCTGGCCGAAGGCGATCAGATCCTGGTCACCGCCGGTCCGTTCAAGGACTTCCAGGGCGAGGTGATCGAGGTATCCGGCGACCGCAACAAGCTCAAGGCCCTGCTCTCGATCTTCGGCCGCGAAACGCCGGTGGAACTGGAGTTCTCCCAGATCAGCAAGCAGAGCTGAGGCCGCGGCCAAGGCTCAGCGGCCGCCTCCCTGCGGAGGGCGGCCGTCCCCGCAACCCCCGGCGATGGGGGTCATCCGCAGATCCGCCCCTCAGCCCCAGACGATGGCCAAGAAAGTCGTTGCCGTTATCAAGCTGGCCCTCCAGGCCGGCAAAGCCAACCCGGCGCCGCCCGTGGGTCCTGCCCTCGGCCAGCACGGGGTCAACATCATGGCGTTCTGCAAGGAGTACAACGCCCGCACCCAGGACAAGGCCGGCTATGTGATTCCGGTGGAGATCTCGGTCTTTGAAGACCGCAGCTTCACCTTCATCACCAAGACCCCGCCCGCCTCGGTGCTGATCTCCAAGGCCGCCGGCATCGAGAAGGGTGCCGCCACCTCCTCCAAGGGGGCGGTGGGTGCCATCTCCCGCGCCCAGCTCGAGGAGATCGCCAAGACCAAACTGCCCGACCTCAACTGCACCAGCGTCGAGTCGGCCATGCGCATCATCGAAGGCACCGCCCGCAACATGGGCGTGGCCGTCAGCGACTGATCCCGGCGGCCCACGGGCCGGCCCGATCCGTCACTGCTTCGCCACAGCTCCGTCACCGTTCTTTCATCACCACCGGGGGAGACCGCCAGGTCGCCCGTACCCCATTCCTGCCATGCCCAAGGTTTCCAAGCGCTACACCGAACTGGCCGCCAAGGTGGCCGAGCAGGCCTACGCCCCGCTCGAGGCCCTCGAGCTGGTGAAGGCCAACGCCACCGCCAAATTCGACGAGACGATCGAAGCCCACGTGCGTCTGGGCATCGATCCCAAGTACACCGACCAGCAGCTGCGCACCACCGTGGCCCTGCCCCACGGCACGGGCCAGACCATCCGCATCGCCGTGATCGCCCGCGGTGAAGCGGTGGCCGCCGCCGAGGCCGCCGGGGCCGACCTGGCTGGCGACGAGGATCTGGTGGAGTCCATCGCTCAGGGGCAGATGGACTTCGACCTGCTCATCGCCACCCCGGACATGATGCCCAAGGTGGCCAAGCTGGGCCGGGTGCTCGGTCCCCGCGGCCTGATGCCCAACCCCAAGGCCGGCACCGTCACCACCAACCTGGCCGGCGCCATCGCCGAGTTCAAGGCCGGCAAGCTGGAGTTCCGCGCCGACCGCACCGGCATCGTGCACGTGCGCTTCGGCAAGGCCAGCTTTGATGTGGCCAAGCTGCTCGACAACCTCAAGGCCCTGCAGGAAACCATCGACCGCAACAAGCCCAGCGGTGCCAAGGGCCGCTACTGGCGCTCCCTCTACGTCACCTCCACCATGGGCCCCTCGGTGCAGGTCGACTTCACCGCTCTGCAGGAGATCAAGCAGGAGGGCTGAGGCCAGGCCTGGGGTCGCGGTGTAAGTTATTGGAACGGGCACGCGCCCGACCCCAGACAGCAGGTTGTCTGAGCGATCCGTCGACCGGTCCCCGGTCTTCTGATCGCTCAGGCGTAAGTCCCGCCGAGGTGAACGCGACAGGTTTCAGCTTCCCGTGCGCCAGCGGCCTCCGGCCGTTGATCAGCGGATCGGCATCGGAACATGCAGCGGCCTCGAGCCCCCCAGGGGCCGTCCAGGGCCGCATGCCCAGCTTGTTCCCCCGATTCGTTCCTCCCTATGGGCCGCACGCTCGAGAACAAGCAACAGATCGTCGAAGAGCTCAAGGGGCTCCTCGGTGAGGCCGAAATGGCGCTGGTTCTTGATTTCAAGGGCCTCACCATCAAGGAGATGTCTGACCTGCGGACCCGTCTGCAGGCCAGCAACGGCATCTGCAAGGTGACCAAGAACACCTTGATGCGCCGGGCCATTGATGGCGACAGCGCCTGGTCGGAACTCGATTCCCTGCTCACCGGCACCAATGCCTTCGTGCTCGTCAAGGGCGACGTGGGTGGTGCGGTGAAGGCCGTGCAGTCCTTCCAGAAGGACACCAAGAAGTCGGAGGTGAAGGGCGGCCTGTTCGAAGGCAAGCTCCTCTCCCAGAACGACGTCAAGGCCATCGGGGATCTGCCCTCCAAGGAGGTGCTCATGGCTCAGATCGCCGGTGCGATCAATGCCGTGGCCACCAAGCTGGCGGTGGGCATCAACGAAGTTCCCTCCGGTCTCGCCCGGGCCCTCAAGCAGCACGCCGATGGCGAGGGTTCGGCCTCTTGAGGCTCTCCCCCCGCGATCGGATCCCGCCCGGCTCAATCGATCTCTCTGTCTGTCCACAGATCTGTTGCTGATTCCCAACCATGACCGCTACCACTGACCAGATTCTCGACCAGCTCAAAACTCTCTCCCTGCTTGAAGCTTCCGAGCTCGTCAAGCAGATCGAAGAGGCCTTCGGTGTGTCCGCCGCCGCCTCCGCCGGCGTGGTGATGGCCGCCGCTCCCGCTGCCGCCGCCGAGGCTGTTGAGGAGAAGACCGAGTTCGACGTGATCCTCGACGGCTTCGACGCCGCCGCCAAGATCAAGGTGCTCAAGGCCGTGCGCGAAGCCACCGGCCTCGGCCTGGGCGACGCCAAGGCCCTGGTGGAAGCCGCCCCCAAGGCGGTGAAGGAAGGCATCTCCAAGGACGATGCCGAAGCCCTCAAGAAGGCCATCGAAGAGGCCGGCGGCAAGGTCACCATCAAGTGATCCCCTGCCCCTGAGGCAGTGCCGGCCCCGCGGGGCCGGCTTTTTGATGGCCAGCCCATCCACCGGTCACAGGCGCAAGGCCGGCCACACGCGCAAAAAAAAGCCCCGCCGAAGGGCGGGGCTCAGGGTTTGGAACGGATCTCGGGAGTCTGTCCTCGTTTCGACCCCGGGATGGGCGTTCCGCACTCCTCACACCCCATGAAATTACGAAGGCTGACGGAGAGTTGCAACCGGCCGGGGACACTCCCTGAACTGGGCTCAGGGGCGGTAGGGCACCACCTGCAGGGCCACCACGCCGCCGGCCTCGCCCTCGGCGCTCGGCTGCTCCCAGGAGCGATTCTGGGAGCGCCCCAGACGCAGGCTCTCCAGCCGCGCCAGCCGTGAGCTGGCGGGCTGGGTGCGCGTGCCCTGGCCGCGGCTGGCGGCCAGGGCTGTGGCGGTCTCGATCGGGCTGGGCGGCGGCGGCGGGGTGGCCAGACCCAGCAGTTCTCCGCCACCGGCGTTGGCCCGGGCCAGCAACACCGGCATGGGCTCAGGGTGGCTCACGTAGAGGTGGTTGAGGGCCCGGCCTTGGAAGGTCCTGCGCCCGAAGCTCCAGCCTTCGCTCAGCCGCAGTTCCACCAGTCCATCGCCGGCGGCTTCGCCGCTGCCCACCAGCAGCGGCGTGGGTTGTTCAGGGCTGCTGGCGAGCAGCTCCAGGCGCGGGCCCCGGCTCTCCACCCGCAGTCGCCAGGGATGACTCAGGTCGTTGCCGGCGATACGCAGCGAATAGGCACTGCTCGAGGAGTAGAGCCCGCAGCTGCCGGCTGGCAGGTTTTGCTCGTAGGTGATCACCGAGCCGTCGTCGAAGCGCCGCCAGCAGGGGGGGGCGGCTTCCAGCTGCTCCATCACCACCAGGTTCCACCGGTTGCCACTCAGGGGCTGGGCCAGGGCGATGGTGCGCTCGGCATCCACGGGGGTGCTGTCGAACGGTGCGGCGGCCTTGGCGAACTGCTGGGGCAGCACAGCGGAACCGCTTGTGACCAGGGCCACTGCCCCGGCTGCCGCCAGGTAGGTTCGCTTGATCCCGGGCTTGTGGCTGAGGGTCATGGCGGTGCTCCCGGCCCCGAGGGGAAGTGGACAGATCGGGGGGAGTTCTAATCGAGATCGGAGCGTTGTCCAGTGGCGAATGAGCCGGTGAGGGTGGTGGCAGCGGCCTGCGACGGGGCCTGCAGCGGCAATCCCGGTCCCGGGGGCTGGGGCGCCCTGCTGCGCTTCGAGGACGGCACGGTGCGGGAACTGGGCGGCGCTGACGGGGCCACCACCAACAACCGCATGGAGCTCACGGCCGCCCTGGCCCTGATGGAGGCGCTGCGCGCGCTGCCGCGCCACCCCGAGCTGGCGATCCGCACCGACAGCCGCTACCTGATCGATGGACTGCAGCGCTGGATTCAGGGCTGGAAGCGCAAGGGCTGGCGCACGGCCTCCGGTGGCCCGGTGCTCAACCGCGATCTCTGGGAACAGCTTGACCGGGCCCGGCTGAACGACGTCCCCCTGCGCCATGTGAAGGGCCACAGCGGCGATCCCGACAACGACCGCTGTGACGCCATCGCCGTGGCCTTTGCCCGTGGTCAGCGGCCGC
The DNA here is from genome assembly GCA_007135755.1 of Cyanobium sp. GTDB lineage: Bacteria > Cyanobacteriota > Cyanobacteriia > PCC-6307 > Cyanobiaceae > NIES-981. Next base: position 41,395 of record SLIG01000018.1, read on the forward strand.
GGCTGGCCGATCGCTCCAGCTCCAGCGCCAGTGCCGTTCCCGCCCCAGCCGCTGCTGATCCAGCCGCTGCTGATCCGGCCCCGCCGGAGCTGCAGCGCCTGCTCAGCCGCCTGGAGCTGGCCGACCGCCTGGCCGCGGGCGGCCACGGCCTCAGCCTGGTGGAGCTGGCCCAGTTGGTGCAGCAGCCCCTCAGCCGCCTCGAGCCCCGCAGCGGCCCCTGGACCTGGCGCGACTGGCGGGTGGAGCCCCTGGCCGATGGCCGCTGGCGCCTGCGGCGCGGGACGTCAGGATTGCCGCAGCAGGAGCAGGGGCAGGCGTGAACGAGGGCACAGCGGCGCAGACAGCCACAGGGAGCGCGGCCGGCGGTGCCACCGGGCCCCTCTATGAGCGCCTGGTGGGGCCCCTGCTCAGCCGCGATGAGGGCGCCGATGCCGAGCAGCTCAGCCAGCTCACCCTGGCGGCGCTGGGCCAGGCGTCCCTGCGGCGCCAGTGGCCCGTGGTGAGCGGAGTGCTGGCGGGCCTCGGCGCCGAGCTGCGCCATCACGACCCCCGCCTGGAGCAGACGCTGTTCGGCTGCCGCTTCGCCAACCCGGTGGGCCTGGCGGCCGGCTTCGACAAGAACGGCGTCGCCGCCGCCATCTGGCACCTGTTCGGCTTCGGGTTCGCCGAGCTGGGCACGATCACCGCCCAGGCGCAGAGCGGCAACCCGCGCCCGCGCCTGTTCCGCCTGGCGGCCGAGCAGGCGGCCCTCAACCGCATGGGCTTCAACAACCGCGGCGCCCAGGCCTGCCGCCGCCTGTTGGAGCGTCAGCGGCTGGAGGCGCCCGGCCAGCGGCCGGCGGTGCTGGGGATCAACCTGGGCAAGTCGAAGGTCACGCCGCTGGAGCAGGCCCCCGACGACTACGCCGCCTGCCTGGAGCTGCTGGCCCCCCTGGCCGACTACGCCGTGATCAACGTGAGCTCCCCCAACACCCCCGGTCTGCGCGACCTGCAGGACGAGGTGCTGCTGCGCCGGCTGGTGGAGCGGCTGCGGCGGCTGCCGGGCTGTCCGCCGCTGCTGGTGAAGATCGCCCCCGACCTGGAGGACGACGCCATCGACGCCATCGCCCGGCTGGCCTACCAGGAGGGCCTGGCCGGGGTGATCGCGGTGAACACCAGCCTCGACCGCCTGGGGATGGAGGGGCGGCGCCTGCCCCAGACGGGCCGCACCCTGGCCGAAGAGGCCGGCGGGCTCAGCGGCGCCCCCCTGCGGCAGCGGGCCCTGGAGGTGCTGCGGCGGCTGCGGGCCACCGCCGGCCCGGCCCTGCCCCTGATCGGCGTGGGCGGCATCGATTCGCCCGAAGCGGCCTGGGAGCGGATCACCGCCGGCGCCTCCCTGGTGCAGCTCTACACAGGCTGGATCTACCGCGGCCCGGCGCTGGTACCCCGCATCCTGGAGGGCCTCAGCCAGCAGCTCGACCGCCATGGCTTCGGCCACATTGGTGAAGCTGTGGGCTCCGGTGTGGCGTGGCGCTGAAAGTCGGGTAGCTTTCACCCAAAGTTGAGGAGTGCCCCCTTGGTGCTGGCGGGACTTCAGGAGAAGTGGCTGCCGCTGCGGGCCGAGCTGTTTCCGCAGATCGTGCTGCTCGATCTCAGTCACCCCCAGCTGCTGATCGGCCAGACCCTCAAGGGCGGCAAGCCGGTGGAACCGCTCTGGACCGCGCCGGTACCGGCGCGCACCCTGCGGGATGGCATCCCGATCGTGCGCGATGCCCTGGGCGATTTCATCGGCGACCTGCTGCTGGAGCACAGCCGGCCCTACGCCGGGCTGGTGGTGGCCCTGCCCCGGGTCCTGGGCCAGTGGGGGGTCATCGAGTGGCCCGGCGGCCGTGAACCCAGCGAGCCCCTGGCGGCCCTGCGAGCCCGTGGCGCTGATCTGGGCTGGTCGTTCCCTCTCAACGAAGCCTGCCTCGACGTTCAACCCCTGCCTGGTGCCGGGTCGTGCTCGCTGGCGGCCGGCGCCTCCCGCCAGGCGGTGGAGGCCTGGATCGATGTGTTCGCCATCGCCGGCGGCACCCTGCGCCACCTGTTCCCATCCCAGGTGGCGCTGATGGCCGCCTTGCAGCCGGAGCTGGAGCAGGCCCAGCCCGGTGAGTTGGTGGCGTTGCTGCAGCCCACCACCAGTGATTGCCAGCTGGTGGTGTGGCGCGACGGCATCCCGGAATACGAGCGCACCCTGCCCCTGGCGCTCGACCAGCTGGTGCCGGTGCTGCGCCAGGCCCTGGGCTTCTGCCGCAGCCGACTCGGGGCTTCAGGGGTGCGCCTGCTGCTGGCTGAACCGCTGGAGGGCAGCGACGCCATTGCCGAACAACTGGGGCTGCCGCTGGAAATCGCCGATCGGGGCGACTACGGTTCGCTGCATCTGCAGGGCCTGGGGCAGTTGGAGCTGGTGACATGAGCGGCACACCCTTCGACCTGCTGCAGGAGAAGCGTGAAGAACTGGGCCTGCTGGAGCCTGCTGAGGCCTCCGCCCTCACCCGCGAGACCCTGCTCAAGGGGGTGGTGATCGGAGCGGCGTTGCTCGGCCTCAGCCTCGGCATTGCGGCCCTGCTGGCGCTTCGCTCCACCATGCAGGCTTCCAGGCTGGAGAAACTGGCCACGGTGGAGGCGGAGGTGGAGCAGTTTGAAACCCGCCTGCAGGGCGAGCGCGCCAAGCTCACCCAGCTCAACAGTGCCAACCAGGTGCTGGTGAAGGGCCTGATCGGTACCCGTTCCGGCTCGGCCCTGATGCGCGACCTGCAGCTGCGTGTTCCCCAGGGCATCCAGCTCACCGAGGCCACCGAGCAAGGCACGGCCCTCACGATCAAGGGCAAGGCCCGTGATCCCCAGGCCTTCGAGCGCATCAATGCCCTGCAGCTCGACCTCAAGCGCTCGCCGCTGGTGGATCCCAATCAGGTGCGGCTGGTGAAGGGCTCCCGCCAGCTGCAGGCCGCCAGCTCCGCTGGCCAGGCCAGCTCTGCCGACACGGTGGACTTCGAGCTGGTGGTGG
>SLIG01000176.1 GCA_007135755.1 Cyanobium sp.
CACCAGCTCCTCAACCTGTTGCCCCACAGGAGCCAGCCCCTAAGCCACCCAGCCCAGAACCCACGCCAGCCCCTGAGCCATCCAGCCCAAAACCCACGCCAGCGCCTCCTGACAGCAGCCCAACTATTCAGCGTCTCAAAATTATGCCAATGGGTGATTCAATCACCCTTGGCGTTGGCGCTGAGGCTCAAGCTGGGTATCGAGGTCCACTGAAGGATGTTCTTACAGGCAAGCCTTACGCCGTGGATTTCGTCGGTAAATTTGGATCCGAATTAAAACATTGGGGACGTTCAGGGGCTTTAATTTCTGAGGCGAGCGACCCAATCACTGGCGAGACGTACGTTGCGTTAAGGCAAAACTCAGAGTCAAGAAATCCCTTCGGCAACACGCTAGCTCCCGACATCAAAGAAGCTATTTCGCCTACCTACTTCTCAAGAGAGTCGTCCCATCAAAACTTTTTGCTCTTAGCAGTTGGCACAAACGATATTGTTAATCAGGTCGTCAGCACAAAATACGGTGCTACCACCTCTGGTGATTTAAACAATGATGCCAAAGGTGAGCAGCAGGACAAAATCGCCGAGAGCGCCTTTCAGCGATTAACCAGTCTGCTTGCGCGCATCAATAATTCCGCTAGAACGAATAGCCTCTCCATAACAGTTCTTTTAGGAACCATCCCAACTCAATTGGAAGAACCCACGAGACCTGACAGACCAGTAAGCGAGTTGACCCGCTCAGAAATTAATCAGTTTAACAACTCCGTCCGCAATACCATTGGCAATTCCTACTCAAACCTGAATGTCTCTGTGGTTGATCATTTCAATGCCATTGGCTCAAAAATCGGGGATGGGATTCACCCCACAGCCCAAGGCTATGACGCTATGGCCAGTGCCTGGCTGAAGGGCATCGAAACCAGCGTGCTGGCCTGAGCTCAGCGGCGGATCAGCGGTCCTCGCGTCGCATCCAGCTGATCCAGTCGGCGGAGATCTGCTGGGGGCACACCGCCTCGCACTCCAGGTTGCTGCTGCAGCTGCCGAAGCCCTCGGCCGCCATCTGCTCCTGCATGGCCCGGGCGCGGCGGCGGCGCTCCGGCTGGCCCTGGGGCAGCTGGGCCAGGTGGGCCAGCTTGGCGGCCACGAACAGGCTGGCGGAGGCGTTGCGGCAGCTGGCCACACAGGCGCCACAGCCGATGCAGGTGGCCGTCTGGAAGGCGCTGGCGGCCTGCTCCTGGCCCACCAGCAGGGCGTTGGCATCCGGCGCCTGGCCGGTGTTCACCGAGCAGTAGCCCCCTGCCGCCAGCAGACGATCGAGGCTGGAGCGCTCCACCGCCAGGTCCTGGATGGGCGGGAAAGCGCGGGCGCGCCAGGGCTCGAGGGTGAGGGTGGCGCCATCGCTGAACTGGCGCAGATACAGCTGGCAGACGCTGGTGGCGGTCTGGGGACCGTGGGCCTGGCCGTTGACCAGAAAGCCGCAGCTGCCGCAGATGCCCTCCCGGCAGTCGTGCTCAAAGGTCACCGGCCGCTCGCCGGCGCTGATCAGGCCTTCGTTGAGCTGATCGAGGGCCTCCAGCAGCGACAGGTCGGTGCTCACCGCCTCCAGCCGGTAGCGCTGGAAGGCCCCTGCCGCGCCGGGGTTCTCCTGGCGCCAGATGCGCAGGGTGAGGGAAATGCGGCTGGATCCGGGGGTCATCGGTAGCTGCGGGCGCTGGGTTGCAGGGCCGTGTAGCGGAGCGGCTCGGCGAGGCGCCGGGGCTCGGCTCCGTCGCCCCGATACTCCCAGGCGGCGATGTGGGCGAAGCGGGCGTCATCGCGGCTCGCTTCCCCCTCCGGCGTCTGATGCTCCTCACGGAAGTGGGCCCCGCAGGATTCCTCCCGGGCCAGGGCATCGCGCAGCATCAGCTGGGCCAGGGCCAGGAAATCGGCCAGCCGCAGGGCCTTCTCCAGTTCAGGGTTGGGGCCCGCCGCCGTGCCCGGCACCCGCACCTCGGCGCTGAAGCGCCGCTCCAGGGCAGCCACCGCCGCCAGGCCGGCCCGCAGACCCTCGGCCGTGCGGCTGATGCCGCAGTGCTCGATCATCAACTCCCCCAGCTCCCGGTGGAAGGCATCCACCGGCCGGGAGCCGTTCACCGCCAGCAACGCCGTGATCCGGCCACGAGCCTGATCGAGGGCCTGGCGGCAGGCCGGGTGATCGGCCGCGACGGCCGGGGTGGGGTGGCCCGCCAGCCAGGCCGTGACCGCGGCCGGGGCGATGAAGTAGCCATCCGCCAGGCCCTGCATCAGCGCACTGGCCCCGAGCCGGTTGGCGCCATGTTCGGAGAAGTTGGCCTCTCCGAGCACAAACAGGCCCGGCAGGGAGCTCATCAGCTGATAGTCGACCCACAACCCCCCCATCGTGTAGTGGGGTGCCGGGTAGATGCGCAGGGGAGCGGCGTAGGGGTCGTCGCCGCTGATGCGCGCGTACATCTCCAGCAGGTTGCCGTAGCGCTGCCCGATCACCGCCCGGCCCTGTTCGGCGATGGCGTCGCGCAGGTCGAGATACACCGAGCGGCCGCCCGCACCAACACCATGGCCGGCGTTGCAGAGCTCACGGGCCCGGCGGGAGGCCAGATCGCGGGGCGCCATGTTGCCGTAGCGGGGATAGAGCCGCTCGAGGAAGTAGTCGCGCTCGGCCTCGGGGATCTGCTGCGGCGGCCGCCCGTCGCCGGCGATCGCCGGCACCCAGATGCGGCCGTCGTTGCGCAGGCTCTCGCTCATCAGCGTGAGCTTGCTCTGGCCGGGATCCCCGCTGGGGATGCAGGTGGGGTGGATCTGGGTGAAGCAGGGGTTGGCGAACAGGGCCCCCTGGCGGTGGGCGCGCCAGATCGCGGTGGCGTTCGACTTGAGGGCGTTGGTGGAGAGGAAGTACACATTGCTGTACCCCCCGGTGGCCAGCAGCACCGCCTGGGCGCTGTGCACCTCCAGCTCGCCCGTGAGCAGATGGCGGGCCACCACGCCGCGGGCCACCCCATCCACGGTGATCAGCTCCAGCACGTCGCGGCGGGGCAGCAGGGTGATACGGCCGGCCGCCACCTGGCGCAGCAGGGCCGCGGTGGCGCCATAGAGCAGCTGCTGGCCGGTCTGGCCGCGGGCGTAGAAGGTGCGGCTCACCAGGGCGCCGCCGAAGCTGCGGGGGGCCAGGGTGCCGCCGTACTCGCGGGCGAAGGGCACACCCTGGGCCACGCATTGATCAATGATCGCGCTGCTGAGTTCGGCCAGGCGCATGCAGCCCGCCTCGCGGGCGCGGAAGTCGCCGCCCCGCAGGGTGTCGGCGAACAGACGGCTGACGCTGTCGCCATCCACGGCCATCGGGCGGGCGGCGTTGATGCCCCCCTGGGCCGCCACCGAGTGGGCCCGGCGCGGACTGTCGTGATAGGTCAGTACCGTGACCCGGTAGCCCTGCTCGGCCAGGGTGGCGGCGGCGGAGGCCCCGGCCAGGCCTGTGCCCACCACCAGCACCCGCAGCTGACGCTTGCGCAGGGGGCTGATCAGCGGCAGCTCTTCGCGGGTGCGGCGCCAGGCGTCGGCGATCGGCCCGGCCGGCAGGCGCGGATCGGGCAGAGCGCTCATGACAGCCCGCCGGCGGGCGGCAGCAGCGGCAGCTCCAGTGGCAGGGACAGCGCCAGCGTCACCGCCACAAAGCCGCTCCCCACCAGCACCGCCAGCAGGCGGACGCCGGCGCGGATGGAACGGCCGTTGGCCGGCGTCAGCAGCCCCAGGCTGCGGTGGGCGGCCTCACCTCCATGGAAGAGATGCAGCGCCAGCGCCAGGGCCGCCGCTACGTACAGCACCACACTCGCCGGCCGGGCCAGCACCGCCTGCAGGGCCTCCAGCTCGCCACCGGCGGCGGGCCGGGGCCAGCGCAGCTGCCGCAGGTGCACGGCCAGGAATCCGAGCAACACCACGCCGCCAGCCGCCTGGCCGCGGGCCGCCAGGGCCGCCAGGGGTTCCCCGCGCCGGCTCACCAGCTGCGCCCGGTTGCCGGCGCGGCGGTTGGCGATCCGCTTGCCCAGGCTGAAGCCGGCATGGGCCAGGCCCACCGCCAGCAGCGCCAGCTCGGCGATCGGCAGCCACACGGCCCCGTGCAGCCCGGCCGCATAGGCCTCGAAGGTGGCGGGATCCAGGGGGGCCAGGGCCACCCCGGCCAGGTGCAGCAGCAGGAACAGCACCAACACCAGGCCCGAGGCGGCTGTCCAAGCCGTATCTGCGCCCATCGGCTCGAGCATCTGTGGCTCTGGTAAGCCTATTGGGTGAACCAATCCAGACGGATCCTGCCAACCCTGGCGCTGCCGGCGGCCGTGCTGTTGTTAGCCGTCCTTTGCTGGGCGTGCTTCTTCAACGGCATCGAGATCCTCTATCCGGCCGACAAGACCGAAGCGCTGCAGTTCGAAATCGCCCGTCAGATGGGCGTGGGTGGGGACTGGAGCACGCCGGGCATCGGCGGCCGTCCCTATTTCGACAAGCCACCCCTGCCCTACTGGATCGGTGCACTGCTGCTGCACCGCTTTCCCCAGCAGGTGTGGCTGCCGCGGCTCGCTGCCGCCCTGTTCGGCTGCATCGGCGTCAGTGCCACGCGTGTGCTGTGTCGGTTCGGCAACCGAGACGGTGCCAGCCGCCGGGGGCTGTTCGTGCTCTCAGCGCTGCGGCAATCCTGGCCCTGATGCCGGTGTACCAGGCGTTTAGCCGCATCGCACTGCATGACATCTATCTCACCGCCAGTACCAGCGTGGCGCTGACCGCCTTCTACCTGCTCAGCAAGTCCGCTCCCTTCCGCGGCGGCACCAGTGGCTGAGTGGCGCTCTCGTGGGCGCACGCTGGGCGTTAGGGTGCTGGCCAAGGGCCTTCTCAGGCTGGCCCTGCCCGGCCTCATCGCCAGCTTTTCTGCTGGTTGCGGATGGCGATGGCCGCCGCTTCCTCAGCCACCGGTTTGCCCTGGCGCTGCTGCTGGGCCTGCTGCTTGTGGCGCTGCCCTGGCACCTCGCGGCTTGGAACAGCCAGGGCAGCGCCTTCCTCGCGGGCTATCTGGGCCGTACCCACCTGAGCCGCTTCACCAGCCAGCTCGATGACCACGCTGGCCCCTGGTTCTTTTACTTGCCTGTGTACCTGGCCATCACCTTCCCCTGGGGCATCACGGGGTTGGCCGCCCTGATCCGCAACGGTTGCCTGAACGTGCGCCACTGGCGCCGCCAGGCACAGCGGCAGCCGCTGCCTCTGTTCTGTGCGATCTGGATCCTGGCCACCGTGGGACTGTTCAGCCTCGCCTCCACCAAGCTGCCTCACTACATCCTCTCCACGCTGCCGCCCACGGCGATCGCCGCCGCCTATTTTTTCTGGCCTCTGCAGCCGGAGCCACCGGCTCGAGACCGGCTCAGCCAGGGCCTGCTGGTCGCCACCGCCGGGCTGCTGCTGCTGTTGGCCGTGGCCCTGCGATGGCTACCGGAGCTGCTGATTCCGATCACCGGCACCACACCGGCCTTCAGCCTGGCCCTGCAGACCCTTCTTGGCTCAGTGCCGGTGATGCTGGGCCTGACGGCCCTTGGACTCGGGAGTGCCTGGGCAGCCTGGCGCGGGCAGACCGGGCGCTGCGTGAGGCCGAGGCCGGCGAACCGATCCAGGTGGTGGGCAAGAGCTGGTATTCGGTGAGGATCCGCACCCAGGGGCGGGCCGAGATCCTGCGCCACGGCAGGGAATTGAACGGTCCATCCGGGCCGTACGGCGGCGACGCCGCCTGCAGCGGTCCGAAGCTGCTGCTCGGCCCAGCCCGGAAGGTGGAGCAGGTGGGCCGCACTTGTGCGCCCATGGCGCTGGTGATCCTGCAGCGGGACGCCGGCGCTGAGCTGCTGCTCGCCCGCTTGCAACCAGCTGAAGCGGGAGCGGCTGTATCGGGCCCGGAGGCACCTTCCTGAGGCCAGCAGCGCAGGCGCTATCAGTACAGGCATACTAGTGGCCGATGTCTTGAAGGAATGGAGGCGACACTCCAGCTGCTGGGCGGCCTGACGGCGGCGGAGCGGCGGCGCCCGTGGCCCCTGCCCCTGGCCGGCGCCACGGTGGCGGCGGGCTTCCCCAGCCCCGCCGACGACTACGTGGAGGGCCGCATCGACCTCAATGAGGTGCTGATCCGCCATCCCAGCAGCACCTTCTTCCTGCGGGTGAGCGGCGACTCGATGCGCGATGCCGGCATCCTCGACGGTGATCTGCTGGTGGTGGACCGGGCGATCGAACCGCGGGCGGGCCTGGTGGTGGTGGCCGTGATCGACGGGGCCTTCACCCTCAAGCACCTGCGCCGCCACCGCGGCCGCTGGCGCCTGGAGGCCGCCCATCCCGCCTACCCGCCGCTGGAGCTGGGCGACGGCGACGACAGCCGCATCTGGGGTGTGGCCATCCACGCCATCCACAGCCTCTGAACCACAACTCCTGAGCCATGGCGCGCCTGGCCAGCGGTCGGGAAGCCACCGTGCTGATCGACGGCAACAACTTCTATGCCTCCTGCGAGGCCCTGATGGACCCGGCCCTGATCGGCCGGCCCCTGGTGGTGCTCTCCAACAACGACGGCTGCATCGTCTCGCGCAGCGCCGCAGCCCGGGCGATGGGCATCCGCATGGGCCAGCCCTGGTTCCAGGTGAAGCGGGAACTGGAGCGGCGGGGCGTGCTGGTGCGCAGCTCCAACTACGCCCTCTACGCGGACATGAGCCAGCGGCTGATGAGCGTGCTGGAGGAGTGGGTGGAGGAGCTGGAGATCTACTCGATCGATGAGGCCTTCGGCCTGCTGCACCGTCCCGGCCCGGCAAGCGATGGCAGCGGCGATCTCACCGACTGGGGCCGGCGCCTGCGCCGCGATGTGCAACGGCGACTGGGCCTGCCGGTGGCCGTGGGCATCGCCGCCACCAAGGTGCAGGCCAAGCTGGCCAACCGGCTGGCCAAGGCCGCCGGCAAGGGCATGGGCATGGGTGCGGGTGAGGGGGTGTTCGATCTGGGGGCGGTGGCCGACCCCGACCCCTGGCTGGAGGCGGTGCCGATCGAGGACGTGTGGGGCATCGGCCGGCGGCTGGCCCGCTGGTGCCGGCTGCGCGGCGTTGCCAACGCCCGGGTCCTGCGCGACCTGCCCAGCGGCGAGCTGCGCCACCGCTGCGGCGTGGTGGGGGTGCGGCTGCAGCAGGAACTGCGCGGCATCGCCTGCCTGCCGCTGGAGCGCCTGCCGGCGGCCAAGCGCGAAACCTGCGTGAGCCGCAGCTTCTCCCGGCCGATCGACAACCTGCCCCAGCTGCGCGAGGCCGTGGCCACCTACACCTGCCGGGCGGCCGAGAAGCTGCGGCGGCAGCGCCAGCGAGCCGGTGCCCTCACCGTGTTCGTGCGCAGCAGTCCGTTCAACGGCACCAGCTTCTATGCCAACGCCGCCACCATCACCCTGCCCCTGGCCAGCCACGACAGCGCCGCGCTGCTGGCGGCGGCCCTGCCCCTGGCCGAGCGCCTGTTCAACCCCCACAAGCCCCTGCAGAAGGCCGGCGTGGTGCTGCAGCAGCTGCAGCCCGAGACGCTGCTGCAGCACCACCTGCTGGTGCCCCAGAGCCCGGAGCAGGAGCGCCGCCGCCGGGCCCTGATGGCGGTGGTGGATGGCCTCAACCGCCGCTACGGCAGCGGCACGGTGCAGTGGGCTGCCTGCGGCCTGCACAGGCCCTGGGCGATGCGGCGCGGCCAGCTGTCACGGGCCGCCACCACCCGCCTGGCCGATCTGCCCGTGGTGTGCTCCGGCTGAGGCCAGGGCCGCCTCGATCATCGCCGCCGTCACCGGGATCGTCTCCAGCTCATCGTCGTTGTCGAGGAAGGCGTCAAAGGAGGCGTAGCGGCGGACGCAGGGCTCGGCGCCGGGCTGGGCGCAGGCCTCGGGCCAGCTCGGCGGCAGGGGATCGAGCAGCCCGTAGGACTGCAGGGCCTCCTCGAGATCACCGCCATCACCGATGGCCTCGCCGTGCCAGAGCACCTCGAAGTAGGCCATCCGCCGCTCCGCACGCCAGTGCCGGAACCTTAGGCGGGAGAGGCAGAGCCGCCCGGACCCACAGGCTCAGCGGCCATGGTGTCCGGGGCACTGGTGTCCGGGGCACTGGTGTCCGGGGCACTGACCTGGGCCGCCACCACCTCCGCCAGGCCGGCGCGGCGGTGGCCGTCGAGCTGCTGGAGGTAGCGGCGCTCGCTGTAGTACAACTCCTGAAAGCGCAGGGCATCGCGGTTGAGGTGGGCGAACAGGGCCTCGATGCGCTGCTCCATGTCGTCGCCGGCATCGGGGCGCTGGGCCGCCTCCGGCTCCAGCAGCGTGGCGATGCACTGCTCCAGGGTCTGCAGGCGCTGGCTGCTCCAGGCATCGAGCAGATGCCGGCAGCGGCGCAGGCTGCGCTGACGCTCCAGGGTGGCGGCGGCGCCGCGCAGCTGCAGCTGGGGCTGGGCCAGGGCCAGACGCTGCAGCTCGCTGGGCTCCAGGAGGGGCGTCAGCCGGCTCAGCAGTGCACTCTCCTCCACCAGCAACTGGTGCCCCAGCAGGCGCGGCAGGTCGAGGTCGGCCAGCTCATGGCCGGGATCGGCACCGCGGTTGATGGCCTCCAGACGGCCACCGCCCAGGTTGTCCTCCTCCAGGGCACAGATGGCGGCCCAGAGCTGGCGGTGGTGGACGAGGGCGAAATCATCCAGCTCGCGCCGGCGCAGTTCGGCGCGGATGGCGCCCCGTTCGGCCGGGCAGTGCAGGTAGAGGCGCAGCACCTCCGCCTCAGCCCGCTCCCGCAACCCCGCCTCGCCGGGCTGCTCCCATTTGCGCGAGCGGCCGTGCCAGCGCTCCCCCTTCACCTGCTGGCGCAGGTCGTCCTCCAGCTGCAGGGCCAGGCGTGCCTGGCCGCCGGACAGACGCTCGGCCACCTGCTGCAGGTAGTGGCTGCGCACGGCGCTCTGGGGCAGCTTGCCCAGCAGTGCCACCAGGGCCGTCACCACCTGCTGGAACTGGTCGGCCTTGCCCAGGTCGCGGCCGGCCAGCACCTGTTCGATCTGCCAATCCAGCCACAGCGGCGCCTGGTCGAGCAGGGCCCGGTAGTCGCCGGCACCATGCTCCACGAGGTAGTCGTCGGGATCCTTGCCGGCCGGCAGGTGCAGCACCCGCAGCTCCAGCTGGCCCTGCAGCGCCAGCTGCTCCACCTCGCCGATCGCCCGCTGGGCGGCCCGCACGCCGGCACCGTCGGCGTCGAAGTTGAGGATCAGCCGGCGGCTGTCGGTGCAGCGGCAGAGCTGGGTGATCTGCTGGCTGCTGAGGGCCGTGCCCAGGGCCGCCACGGCATTGCTGATGCCGGCGGCGTGCAGGGCGATTACATCGAAGTAGCCCTCCACCACCACGGCCCGGTCGTCGCGGCGGATGGCATCGGCGGCCCGGTCGAGGCCGAACAGGTGCTTGCCCTTCTCAAACACCTCCGTCTCCGGGGAGTTGAGGTATTTGGGCTCGGCGCCATCGAGGCTGCGGCCACCGAAGCCGATCACCCGCCCCTGGCGGTCCTTGATCGGCACCATCACCCGGCCGCGGAAGCGGTCGTAGAAGCCATCCCCGCCCTTGCGGGGGACCACCAGGCCAGCGGCCTCCAGCAGTTCGGGAGCGAGCCCATGGGCCTGGCTGAGATGCTGCAGCAGCCCGTCCCAGCGGTCGGGGGCAAAACCGAGCTCGAAGGCCTCCACGGTGGTGTCGCTCAGGCGCCGCTGCTCGCGCAGATAGGCCAGGGCGGCCGCTCCCTGGGGGGCGCGCAGCTGGGTGCGGAACCAGCCCGCCGCCAGGGTGAGCACCCGCTGCAGCTGCTCGCGGCGGGAGAGCTGCTGGCGCAGCCGCTCCTGCTGGGGCCCGTCGAGGGTCTCCACCGGCAGCTGATACTTGCGCGCCAGCTCCAGCACCACGTCGCTGAAGCTCTGGCGCTGCAGTTCCATCAGGAACTTGATGGCGTTGCCGCCGGCGCCGCAGGAGAAGCAGTAATAGAACTGCTTGGCCGGCGACACCGTCATCGACGGCGACTTGTCGTCGTGGAAGGGGCAGAGCCCCACGAACTCCCGGCCCTTCTTCTTGAGCACCACGTGCTCACCCACCACATCAACGATGTCGGCACGCTCCTTGACGGCCTCGATCGTGCGGGGATGGAGGCGGGGCAGGCTCACGGTGTCAGGAGGCCCATGGCGTCATGGAGAGCTGGCGGGCGGCCCGCAGCCGGGGCGGTGGCGCGAGGCTGGCGGCCTGCTGATTGTGGGGGAGGACAGCCGGCGCTGCCGGAGCCGGGCGCAGGCTGGCGACCCAGCGGCGGGCGGGCATCGGCCAGCATGCGCCCCTGGTGCCGCCCCGATCTGCGTTGACGACGACAGCCCCGGGCACCAGCCGCTTCGGCGGCCCGGTGGCCTCGATGCTGCTCAGTGCCCTGAGCTTCTCGCTGATGGGCATCTGCGTGAAGCAGGTGGGCGGCCGCATCCCGGCGGCGGAGGTGGTACTGGCGCGCGCACTGGTGAGCCTGGCCCTGAGCTGGTGGCTGCTGCGCCGCGCCGGCATCAGCCCCTGGGGCCAGCGGCGCGGTCTGCTGGTCTGGCGTGGTGCGATCGGCAGCGTGGCCCTGCTGTGCGTCTATGTGGCCCTGAGCACCCTGCCCCTGGCCTCGGCCACCGTGCTGCAATACCTCTACCCCACCTTCACGGCCCTGCTGGCCTGGCTGGTGCTGGGGGAGCGCATCGGCCGCCGGGTGCTGGCGGCAGTGGCCCTGGGCTGGGCGGGCGTGCTGCTGGTGGCCCAGCCGACGCGGCTGCTGGCGGGGGAGGCCCTGGCAGGGGAGGGGGGCCTGCCGAGCTGGGCGGTGCTGGTGGCCGTGAGCGGCGCCCTGCTCACGGCAGTGGCCTACGTGTGCGTGCGCACCCTGGCGGCCAGCGAGCACCCGCTGGTGATCGTGTTCTATTTCCCCCTGGTGGCGGTGCCCCTGAGCCTGCCCCTGGTACTGCTGAATCCGGTGCTGCCCACCCCGGCCGAGCTGCTCTGGCTGCTGGGGGTGGGGGTGTTCACCCAGCTGGGACAGGTGAACCTCACCCGCGGGCTGGTGGGGTTACCGGCCGCCCAGGCCACCGCCATCAGCTACGTCCAGGTGGGCTTTGCCGGCCTTTGGGGCTGGCTGATCTTTGCTGAGGCGGTGGATGGCTGGACCGTGGCCGGCGCCGCCCTGGTGCTGGCCGCCACCCTGATCAGCCTCAGCAGCAGCCGGCCGGAGCGGCCCGCCGCTCAGTCGTTGAGGGGCAGCGGATAGGTGAGCCAGGCCTGGGTGCTGCCGTCCGGGCTGCCGCTGGGGCGGGCCAGGCGCCAGCTCTGGCCCCGCTCACCGCGCTGCAGGTAGAGCTCGAACGGGCTGTCGACCCGGATCGGATCGCCGCTCAGGCGCCAGTCGAACTGGCCCGCCAGCCGAAGGCCCCGGGCCTCACCGATGCTCACCGGCTGCTGCTCGGCCACGCGCACGCGGCTCACCTGCGGCGCGGCCTCGGCGCTGGGCTCCAACTCCAGGGCCTGGGCGATCGCCCCCTGGGTGATCTGGATCTGCAGGGCCAGGGCACTGAGCAGCACGCCCCGGGGTGGCTGGGAACTGCCGGCGCAGGCCGAGAGCGGCAGCAGCAGCAGCAGGAGGGCCAGCAGGGCGGAGGCCAGAGGGCGCAGCAGACGCGGCAGCGGCTGGCGAACCGGCGGGCAGAGCTGGGCAGGGAGCCGCAGGGCGGGCACGATGGGCAGGTTCCAACTGCTCCCATGATCGGCTGGCTGCAAGGAGAACTCGCCGATCCCTGGCAGCAGGACAAACGCTGCGGCCTGCTGCTGGTGTGCCAGGGGGTGGGTTACGAGGTGCAGGTGAGCCAGCGCCAGTGGCAGAAGCTGCCGGCCGTGGGCAGCCGGCTCACTCTGCACATCCATCAGGCCGTGCGCGATGACGGCTGGACCCTCTACGGCTTCAGCGAGCGCGGGGAGCGGGAGCTGTTCCGCGAACTGGTGGCGGTGAGCGGGGTGGGACCGCAGATGGCTCTGGGGCTGCTGGGCACCCTGGAGCGGCAGCAACTGGTGCAGGCGATCGTGCAGAGCGACCTGCGCCGGCTGTGCCAGGCGCCGGGGGTGGGACGGCGCACCGCCGAGCGCCTGGCGGTGGAACTGCGCAGCCGTCTGCAGCAGCGCTTCGGCCTTGCCCTCAGCGACGACGACGACGCCCTGGCGCCCGTGAGCCCCCAGCTCAGCGACGACCACCGCGATGAGGTGCAGCTGACCCTGGCGGCACTGGGTTACGAGGTGCTGGAGATTCACCGGGCCCTGCGGGCCGTGGCCCGCCAGGAAGCGGCCGACGGGGGGAGCGCGTGGGCGGCGGACGACTGGATCCGCGAGTGCCTGCGCTGGCTGTCCCGCCCCGCCGCCTGAACCCTGGGACGCCAGTGGGGGTGGAGCGGTAGGGTGGGCCCTTGTCCGGCGGGACTGATGAGCCTGGATCTCTGAGCCGGGATCCAGTTCAGGTCGCGTTCGCCCTCTCTTTCTCCATGCCGCTCACCACCACCAAAAAGCAGGAACTGATCAACAGCCACCAGACCCACGGCACCGACACCGGGTCAGCGGAGGTGCAGGTGGCGATGCTGAGCGAGCGCATCAGCCAGCTCACCACCCACCTGCAGCAGAACAAGCACGACTTCTCCTCCCGCCAGGGGCTGCTGAAGATGATCGGCCGTCGCAAGCGGCTGCTCAGCTACCTCAAGGGCATCAGCCCGGAGCGCCACAGCCAGCTGATCGCCAAGCTCGGCATCCGCGGCTGAATGGCCGGCAAAGGCATCCAGCCCTCGGCGCAGGGGGGGCAGAAAGGCCCGCAGAAGCTGGCACGGAAGCAGTCCCGCAAGCAGCCACAGAAGCGGTCGGAGAAGCAGCCTTCGCCGACGCGCCAGCAGGTGATCCCCGAGGCGGTGGCCAACCGCATGGCCCGTCGCATCGCCATCGCCACCGGCATTCCCACCCTGATGGGCATGGGGGTGTTTGTGGCCAGCTACCTGCTCGTGAGCCGGGGCGTGCTCGACATCCCCCCCGGCCTCACCCTGCTGGCCTCCGGTGGCTGCTTCCTGCTGGGCCTGCTCGGCCTCAGCTACGGCGTGCTCTCCGCCAGCTGGGAAACCCAGAGCGGCAGCTGGTTCGGCGCCGAGCAGATCGGACTCAACCTGGGGCGGGTGAGGGCCTCGATCAGGGCCATGCGCCAGGGCGGAGCCGGTTCAGGGTCGGAGGGTGGATCAGGCGGCTGAAGCGGCACCCGCCCCGAGGGGCGAACCGCTGAGGGGGCCGCTCACCCGGGCCGCAAACGCCGCTGCACAGAGCGTGGAGAGGGCGGAGGCCGGGTCGGCCACGCAGAACTGGGGGCCGAGGCGCACGCAGCGGGTGTGCTCCCCCTGACGCACCAGGGCCACCACGGGCACGCGCAGGCCGGCCTCGTCCTGGGGCGGCCGGTGGCGCTGCAGGCACTCCCGCAGGCGGTGCTGCACGGCGATGTCGGCCGCCTGATCGGCGGGCAGCTCCACCATCAGCAGCTGCAGGTCGTCGATGCTGCGGCAGTCGTCCACGATCAGCTGAACCCGGTCGTCGCGCCGGTCCACCGACCCCCACACCAGCAGGCGGGCGTCCACCATCAGGTGGTCGGCCAGGCGGGCGTAGGTGCGCGGGAACACCACCGCCTCGCAGCTGCCGGTGAGGTCCTCCAGCTGCAGCACCGCCATCCGGTCGCCCTTGCGGGTGGTGACCTGGCGCAGCTCAGGCACCATCACCACGGCACTCACCCTGGCCTTGTCCGCCTGCTCCTCGAGGCTGCCGAGGGCCAGCGGCGAGAGCAGCTTCACCCGGGAGGCCAGCTGCTTGAGAGGGTGGTCGGAGAGGTAGAAGCCCACCAGCTCCTTCTCAAGGCGCAGCTTCTCGGTGGGGGGATAGTCGGCCACGGGGGCGGCCTTGGGGGCGGTGCTCAGATCTCCCCGCTCAGCGCCACCGCCGGAGTCATCGGCCGCCGCGGGCGCGGCGGCGCTGAGCAGGTCGAACAGGTTGCCCTGGCCGCTGGCCCGGTCGCGGGCGCGGGAGGCGGCCCAGTCGAGCACCAGGTCGAGATCGGCCATCAACTGGGCCCGGTTGGCACTGGCCTCCAGGGAGTCGAGGGCGCCGGAGTGGATCAGAGCCTCCAGGGCCCGGCGGTTGAGCTGCTGGCCGGGGATGCGGTCGCAGAGATCGGCCAGGGAGCGGAACGGCCCCTCGCCGCTGCGGTTCTCGATCAGCTGGCGGATGGCGCCATCGCCGAGATTGCGCACCGCCGAGAGGCCGAACAGGATGCGATCGCCCACAGGGGTGAAGTCGATGCCGGAGGCATTCACATCGGGCGGCATCACCTCGATGCCCATCGCATTGCAGTTGGCGATGTAGCGCTGCACCTTGGCCGAATCACCGGCGTTCACGGTGAGCAGGGCCGCCATGTAGGCCACCGGGTAGTGGGCCTTGAGGTAGGCCGTCTGATACGTCACCGCGCCGTAGGCGGTGGAGTGACTCTTGTTGAAGCAGTATTCGGCGAACAGCACCATCTGCTCGAACAGCGCCTCAGCGAGCCTGGGATCCACTTCCCGCTCACTGGCACCCTTCACGAAGATGCCCTGGTGCTTCTCCATCTCGCTCTTCTTCTTCTTGCCCATCGCCCGCCGCAGAAGATCAGCCTCACCGAGGGAATAGCCGGCGAGATCCTGGGCGATCTTCATGATCTGCTCCTGATACACCATGATCCCGTAGGTCTCCCGCAGGATCGGCTCGAGCTTGGCGTGGGCAAACTCGATGGCTTCACGGCCGTGCTTGCGGTTGATGAATTTGGGAATCAGGCCGGCATCCAGGGGCCCCGGCCGGTAGAGGGCCAGCACCGAGGAGATGTCCTCCAGGGATGAGGGCTTGAGATCGCGCACGATCTGGCGCATGCCGCTCGATTCCAGCTGGAAGATGCCCTCCAGATCGCCACGGGCAAGCAGGCCGTAGGTGCCGGGGTCATCCAGGGGCAGGGCATCGGGATCCACCGCCTCGCCGGTGCTCTGTTTCACCAGATCGATGGTCTTGTCGATCATGGTGAGGTTCTTCAGGCCCAGGAAGTCCATCTTCAGGAGCCCCATCGACTCCACGTCCTCCATGAAGTACTGGGTGATCACCTGGCCATCGTTGTTGCGCTGCAGGGGAACCAGCTCATCCAGGGGCGCGGCGGCGATCACCACGCCGGCGGCATGCACGCCGAAGGTCTTGTTGGTGCCCTCGATGCGCATGGCCATGTCCACCCAGCGTGTCACGGCCGGATCGTTCTGGTATTTCTCGCGGAATTCGGGCGCTGGCGACTCCTCGCCGATCATCTCCTTGAGCTTGGCGGGCTTGCCGCGCACCACTGGGATCAGCTTGGCCAGACGATCAGCATCGCCGTAGGGAATGTCGAGCACCCGCGCCACATCCTTGAGCACCGCCTTGGAGGTCATGCGGTTGAAGGTGATGATCTGGGCCACCTTGTCTTCGCCGTAGCGGCGGGTGACGTACTCAATCACCTCCCCACGGCGCTCGATGCAGAAATCGGTGTCGATGTCAGGCATCGACTTGCGCTCGGGGTTGAGGAAGCGCTCGAACAGCAGGCCGTTGGTCACCGGATCGATGTTGGTGATCCCCAGGGCGTAGGCCACCAGGGAGCCGGCCGCGGACCCCCGGCCCGGGCCCACGGGGATGCCGTTCTCGCGGGCGAATCTGATGTAATCCCACACCACCAGGAAGTAGGTGGGGAAGCCCATCGACTCCATCACCTGCAGCTCAAAATCCAGCCGCTCGCCATAGGTGGCCTCGAAGCCAGCGCCCTCGGCCAGCCCCAGGCGCGCCCGCAGCCCGTGCTCGCTCACCTGGCGCAGATAGCTCACCGGCGTGTGGCCCTCCGGAATCGGGAAGCGGGGCATCTGGTAGCGGCCGAGGATGTCGTAATCGGCCACTTTCTCGGCCACCCGCACCGTGTTGGCCACCGCCCGCTCGATCACCTCGGCACTGAGGTGATCGGCGAAGAGCTGCAGCATCTCCGCCTCACTCTTGATGTATTCGGTGCCCGTGTAGCGCAGACGTTTTTCGTCGGTGATCAGCTTGCCGGTGAGCACGCACAGCAGGGCGTCATGGGCCTCCACATCGCCCACGCTGAGGTAGTGGGCGTCATTGGTGGCGATCAGCTCGATGCCAAGCTCGGCGCCGATCCTGGCGATCTCGGTGTTGACGATGCGGTCTTCGATGCCGCCGTGGTCCTGGATCTCCAGATAGAAGTCGTCGCCGAACACCGCCTGATACCAGCGCGCCACATCCCGGGCCGCATCGGGGCGGCCGCGCAGGATCGCCTGGGGGATCTCGCCGCCCAGGCAGGCCGTGGCCACGATCAGCCCCTCGCTGTGCTTCTCGAGGGTGGCCTTGTCGATGCAGGCCCGCGCGAAGATACCCCTGCCGCGCATGCCGCGCAGGTGGCTGATGCTGGTGAGCTTCACCAGGTTGCGGTAGCCCACCGCGTTCCTGGCCAGCACGACCAGGTGGTAGCGGCGCTCCTTCTTCGGGGGATTGGGGTCATCAAGGGAGCCATTGATGACGTACATCTCGTTGCCGATGATCGGCTTGATGCCCGCCTGCTGGCAGAGCTTCAGCAGTTCGATGGCGCCATACATGACGCCGTGATCGGTGAGGGCCAGGGCCGGCATGCCCAGCTCCTTGGCCCGCTGCACCATCGCCGGCAGCTGGCTGGCACCGTCGAGAAGGCTGTAGTCGCTGTGGTTGTGGAGGGGAACGAAGGCCACGGGTCGGGGCGGCCGCAGCGCCCAGCGGGAGTGGCGTGCAGGCTAGGACCGTGCACACCAGATCTGGTGTGCACGGCGCACCATGACCGGGATCAGGGCACCAGGGGGACAGAGGGCACCAGATCGGCCGGCGGGCGGCTGTCCATCACCCGGGCGGCGGTTTCGTAGTGATGGGCCACCCGCAGCAGCGTGGGTTCCTCCAGCACACCGGCGATCAGCTGCAGCCCGATCGGCAGGCCCTGGCTGTCGAAGCCGCAGGGCAGGGAGATCGCCGGCAGGCCGGCCATGTTCGCCGGGATGGTGA
>SLIG01000157.1 GCA_007135755.1 Cyanobium sp.
GAGGATTGATTGGGGAGAGTCAGCCTTCTTGCAAAGTAGCAGATGAAGCAGCTACTTCACTGGAGTCAGTGATAGCCGTCACCAAGGGATGACCAGCTTTTGTTTGTATTTCTTTACGAAGCAGGTACAGGCTTGAAGGGCTGGGAGCCGAATTCACCTTCCCTGTGATTGCAGCGACCCCGCCTACGTCTCCAAGGCCTTCGCCAAGGCCTGCCGCACCCTGGGGCTCCGGCACATCCGCAGAGCAGGCCGTACACGCCCAGAACCAACGGCAAGGCAGAGAGGTTCATCCAGACGCTCTGCCGGGACTGGGCCTGCGCCATGGCGTTCCAGAACTCCCAGTGAGTCGGGCCACCGGCACTCCCCGGCGGGTGATCTCCACCTCCTCCCCCGCTTCCACTGCCTGCAGCAGTTGGGAGAGGTGAGCCTTCGCCTGGGCCATCGTGAGGCTGCGCACACCGCCCTCCTGTTGGTCATCTGACTGTTTGAATCCCCATGGCTTCTGCCGGTCTCGCCATCCCCGCTGCCCGCTCCCGTGGCTGACCCCCTCGATCAGGTCACCCCGCTGATCCTCACCTACAACGAGGAGGCCAACATCGGCCGCACCCTGGCGGGGCTCAGCTGGGCACGCCGCATCGTGGTGATCGACAGCGGCAGCACCGACCGCACCCTGGAAATCCTGTCCGGCATGCCCCAGGTGGAGGTGGTGATCCGGCCGTTCGACACCCACGCCCGCCAGTGGAACGCCGGCCTGGAGCGGATCGGCGGCGGCTGGGTGCTCAGCCTTGATGCCGACTACCAGATCACTCCGGCGCTGTGGCGCGAGATGGCCACTGCACTGCAGAGCGCGCCTGCCGAGCTGGGAGGGTTCCGCATTCCCTTCCGCTACTGCGTGGCCGGCCGCCCCCTGCGCGGCACCGTGCTGCCGCCCCGAATCGCCCTGTTCCGCCGCGCCGCCGGGCACTACATCGACGACGGCCACACCCAGGACCTGGTGCTGCAGGGCCGCTGTGAGGCGCTGCAGCAGCCGATCCTCCACGACGACCGCAAGAGCCTTTCATGCTGGTTCTGGGCCCAGGAGCGCTACCTGCGCCTCGAAGTGCAGAAACTGCGCACCGCCCCCCGGCAAGAGCTCTCCCGCGCCGACCGCCTGCGCCAGCGCCACCTGGTCGCCCCCTTCGCGGTGCTGCTGCTCTGCCTGATCTGGCACCGCGCCCTGCTCGATGGCTGGCGCGGCTGGTACTACGCCTTCCAGCGGATGCTGGTGGAGCTGCTGCTCAGCCTGATGCTCTGGGAGGCGCGCAACGGAGCCCCATCCGATGGCTGATCGATCGGCAGCAGTTCCATGCGCCGACTTGATGGCGGGCCGCAGGCCCTGAGTGCTCAGCAACGGTCAGACCATGGCCGCCAGCTGCTTGAGCGACTTCAGTTTCTGCCAGAGCACGGCCCGTGGCGATTCAATGGCCAGGGCTTCCCGGCAGCGATCCAGCCATCCATCCTGGACCCGCACCTTGTGCAGCGCCTTGTCGAGGTCGCCGCGAATCGATTCCCCGTAGGCCATTTCGGCCTTGCTGATCGCTGCAGCCAGCAGCTCTTTAGTAAGCGGAAGATGGGCCAGATCCAGCACATCTCGACTGAAGACGCTGTCATCATTCCAGCGGTCTGAATTGGCCAGCAGTTTGCAGCAGGCCATATCTCCGAGTGTGAGGCAGTTGATGCCGCAAACCTTGTCCACTGGGCCGGGGGGGTCCAGCGAAATCCTGCCCTCCAGCACGATCTCCAGCTTCATCGATACACCCGCTACGTTCAATCCGGCGCAGCTCACGGTAGCCCTGAAGGTCTGACACAAGAAAGTCGAGGTCCACAGATTCGCGATACTCCCCATAGCGCAAGGCAATCACCGTGCCGCCACCAAACAGACATCCCCATCCCTGCAAAACTTCAGGGTTGAGATGCTCGAGCACCACGCCAATCCTCTGGTGGTGTTCACGCCGGAACATGGACCCTCCGGAACGCCTGATCGAGGGCTTCGATCAGCTGTCGTTCGTGCGGTTCGAGCCGCTGAAGATCCAGGTGCCGCCGATTGCGTTCGTAGATGCCCGCCGCCTCCAGCGGGCTCAGCTCCGTGGCACCTGGCACATGCCAGGCCAGCTGCCGCAGCTGGGGATAGGCCGCCAACGCAATGGCCACCGGGATCATCGCTGGTTGTTCGGCGTCCAGTTGGCTGAACGGGAGATCGAGGGCATCGAGCACATTCATCAGGGCGCCCACCGTCACGGATGGTGTTCCCTTCTCGATGCGATGCAGCGTCACCCGTGAAATCCCTGCCGCCTCCGCCGTCGCCACGGCCGTGAGGCCCAGCTGGCGGCGACGCTGCCGGATCCGGTTGCCGATCTCCTGCAGGCGTTGCAAGCAGCCGCCCTGGGGGCCTGGTGCAGCCGATGGCATGGCGGTCTGTTTCTCGCTGTTGCCATTCTGGCGGTTTCGTCTGCAATGAGAAACAGGCCGTGATGCCTGCTGTGGTGGCCTGCCAATCGGTGGTGCTATCACGCTATCGGAGGTGAGAGCACGACAGAGAGGATGACTCCCCTGCCGCACACCAGCGCGCGATTCGGGTGCACGTCTCGCTCAGCTCCGCGCAGCGGCTCGAGCCCGCCCGCGGTGACGCCCACAGGCAGCGAAACCGGCGCCCGCAACAGTGCCCTCGCCGTGGTCCTCGGCCTGGCTGTGCGCGTCAGCGGCCTGCCGTTCAAGCAGTTCGACAGCTCTACCGGCTTTCGCCTGCCTGACGGCTCGGTGCTGAGCCCCGACGCCTCGCTGATCCGCCTGCAGCGCTGGAATGCCCTCACCCGAGGTGAACAGCGCAGCTTCGCGCCCCTGTGCCCCGATCTGGCGGAGGTCTGGGCGGGCTGAACGGGTTGGCGCAAAGCGCTGGTCCACTTTCGGACTAACCTGGGTTGCCCAGGCTGATTTGCCATGCGGACCGTGAATGTGCACGAAGCCAAAACCCATTTCTCCCGCCTGATCGATGCCGCCCATGCGGGTGAAACGATTCTCGTCGCCAAAGGCGGGCGTCCCTGGGCTCGGCTGGTGCCGCTCGAGCAACCCTCGCCCCGCCGCCAGCCCGGCCTGCTGAAGGGGCGGCTGCGCCTGCCACCGCCCGAGCAGCTGCTCGCTCCGTTGCCGGCAGAAGAGCTGGAGGCCATCGAGAGCTCCGGTTTCCTGTGAGTGGCCCGCCCGTGGTGCTTCTGCTCGATACCCATGTGCTGCTGTGGTGGCTCGCCGAACCGGAACGGCTTTCGAAGCCTGTTCACGATGCCTTGATCGAGCCGGATCGGCCGGTGGTTCTCAGCGGAGCTTCCGCCTGGGAGATCGCCACGAAGTACCGCCTCGGACGGCTGCCCAGCGCCGAGGTGCTCCTCGAGGAAGGGTGGGCTCTCCTTCAGGATCAGGGATTCGAACAGCTGCCGGTGAGCTGGCGCCATGGTCTGCGCGCCGGCAGTTATTCCCTCCCCCATCGCGATCCCTTTGACCGCCTGCTTGCCGCCCAGGCCGAACTGGAAGGCTTCACCCTGGTGACCATGGATCCGGCCTTCACCGCGTTTCCGTGTCGAACACTGTGGTGAGGGGTCCAAGCAGCCCACTGGGCTGGAGGCTCGAATGCTCTGGTCACGGCCGAACGGCGCAGCCTTGCGGGGAACGCGGGAGCCTCACCCTTAATCTGTCGGTCAGGTCCGTCGCGTCTGCATCCCAGCGCCAGGCGTCCGGATGATCCCTGCACAACCTTCAGCGGCTGCCGGATCCGTGCCCGATCCTTTCAAGCCCCTGCTCACGCGCATCCGCGCGTGGTCAAGCTGGCGCCGCAACCGCAGCCGTGCGGCCCGGCTCACGGTGGTGAGCCAGTTCTTCCCGCCCGACTACGCCGCCACCGGCCAGCTGCTGGATGAACTCACCGCCCGGCTTGCCGGTGATGGGCTTCAGGTGCAGATCCTCACCGGCATGCCCGCCTATGCCAATGAGCAGCAGCCGGCCCTGGCGATGGAATTCGAGCCCCACCGCTGCATCCGCCGCACCCGGGCGTCGCGGCTCTGGCCCCGCCGCATCCGCGGCCGGGCCGTGAACGGCTTCATCTTCTGCCTGCGCATCGGCCTGCGCCTGCTGCGCTACGCGCGCCGCGGCGACCTGATCCTCTATTCCAGCGAGCCGCCCTACCTGCCGGTGCTGGCCTGGCTGGTGCACCGGCTCACCGGCACGCCCTACCTGCTGATCGTCTACGACCTCTACCCCGAGGTGCTGGTGGAGCTCGGCGTGCTCCCCGGCGATCACTGGCTCTGCCGGCTCTGGCGCCACCTCAACCGCCAGGCCTTCGCCGCTGCCCGCGAGCTGGTGGTGCTCAGCCAGCCGATGGCTGATCGCATCGCCGCCGAGGTGCCGGCCGTCGCCCCGCGCCTGCAGGTGATTCCCAGCTGGGCCGATCCGGAGCGGATCCAGCCGATTCCCAAGGCCGTGAACTGGTTCGTGCGCCAGCACGGGCTCGAGGGGGCCTTCACGGTGCTCTACTCCGGCAACCAGGGCCGCTGCCACGACCTGGTGACCCTGCTGGCCGCCGCCGCCATCCTCCAGGGCGAGGCCGGCATCCAGTTCCTGATCGTGGGCGGCGGCCCCCAGCACGAGCGCCTGCGCCACCTGGCCCGCGAACTCAACCTGCGCCACTGCCGCTTCCTGCCCTGGCAGGACCCCTCGGTGCTGCCCTTCTCCCTGGCCGCCGCCGACCTGGCGGTGGTGAGCGTGGCCATCCAGGCCGAGGGACTGGTGGCCCCCAGCAAGCTCTACGGCCACCTGGCCGCCGGCACCCCGATCGCCGCCGTCACCCCC
>SLIG01000158.1 GCA_007135755.1 Cyanobium sp.
ACTGGCGGCTCGGGCCGCCGGCCATTGAGCGCTGTTGGCAACGACGGTGGGTGCATGGCTGCGGCGGACCTGGCGGGGCCTCCATCATTGCGGCCGGGCCGGGGAGCCGGCTGGCGCACTGGCCCTGCTGAGGGTGGTGAGCCCCAGTCGCAGAGGGGTCTGCTGCTGGCGCCAGCGCCGGGCCACCAGCGGTCCCATCCAGGGCGCCGCCAGGGCGAGCGCGCGCCGCAGCCCGCCCTGGTGGCGCAGCAGGGTGCCGCGCCGGGTCTCTTCGGCCTGCAGATGCTGGAGAGCTTCGCTCTCCGGCCGCCGTCGCGCCTCAATCCGCTCCAGCGCCCCATCCAGGGCCTGCTCCAGGCTCTCGGCGCTTTCAGCCCCCGGCGACAGGGTTTCCAGCAGTTCGTTGGCGGCGGTGCAGGCATCACGCAGCGCCAGGTTGATGCCCTGGGCCCGCACCGGACTCATCGGGTGGGCGGCATCCCCCAGCAGCAGCAGGCCGGGACGCCACCAGCGCTCGGCCTGGCCCACCTCCACCCGCAGCGGCACCGGCTCCTGGAGGTCGCCAGCCGCCGCGCGCAACCAGGCCGCCAGCGGCTCGGGGCTGAGGGCGGCGAAACGATCGGCCCAGGGGGTGGCGTGGTCCAGCGGGGTGCTGCGGCCATGGTTCCGCTCAGCGGCCTGGTCGCCGGTCCGCCGGTCCAGCACCCAGCCCAGCTGCACGCCGCCGCCGGCGCTGTCGAAGGCGCTGAACAGACCTGTGGCCCCCACCACCGTGGTGAAGCAACCCTCCAGAGGGCTGGGGTCGTGGCCATCCAGGCGGAACCAGAGCAGATCGATGGGGCTGCCGGCACGCCGCAGGGTCAGGCCCGCCTGCTGCCGCAGCCGTGACCCCCGGCCGTCGGCCGCCACCACCAACGGCGCCTCCAGGGTTTGCCCATCGGCCAGCCGCACGCCCCGCACCCGGCCGCCGCTCCACAGCAGCCCCGAGGCCCGCACCCCGAGCAGCACCCGCGCTTCCGGCAGGCTCTGGAGTTCATGGAGCCAGTGGCGCAGCAGGGCCGGCTGGCTGATCAGCGTGCAGGGAAGCGCTGAGGGGGAGGCTTCCAGCGGCTCCGCCAGCCGGAACAACTCGCGCCGCTCGAGCACGAAGCGCCAGCCGGCCAGGGGCCGCTGGGGCACAGCCGCCGGCAGGGGCAGCAGCCCCATGGCCTCCAGGGCCGCCAGGCCGTGGGGCATCAGCGCTTCGCCCCGGAACTGGCGGTCCAGGCGCTCAGGCGCACTGGCCTCCACCAGGGTGACCGGCTGGCCGGCGCGGGCCAGCCGCAAGGCCAGGCTTGCGCCCGCCGGGCCTGCCCCCACGATCACGATGGCCGACGGGGGGTCCGGGGGATCGGGCTTAGAGATAGGCGGTGTAGCTGGGCTGGGACTGGCCTTCGGGGCAGCTCTGGCCCATCAGTTCGCTCTTCTTGGCCAGCAGGTAATCAACCAGCTCCTGCTGCACGTCCAGCAGCTCGCGGGTGCAGCCCCGGAACGCCGCACGGTGGCGGATGTCGTCGTGGCGGGTGTGCAGATCGCGCAGCATCAGCTGGATCGCGTCCAGGGTTGCGCGCTGCTGGCGGGTTCCGGAAGGGGCGGGCATCAGCGCTCACTTGCCTGGGAAAATCCTAGGCGGCGGCACGCTGGCCGCTGCCGCAGCGTTGCCGCATGCGCTCCTGCTTGCGCTGCAGGCGCTCGCTCACGCCCAGCTCGGCTCCGCTCCAGAGCCGGTCCACCTCGGCGCTGAAGTGGGCCGCGAGCTTGGGCGAATCGATCACCAGCAGGGTTTCATCGTTGCGGTGGGCCGCTGCCACGCTCCAGTTCAGGGAGCCCGTGATCACGCGCCGGCGGTCTATCACCGCCAGCTTGTGGTGGAGCTTGTCTCCGCTGGCGATCCGGGGCATGCCCACCCCCGGCAACGGGTCCCTGCGGGGGCGGTTCTCCGCCTGCACGATGCAGCGGTGATCGGGCAGTTCGAGGCCGAGCAGATCCAGCACCTCGCTGAAGAAGCGGTTGGCGAAGACCGGATCCACCAGCAGCCGCACGCTGACGCCGCGCTCGTGCAGATCCCCCACCACGTTGCCCAGGCGCTGGGCGGAGAACACGAACAGCGCCAGGTCCAGCTGCTCGCCGGCTGTCTCCAGCAGTTGCTCCAGCAGGGCCAGGGCATGGCGCCCGTCGCTGGGGCTGTGGGGCGTGAACAGTACCCCCACCGGCGTGCTGCCAACCCGCACCCAGCGCAGTCCCTCGCTGTTCTTGGCAAGGCCGAAGCGGCTGTCCTGGGCGCCGCCCGGCCCATTGCCCCACAGGCGCTCGAATTCTTCTTGGAACAGTGCTGCCAGCTCCCGGCTCTGCAGCCGCAGCAGGTGGTTCACGTTCCCCCGCGTGCTGGGGGCATCGGGGTCGCCGTGGACGCAGGAGGCGGTGAAGTTGGTGGACCCGGTGATCACCTCCTGTCCATCCACCACCACGAACTTGTGGTGCATCAGGCCACTGCCGGCGCTGCCATCGGCGGTGTCGTCGATCACCGGCACACCGCCGCGCTGCAGGATGGCCACCGCATCACCCCAGCCCAGCGCCTGCAGCTGGGCCTGCCGCTGGCGCTGGCGGGGGCTGAGGCTGGCGGGGTGCTGGCTGCTCCAGGGGGCGCTGTAGGTGTTCTCCAGCACCACCCGCACCCGCAGCCCCTGGCGGTGGCGCTCCACCAGGGCCTCGGCGATGCGTGGCAGGGTGAGTTCCTGCACTGCCACCAGGATCTCGCGCTCGGCCCTGGTGATCGAAGCGAGCACGAAGGCCTCAAGGTCATCGCCCTGGCGCCAGCGGCCCGTGATCGGGCTTCGGTAGCGGGTGCGAACGTTGTGGTTGAAGGCCACCTCAATGCCCTCTGGCAACGGCAGCGGCGGCGGCGGTGAGCCCACCAACCTGGCTTCGGCGCTGCAGCCGGCCAGCAGGAGGGCCAGGGCAGCGGTCCAGGGGAAGCGAGCCAGTCCCACGGAGGTGTCGAGCGAAGGGAACCCGTTCAGGGTTGCCCCATCGTTTGGCCCAGGGGGGGTGCTCCGCCTGGGGGAGCTGAGCCGTGGCTGGAGGCTGGGGTGCCTCAGCGGTGCCTCAGAACCACTCGCTGGCGGCCTTGTCCGCCGGGTTGCTGTTGTCCTCGGGGGTGGTGCGGCTGAACTCCAGGGTGATGTTGCGCTTCTGTTCGCCGTCGGCCGCCACAGCCTCGATCGGATACAGCTGTTTGCCATCCCGGAAGGGAACCTGCACGTGGAAGGTGCCGTCGGCCGAGAGGGGCACCTCCTCGCCGCCGATGCTCAGCCGCGCTGAGGGGTCGGTGGCCCCGTAGACGATCAGTTCGGCGTCGGCCACCAGCCAGAAGGAGCGCTGCCGCGGTGCCACCCCACCGATGCCGGAGTCGCGGCCGCTGGCCCACAGGCCAGCACCGGACTGGTTGAGCGCGCTGGAGTCGTACCCGGAGGTGTCGAGCTCATGGAAAGCCTCCGAGCCGCGGCTGATGCGCCGCCACTGGGCCGTGGCGCTCTGATACAGACGCTCGTGCAGGCCGGTGTCGGCCGGTTCTTCGGCCAGAGGTGATGCCGCTGCCGGCAGCACGGGTCCTGGGGCGCTCTCGAGGGAGAAGGGCACGAACTGATCGAGGATCTGCTCGCTGGGGTGCAGGGCCGGAACCCGGGCCACCGAGGAGTAGGCCAGGGAGATCCAGCCGCCACCGCTGCCCTGGCGGTAGCCCAGCTCCACCCGGTAGTCACGGTCGCTCAGGGGCACGGGGAGGTACCACTCGGTGGCATGGCTGTCGACGATCACCTCCTGGAGGGTGTGGGGGTGAACCGAGCCACCGGGCAGGCCGGTGACATCGGCCACCCGCAGGCAGAGCTGGGTGGCGCCGGCGGCCTGGGCGGAGGCGCGGTCGTCGTCGGAGATCTCCCAGAACACGTAGGCCCACTGGGGATCACGGGGCAGAAACACCACGCTGGTTTCCGCCTGGGGCCTGGGGGCGGGCTCCATCTGGGCTTCCAGGGCCTGAAGGCTGGGCTCGTTGCTGCCCGCGTCCTGGCGCTCCTCAATGGCGGCCACCAGCTGGTCCTTGGATTTGCGGCTGTAGAGGGCCACGCCCAGGTCACTGGCAACCTGACGCAGTTGCCGCAGGGTCATGCGTGCCAGTGATCCGAGAGACTTAACCACAGCGAAATGTTCTCTTTGGGATTGGTGGCGCAACTCTGTCACCCCCGGCCGGAGCTGGACTGAGGCGGTCAGCAAGCACTGACGCCCCCTCCGGATCGGAAGCAGCCATGAAAAAGGCGACCTTGCGGTCGCCTGTGCAGTGCTGAGCGCTCAGGACAGGATCAGCGGCCGATGCTGCGGTAGGGCACCCGGGCCAGATAGTCCATGTCAGCACTGGCGGAAGCGCTGCTGGCGCGCATGGCCGGCAGGCTGCGCACCCAGTCGAGGTAGTCGGCCGGGGAGCCACCGCGGCGCTGGCGTGCCCGCTCCGGGAAGGCCCGGGCGGTGCCGGTGTACACCACCTGGGGGAAGCCCAGGATGTTGCGGTAGTAGGCGTCGTAGCGGGGGCTGGTGATGTTGAACGGCGTCTCGCCGAGATCACGGCTGCCAACCACCCGGTTGCGGTGGTAGGGAACGGTGTCGTAGCCGAAGGCTTCGAGGTATTCCTCGCTGTCGAGGATGTCGTCCACCATCCCCTTGACCCCGCGGGTCATGAGCACGGCCGACCAGGCGATCTCCTCGGCTTTGCCGTGGGTCTTGCGGCCCAGCAGCTTCTCCACCAGGTGGCGGGCCACCTTGTAGTTGCTGTTGAGGTTGTAGAAGCTGCGGTTGAACGTGTCCGAGAGACACAGGGAGCGGATGAAGTCGCGGACGGTGATCTGCCCGTCGCGCAGCTGGGATTCGAGCGTGCGGTCGCGGTCGACCTTGAAGGCGTGGAAGAAGATCTGGCGGTAGGCCGCTTCGATCACGAAGTTCTGATCCTCCCGGTCCATGGCCTTGTCCATGGAAGCGGCCTTGGGATCCTCGTCCGACCCGACCCGCAGGGGTTCAACCCTGGCGTTCTGGGTGATCGGCGCGTACTTCAGGAGAGGCAGGGCCACACGCATTCAGCATCCATCGCTGGGATCGTAGAAGTGCGGCCCCGGTGGCACCGGACGCGGCCGGGCAGGGCTCACAGTCCGTAACGTTCAACACCGTTGCCGCTACCAGCCCAGGGGCGAGAGAGCCGTTGCGCCGTCGCTGTCTGGCCGACCGGCGGCGATCTCAGTGGCTGCTTCGCACTGGACCACTGTTGCCTCGTCCTTCACCCGGGTCTCCACGCAGAAGGAGGCGGTGTTTGAGAGGCCCTCCACCGTGCTGGTGCGCAGGCGCACGTCGGGGCCGGCGAAGCTGAAGCGCTCCAGGCTGTTCATGGTCTCGTAGCCGGTGGTGAGCAGCAGTCCGCCTCGCTCGTCCATGGCGAAGTGGCCGGCCACCGGGGCGGTTTCGGCGTAGCCCCGGTCGCGCAGCAGCAGGCCCTCACGCCCGAGCGTGTCGGTGGGGATCAGGCCGAACACGCTCTCCCCCTGGTGCGCCTCGCCGGCCTTGTCCCAGGCCATCGAGGCGCTCCAGGTGACCCGGCAGCCGCCCACCAGTCCACCCGGATCCTGGCCATGCAGCTCGGCAATGGCGATCAGCCGTGGATCGCCGGCGGCCAGTTCCACCACCTCGATCCAGGAGCCGCCGGCTTCGGCGCGGCGATGCAGGAGGTGGTGGCTGCTGCGCTGGGAGCGCCAGCGGCCGCAGCTCAGCCGGAAAAAGCTGATGGCGTCGGCGATCGGCTCGGACACGGCAGGGGGGCGTCTGTGGCGATGATCGCAGGGCGCTGGGGGTCTTCGCGGTGGCGACGGGGGTGGCGGCGGCTCTGCTGGCCGCCCTGGGCTGGACCCTGGCCAGCGGTCTCTGGCGGCGTCTGCCCACCTCCCTGGGGCCGGTTCAGCTGAACCTGCTCAAGAATCTGCTCGCCCTGGTGCTGCAGCTGCCCCTGCTGCTGCTGGCCCTGCCGGCGGTCGCGCCGGTTCCCCTGGCCCTGCTGCTGGTGAGCGGGGTGATGGGCATTGCCGCCGGCGACAGCTTCTACTTCGCGGCCCTGCGCCGCCTGGGCACCCGCCGCACCCTCACCGTGGAGGCCGGTGGGCCGGCCGTGACCAGTGCCGCCGGCGTGCTGCTGCTGGCGGAGGTGCCGGCAGCACAGCAATGGGCCGGGACGGCCCTGGTGAGCCTGGCGCTGGTGCTGGTGGCGCTGCAGCGTCCGCCCCAGCTGCCAGCGGCTGCCGTGATCGCCAGGCCGCCATCGGCGGCGGCCCAGCGGCTGGGGCTGCTGCTGGCGCTGGTGGCCCTGCTCTGCGGCAGCGCTGGCGCCGTGTTGGCCCGGGCGGCGCTGCGCCTGCAACCGATGTCGCCGCTGCAGGCCTCCAGCCTGCGGTTGCTGGGAGCCTGCCTGGTGCTGCTGCCGCTGCTGCCGGCCCTGCTGGGCCCGGTCCTGTCCCGCCCCCAGCCGCGGCCGGCCGGTCGCCGCTGGCCCCTGGTGCTGGCGGCCACCCTGCTGGGCACCACGGCCGGGATCGGCCTGCAGCAGCTGGCGCTGTTGCGGCTGCCGGCGGGGCTGGCGGTGGCTCTGCTGGCCACCGCCCCCCTGATGGCCGTGCTGCTGGCACCGCTGGAGGGGGATCAGCCTGGGCCCGGAGGCTGGCTGGCGGCCGGGCTGGGGCTGGTGGGGGTGGTGCTGCTGGTGCGTTGATCCGCCTGGCGTCGGGCCCAGAGCACCAGCTGATCCAGGCTCAGTTCGAGGGGGCTGCAGCCCTGCTCAGCGGCGATTGTCTCCAGCTGCACGGCCAGGTGCTGCAGCTGCTGCAGCAACACCTCGGCGAACTCCTCGGCGCCGGCCACCGGCGGCTGAGCGAGCAGCCAGCGCCTGAGGGAGACCGGATCGGGGCAGGATCCCTGGCGCCGTCCGGCCGCCTCCTGCAGGCTGCGCAGGCCGTGGGCGAGCAGGCGCAGATGGTGGCGCTCCAGGGCCGGCAGCAGGGTGGAATCGAGCTGCTGCACCTCCGCGCTGGTGAGGGGACCGCTGGGCGGGCCAGCATCCATGGCGTTCAGGGCTGGGGCGACTGGGCTTCGCCAGCGTCGGGGCGGGGCAGCAGGCGGAAGCCGCAGGAATGGCCCTTCTCCAGCCGCCAGTGCACCCTGTCCACCTGGCAGTCGGGGAAGGTTTCGCGGATCAGCCGCAGTTCCTGGTCGCAGACGCAGGGGAACTGCTCGGCGATGCGCATCACTGAGCAGTGGAATTCACGCATCAGCCAGCCCTGGCCGTCAGGATCTGGGCTGCACTCGGCCACAAAACCCTCCAGGCGGCGCAGGTCCACCAGCTGCTGCAGTCGCTGGGGAAGAGAACCAGGCCCGATATGGGCCCGGTAGGTCGCCGCTTTCACATCGGCCTGCTGGCTGAGCAGCCGTTCGATGGCGTGGGGCGGCAGGGCCTGGGCCAGCGACTCCATCAGGCCGAGGGCGAAGGTCTCGCTGCCGTCGGGGAAATGGTCCTGGGCTTTGGCGGTGAGCTGCCAGCGGTAGCTGGGGCGGCCCGGCCCGCCTGTGGTTGCGCTCGCCTGCACCAGACCCTCCATCTCCAGTGTGCGGAGGTGGCGGCGCATGGCCTGCACGGAGATTCCCAGAAACTTGGCCAGTTGCGCGGCTGTGAGCTCCCCATGCCGGAGCAGTGAGGAGAGCACGGCTTCGCGGGTTGAGGCATCAGCTGTGGCTGCCGGAGCGGTGGGAGCCGCCGGCGGGTTTGCCGCTGGAGTGTGGGCTGCTGGCAGGTTGGCCGCTGGAGTGTGGGCTGCTGGCAGGTTGGCCGCTGGCAAATTGGCCGCTGGCAAATTGGCAGTGACGGTGCTCATGCCCTCAAGCCGGGATCCAGCTGGTTCACCATGCCACGTGCCGGCAGCGGTTGGGGATTTGCCGGGGCAGGCTGCGCCGGGACCGGGACGGCACAATGCCAGTGGACCCATCGCCGGACCCGTCGCCCGAGCGCACCCAACACGCGTGCACCCAACAGCTGAATCGCTGCCCTAGGGTTGCGAGTAACGAAACGCTTTTGTTTCGTAATTGTCTGTTCCGATGTCTGCTCCGATGCCTGGCGTTATTCCGGCACCGGTTTCAGCCCCACACGTCGCCCCACGCCCTCGCGTTTCTGCCCCGGCCGCCTGCGCTTGACGCTCAACCGGAGCTCCGACCTGGGTCCGTCCTCTGCTGTGCAGCCTTTCCGCCGCGATGCCTGACACCCCCAACGCCACCACCAACGCCTCTGACGCCGCTCAAGGTGCCAGTGCCGAAAGCCTGGAGGTGATTCGCAAGTTTGCGGAAACCTATGCCCAGCGCACGGGCACCTACTTCTGCAGTGATTCCGGCGTCACCGCCGTGGTGCTCGAGGGTCTGGCCAAGCACAAGGAGGAGCTCGGCGGAGCCCTCTGTCCCTGCCGTCACTACGAAGACAAACAGGCCGAGGTGGCCCAGGCGTTCTGGAACTGTCCCTGCGTGCCCATGCGCGAGCGCAAGGAGTGTCACTGCATGCTGTTCCTCACCGAGGACAACCCCTTCCGCGGCGAGAAGCAGACCATCACCACCGAGGAGATCCACGCGGCCATCGCCGGCGGCTGAGCGACAGCCCCGCCGTACACCCCGGCCTCTCTCCCGCCTCCCACCAGCCCCGCTTTCCCTCGCCATGAGCAGCACCGCCACCGTTGGTGATCTGGTTTCCCAGACCTACAAGTACGGCTTTGTCACCGACATTGCCACTGACAAGATCGCCAAGGGCCTCAGTGAGGAGGTGGTGCGTCTGATCTCCTCAATGAAGCAGGAGCCCGCTTTTCTGCTCGACTTTCGCCTGCGCGCCTACCGCCAGTGGTTGCAGATGGAGGAGCCTGACTGGGCAACCCTCGGGTATCCCCCGATTGATTACCAGGAGATCATCTACTACGCGGCCCCCAAGCAACAGGAGAAAAAGACCAGTCTCGACGAGGTGGATCCCAAGCTGCTGGAGACCTTCGAGAAGCTCGGCATTCCTCTGAGTGAGCAGAAGCGTCTCTCCAATGTGGCGGTGGATGCTGTCTTCGACAGCGTCTCGATCGCCACCACGTTCCGTGAGCAACTGGCGGAGCATGGCGTGATCTTCTGCTCCATCAGCGAGGCGGTGAAGGATCACCCCGACCTGGTTGAGCGCTACCTCGGCACAGTGGTGCCGACCAATGACAACTACTTTGCGGCGCTGAACTCCGCTGTGTTCAGTGATGGCTCCTTCGTCTACATCCCCAAGGGTGTGGAGTGCCCCATGGAGCTCTCCACCTACTTCCGTATCAACTCGGGTGACACCGGCCAGTTCGAGCGCACCTTGATCATCGCGGAAGAAGCCTCCACTGTGAGCTACCTGGAGGGCTGCACGGCGCCGATGTTCGACACCAACCAGCTGCATGCGGCGGTGGTGGAACTGGTGGCTCTTGATGATGCCTCCATCAAATACTCCACCGTGCAGAACTGGTACGCCGGAGACGAGAACGGTGTGGGTGGAATTTATAACTTCGTCACCAAGCGTGGCCAGTGCCGTGGTGATCGCAGCCGCATCAGCTGGACCCAGGTGGAAACCGGTTCGGCCATCACCTGGAAATACCCCAGCTGTGTGCTCCAGGGTGCTGATTCTGTGGGTGAGTTTTACTCCGTGGCCCTTACCAACAACCGCCAGCAGGCCGACACCGGCACCAAGATGGTGCATGTGGGCCCGCGCACCCGCTCCACGATCGTGAGCAAGGGCATCAGCGCCGGCCATTCCGCCAACAGCTACCGCGGGCTGGTGCAGATCGGTCCAAAGGCGGTTGGAGCCCGGAACTACAGCCAGTGCGACTCGATGCTGATCGGGGATCAGGCGGCCGCCAACACCTATCCCTACATCCGCTGCCAGCAGCCCCAGGCGAGCATCGAGCACGAGGCCAGCACCTGTCGGATTTCCGAGGATCAGCTCTTCTATCTCCAGAGTCGGGGCATCGGCTTCGAGGAGGCGGTGTCGATGATGGTGAGTGGCTTCTGCCGCGATGTGTTCAACCAGTTGCCCATGGAGTTCGCTGCCGAGGCCGACAAACTGCTGGCCCTCAAGCTCGAGGGTTCCGTGGGTTGATCGCCTCACCCCGCTCGACAGAGCCTCAGTTCGTCATTGCCTTTTCGTTCTTCTCCCGTTCCCATTTCCTTGTCTGCCGTGATACGCCCGGACGCACCGGTTCTGCTCGAAATTCGTGATCTCCACGCTTCGGTGGAGAACCAGCCCATCCTCAAGGGGGTGAACCTCACCATCCGCGCCGGCGAGATCCATGCCGTGATGGGCCGTAATGGCAGCGGCAAGAGCACCCTCTCCAAGGTGCTGGCCGGCCACCCCGCCTACACCGTCACCGGTGGCAGCGTGCTCTACCGGGGAGAGAACCTGCT
Organism: Cyanobium sp.; assembly: GCA_007135755.1. Lineage (GTDB taxonomy): Bacteria > Cyanobacteriota > Cyanobacteriia > PCC-6307 > Cyanobiaceae > NIES-981. The sequence continues at coordinate 10,561 of SLIG01000158.1, forward strand.
GGACCTCGATCCTGAACAGCGATCCCGCATCGGCCTGTTCCTCGGCTTTCAGTATCCGGTGGAGATTCCCGGAGTGAGCAACCTCGAATTCCTGCGGGTGGCCACCAACGCCCGACGCAAGGAGCGCGGGGACGAAGAACTCGATACCTTCGCTTTCGAGGATGTGGTTCGTGAGCGGCTTTCGGTCGTGCAGATGGACCCCGCCTTTCTGGATCGCTCGGTGAACGAGGGCTTCAGCGGCGGCGAGAAGAAGCGCAACGAGATCCTGCAGATGGCTCTCCTGGAGCCGGTGGTGGCGATTCTGGATGAAACCGACTCCGGTCTCGACATCGACGCCCTGCGCATCGTCGCCGGCGGCGTGAACCAGCTCTCGAGCCCCGATAACTCCACTCTGCTGATCACCCACTACCAGCGCCTGCTCGACCTGATCACCCCCGACGCCGTGCACGTGATGGCGGCTGGCCGCATCCTGCGCAGCGGCGGCAAGGACCTGGCCCTGGAGCTGGAGCGCAGCGGCTACGAGTGGGTGGATGCTGAGCTGGCCCGTCTCGACGGCGAGGCCGCGCCTCAGCCCGCCGCGCCGCAGCCCCTGGAGGTGGCCTGATGCTGGCCGCTCCCGCCGTCACCGCCGCCGCTGCCGGATCGGGCGCCCCCGCCCTGGCCTGGCTGGCCGAGCTGGCCGGTGCGCCGTTGCCCACGCGCCGTGAGGAGGACTGGCGCTTCACCGATCTCGCCGCTCTGGCGGCCATTCCCGCCGGTTTCGCGTCCCCGGCTGCAGGACAGCCTGTGGACCCCTGGTCCGGGCTCAACCTGCCCGCCGGCGTGACCCGTCTCACCGGCCCCGCCGCCGAGGCCCAGCTGGGCACCGCTCTGGCGGCCAGTGGCTGTGATCAGCACTGGCCGGTGCGCCTCAATGGCGGGGCCTGCCCCGCCCTGCTGGTGCTCAAGGTCGAGGGTGACGCCGGCAGCCTGGAGCTGCCCCTGCCCGTGTCCGCCGCCGAGGGAGTGGTGGCCTGGCGGTTGCTGCTGGTGCTGGAGCCCGGGGCCCGGCTGGAGCTGCTGCAGGTCCCGGCTCCCGCCCCCGGCCAACGCCAGCTGCTCAGCCTGGTGAGCGAAGTGGTGCTCGGCGCCGGGGCCCGGCTGCAGCTGGGTTGTCTGGCCCAGGGCCACACCCACGCCGCCCTGCTCCACCACCTGGCCGTACGCCAGGCCAGCGGCAGTGAGCTGCAGGCCACGCTGGTGTCCAGTGGCTGGGGGCTTGCCCGCCATGAACCCCGTGTTGTGCAGGAGCAGGGTGCAGCCCGCACCCGCCTCCTGGGTCTGCAGCGCGTGGATGGCCGCCAGCTGGCCGACACCCACAGCTTCGTGCGCTTCGATGGCCCGGACGGGGAACTCGATCAGCTGCACAAGGCTGTGGCCGATGGCAGCGGGCGCAGCGTGTTCAACGGGGCCGTGCAGGTGCCCCGTCTGGCCCAGCGCACCAATGCCGCCCAGCTCAGCCGCACGCTGCTGCTTTCCGACCGGGCCCGCATCGACACCAAACCGCAACTGGAGATCGTGGCTGACGACGTGAAATGCGCCCACGGCGCCACCGTGAGCCAGCTGCAGAGCGAGGAACTCTTCTACCTTCGAAGCCGTGGCATTGATGCGGCCACGGCCGCCGGCCTGCTGCAGCGCGCCTTCTGCCACGAGGTGCTGCGGGAGCTTCCGGCTGCAGCCCATCGCCACGACCCCTTGACTGCCCTGCTGGGAGCCGCCTGAACGCCATGACCGCATCCCCCGCCATCCGTTCTCCATCGGGGCCGCGCCCGCTGGATCCGGGTGCCGGTGTTGCGGCGGAGAATCTGGCGGTTCTCACCCGGCCCGACTTTCCACTGCTGGCCCAGACCGCCTGCCTCGGCCAGCCGCTGATCTACCTGGACCACGCGGCCACCAGCCAGAAGCCCAGCCGGGTGCTGGAGGCCCTGCAGCGCTACTACGGCCACGACAACGCCAACGTGCACCGCGGTGCCCACCAGCTCAGCGCCCGCGCCACCGAAGGATTCGAGGGCGCCCGCGAGAAGGTGGCCCAGTTCGTGGGTGCGGCCAGCTCCCGCGAGATCGTGTTCACCCGCAATGCCAGCGAGGCCATCAATCTGGTGGCCCGCACCTGGGGTGAGGTCAACCTCGCCGAGGGGGATGAGGTGCTGCTGTCGGTGATGGAGCACCACAGCAACCTCGTGCCCTGGCAGCTGCTGGCGGCCCGCACCGGCTGTCTGCTGCGCCATGTGGGCCTCACCGCCAGCGGTGAGCTGGATCTCGACGACCTCCGGGCCCAGCTCAGTGAGCGCACCAAGCTGGTGAGCCTGGTGCATGTGAGCAACACCCTCGGCTGCCTGAATCCGATCGCCGAGATCGCCCCCCTGGCCCATGCCGTGGGTGCTCTGGTGCTGGTGGATGCCTGTCAGAGCCTGCCGCACATGCCGGTGGATGTTCGTGAGCTGGGCTGTGATTTCCTCGCCGGCAGCTCCCACAAGCTCTGTGGCCCCACCGGCATGGGGTTTCTCTGGGCCCGGGAAGCGCTGCTGGAGGCCATGCCCCCGTTCCTCGGTGGCGGCGAGATGATCCAGGACGTGTTTCTCGATCACAGCACCTGGTCGGAGCTGCCTCACAAGTTCGAAGCCGGCACCCCCGCCATCGGCGAGGCGATCGGCATGGGGGCGGCCCTGGATTACCTCCAGGACATCGGGCTTGAGCGCATCCACGCCTGGGAACAGGTGCTCACCAGCCGCCTGTTCGAGCGCCTACAGGCCATCGACGGGGTGACGGTGCTTGGTCCCACCCCCGATCAGCAACCCCACCGCGGCGCCCTGGCGGCCTTCACGGTGGACGGCCTGCATGCCAACGACATCGCCGCCCTGCTCGATTCGGCGGGCATCTGCATCCGCAGCGGCCACCACTGCACCCAGCCCCTGCACCGCCACTACGGCATCCCCGGTTCGGCGCGGGCCAGTCTCAGCTTCACCACCACCCCCGAGGAGATCGACCGCTTCGCCGAGGAGCTCGAGGGCACGATCGGCTTCCTGCGCGAGCACAGCTGAGTCCCCTGTCCGCCTCCGCCATGCTGGGGCCGTCTTGCGGCGGCCTGCCGTGCTGGAGCTGATCACCCTGCTGCTGATCGATCTCTCCAGCCAGCGGCTGCACGCCTATGCCGGGGGAGCGCAGCCCATCTACAGCGCACCGGTGTCCAGCGGGGTGGCCGCCTCACCCACGCCGGTGGGGGACTTCCACATCGCCAGCAAGTACGCCCGCACTCCTCTGTCCGGCAGCGACTACGTCACCCCGCCGGTGGCCGATGTGATGTGCCTCGGCGGTGGCGGTCTGGGCCCCGACCTCTACTGCCTGCATCCGGCCCCCTGGCAGGAGGATGCCGGGCAATGCTTCGGGGTGCCCCGCAGCCGGGGCTGCATCCGCCTCAGCCGCGCCACCGCCCGCTGGCTGTTTGAGCGCACGGCTGTGGGCACGCCCGTGCGGATTCGGCCCTGAGCGCTGCAGCCAGCGGCACTCAGGGCCTGCTGTGCCCAGGGCCTGGGCTCTCATCCCAGAGGGCAGCGCGGCTGTAGGGCCCGCCGGGGAGCTCCCAGAAGCTGCCGTCCACGAAGCGATGGTGCCGGTCCAGGCCGGCGATCCGCTCCATCTCGTCGGGGCTGAGTTGCAGCGCGCTCGCCCGCAGATTGGCCGCCTGCCGCTCGGCCCGCACCGACTTGGGAATCACGCTGGTGCCACAGGCGATGCCCCAGGCCAGCAGCACCTGGGCCGGGCTGACGCCATGGGCCGCGGCGATGGCGGTGATCACTGGATCGCTGAACAGCGGCGCATGGCCGCCGCTGCTGGGGGATCCCAGGGGGGAGTAGGCGGTGACGGCGATGTTCTGCTCGCGGCAGTAGGCCAGCAGATCGTTCTGCTGCAGCCAGGGGTGCCGTTCCACCTGGTTCACTGCCGGGCGGTGGCGGCAGTGGGGCAGCAGGGCGGCGAGCTTGGCCGCGCTGCAGTTGGCCAGCCCGATCTGCCGCACCAGGCCCGCATCCACCAGCTCCTCCATCGCCGACCAGGTGACCTGCAGCGGCAGCTGCTCAAGGGGGATCTGGTCGGCGGCGACGGCTGGCATCAGCACGCCCTGGCGGTGCACCACCGGCCAGTGGATCAGGTAGAGGTCGAGATGGTTGAGCTGCAGATCGGCCAGGGTGCGCTCCAGGGCCGGGCGCACCTGGTCAGGGGCGTGGCAGTCGTTCCAGAGCTTGGAGGTGATCCAGAGCTGCTCGCGCGCCAGCTCCCCCTGCTCCAGGGCGGCGTGCAGGGCGGCGCCGATCTCGGCTTCGTTGCCGTAGATGGACGCGCAGTCGATGTGCCGGTAACCCAGCGCCAGGGCCGAGCGCACCGCCTCGCCCACCTCTCCGGGGGCGGCTTTCCAGGTGCCAAGCCCAAGGGCGGGCATCGACGCGAGCGCTGCAGCCATGGAGGACGGGGCCGGGAGTGCGCTGCCAGCCTGGCGCTGTTCGGTTCCGACTGGCGGCAGACCACCTGGCGGCAGACCACCTGGCGACAGAACACCTGTCGACAAAACACGGTGGGCCTGTTGTGGTGTGGAGCGATGCCTGAGTCGGCGATGCCTGACCCCGTGATGCCCGGCCTGCCCCCACCGCTGCCCCAGCTGTTCCTGGCGGTGCTGGGGGGCCGCGCGCCCGGCTGCCGCATCGAGCTGCATGACGTGCGCTTCGTGGCGGCGGCCACGATCGAGGCGGCGATCCCGGAGCTGCGGCGGCAGTGGTTCGGGCGGCGTGAGGGCCTGCACCTGGATGCCTGGATGGTGGTGCGGGCGGTGGATGGCTGGACGGTGAGCCTGGGGCGCGAGCCTGGCGCGCCCAGGGCTGAGCGGCTGTGGTTTGTGAACCTGGGCGCCTACCGCCCCGATTCGCTGGCGGAGCTGCACCACTTCGGCCTGGTGGTGGCCCGCTCGTCCCGCGCTGCCAAGGCGGCGGCCAGGCGCCAGTGGCTTCGGGGCGAGCTGCAGCAGCACAAGGACGACCTGGCCGCCGTGGACGACTGCCTGGCCCTTGAGCAGCTGGAGCTGCTGGGCGGCGATCGCTGGCACGTGCACCTGGAGCCCCACCCCCAGGGGCTCAGCCAGCCCCAGGTGCCCGACTGGTGCGGCTACCGGCCGATTTGAGGGCAGACCTCGCCAGGGATGATCAAGCCATCACCCGCTCCCCCCTCCCGGCAGCCATGAACATCGACGGCAAGCCCTGGCGCACGATCTGGTTGGAGCCGGACGGGCACGCGGGCCTCGACGCGATCGGCGTGATCGACCAGACGCTGCTGCCCCACCAGTTCACAACGCGCACGCTGCGCAGCTGCGACGAGGCCGCCGAGGCGATCCGCTCGATGGTGGTGCGTGGGGCGCCGCTGATCGGCGTCACCGGGGCCTACGGGCTGATGCTGGCGCTTCAGGCCGACCCCAGCGACGCGGCGCTGGCGGTGGCGTTTGAACAGCTCAACGCCACCCGCCCCACGGCGATCAACCTCCGCTGGGCGCTGGAGCGGGTGCGCGCGCGGGTGCAGCCGCTGCCGCCGGAGCAGCGGGCGGAGGCCGCGAAGGCGGAGGCGGCGGCGATCGCCGAGGAAGACGTGGCCATGGGCGAGGCGATCGGCGGGCACGGGCTGCAGCTGTTCCAGGAGCTGGCGGCCGCACGGCCGCCCGAGCGCCGGGGCGAGCCACTGAACGTGCTCACCCACTGCAACGCCGGCTGGCTGGCCACGGTGGACTGGGGCACGGCCCTGGCACCGATCTACAAGGCCCACCGCGCCGGGCTGAAGGTGCACGTGTGGGTGGATGAGACGCGGCCGCGCAACCAGGGCGCCAGCCTCACCGCCTGGGAGCTGGGCCGGGAGGGGGTGCCCCACACGGTGATCGTGGACAACGCCGGTGGCCATCTGATGCAGCACGGCGAGGTGGACGCGGTGATCGTGGGCAGCGACCGCACCACCCGCAGCGGCGATGTGTGCAACAAGATCGGCACCTATCTCAAGGCGCTGGCGGCCCGCGACAACGGCGTGCCGTTCTACGTGGCGCTGCCTGGCTCCACGATCGACTGGGCTATCAGCGACGGTTTGGCCGAGATCCCGATCGAGGCCCGCAGCGCCGAGGAGGTGACCTACATCCAGGGCCAGTTGGTGGGCGCCGCATCTGCCGGGGCGATCGCCCGGGTGCGGCTCACCCCCGAAGCCAGCGACGCGTTCAACCCGGCGTTTGATGTGACGCCGGCCCGCCTGGTGACTGCGTTGATCACGGAGCGTGGTGTCACCCCGGCGAGCGAGGAGGGGCTCAGCAGGCTGTACGGCGTGGCTGCCGATCCAGCCAGCGCCGCAGCCGTGCCGGGGTGAGCGCCCGGATCCAGTGTTCCAGCAGGGGCACGATGCGGCGCTCGATCGGACCGTCGAGGCCGAGCCCTTGGTACAGCCCCACGGTGATCAGTCCCATCGGGATCGAGCCGCAGAGGATGTCGGTGAGCCAGTGGGCGCCGCTCATCAGCCGCGGCAGGGTGAACAGCACGGCAGCAGCGGCGGCGCTCCATCGGGCCCAGGGTTCCAGCACGCGCCAGCCGTAGAGGGTGAGCGTGAACAGGATCAGGCCGTGGTCAGCGGGGAAGCTGCCGCGGGACGCGTCCTTGGTGCGGATCCAGGGTGTCAGTTCGCTGAGCCGCCGGCTGTCGGGCAGCTCCAGGGTGGGGCTGAGGCGGCTGACATCGAGCCATTCATGAATCAGACCCTGGGCCAGCAGGCCGAGCAGGGCTCCGATCAGGGCGTGCACCAGCAGCGTCGCCCAGCGGGGTGGGCTGCTGCTGCGGCCCGAGAACAGGAACAGGGCCGCCATGGTCAGGGCTGCCGGCAGGTCGAACAGCCGGTGGTTGGTGATGGCCCAGAGCCCGTCCCAGAGCCGGTTGAGCCCCAGGCTGGGGTTGGTCAACGAGAAGAACCAGCCATCCAGCCCGTCCCACAGCGGCCGGATGGCCCCCCCGGGCAGCCAGGAGGTGAGCAGCAGGGCCCCCGCCAGCACCATCAGCCAGCCCTGCCGTCGGCGGCTGGGGTGGTGCAGGGCAGCGGGCGCTGGCATCGGCGGAGGGGTTAAGCCGTCGTTAAGACGCTGGCCCCATTGAACCAAAGGGGCCGCGTTTGGCGTTGGGGACCACCGCCAGGTCCGTAGGGTTGGCCCAGGTGGGGATCCGCTGTGCTGCAGGCGAGGGAACAGAGCCGCCACCAGCTTCTGGCTGCTGCCCGGCGGCTGTCAGCCCTGGGCCTCAACCAGGGCACAGCAGGCAACCTCTCGCTGCGCCTGAACGATGGGCTGTTGATCACGCCCAGCTCCCTGTCCAGTGAGCGGATGGGCCTCGACGACCTGGTGGAACTCGATGCTCACGGGCGGGTGCTGCGGGCGGCCCCGGGGCGACGGCCCTCCTCCGAGTGGCGCCTGCATGCCGACATCCTGCGCAGCCGCCCCGAGGTGCAGGCCGTGGTGCACTGCCACTCGATCCGGGCCACCGCCCTGGCCTGTCACGGCAGTGGCATCCCGCCGTTCCATTACATGGTGGTGCAGGCCGGTGGCGCCGACATCCGCTGCGCCCCCTACGCCACCTTCGGCGGCCAGGAGCTCTCCGATGGGGCGCTAGCGGCCCTGGGCGGCCGCCGGGCCTGCCTGCTGGCCCACCACGGCCAGGTGACCCTGGGGCGGGATCTCGACCAGGCCCTGCAGCTGGCCGTGGAGGTGGAGACCCTCGCCCACATGTATCTCGAGGCCAGGCGCCTGGGGGAACCGCCACTGCTCGACGCCGCCGAGATGGCCCGGGTGGCGGAACGCATGGCCGAGCTCCACTACGGCGCCGCCGATCCCGCCGGCAGCTGACGGGCCATGCGGGCTCCGAAGGCCAGGCAGGCGGCCGTCAGCGCCAGGGCCAGCAGGGTCCACAGCGGCAGCCCCAGGGCCACCAGGGCAATCGGGGCGAAGGCGGTGACCAGTCCGCCGCCCAGAAACGGCTCGAACACCAGCTGCTTGAAGGAGAAGGCCTCCAGGGCCGGGCTGCGGCCGTAGGGGTCGGCCATGCGCAGCAGCAGCAGGCCGGTGGCGGTGACGCCGGTGCTCTGGCCGAAATCGGCGACCGCCCGCTCGAACCAGGCGTCGCGGAACAGCCGTGGCCCCAGCCACCGGAACACGGCCACATTCCAGCCCAGCCCCGCCAGAGCCAGCACCAGCAAGGGCAGCCAGGCCTGCTCCACCAGGGGCAGGTTGAGGCTGGCCATGGCCGCGGCGATCAGCACATCCATGGCCAGCGAGCCGATGCTGCGCTGGGCGCTCACCGACGCCAGGCGGGGATGGCCCTGCCACTGCAGCAGCTGCTGCACCAGCAGTCCCCCCACCATGGCCAGGGGGAACAGGGGCAGGGCGCTGAACAGCTGGCCAGCCTCCGCCCCGCCCAGGCGGCCGGCCAGGCCCACCAGGGCCTGGCGCAGCAGCACCCCCAGGCCGATGGCGCCGCCGATCAGGGCCAGGTTGAGGGTGAGGCCGTCGATCGTGGGCGAGTGGTGCTCTGTGGCCCCAGCTCCAGCTCCAGCCTCTACGGCCCCTGTCGCCGCGGACCTTGCCGGCTGGCTCACGGCCTCGGCCGGAGCCGGCAGCAGCCAGTGACGCCGGCGGCCGATCACCACCAGGGCGCTGCCCACCAGCACCCCCGCCAGCACCCCGACGGTGGCCATGGCCAGGCCGAGGGCTTCGCCCGACTCCAGGCCCAGGCGGGCGAAGACGGATCCCATGCCGGCCGCGGTGCCATGGCCGCCTTCGAAGCCCACCTCGATCAGGCAGGCCAGCAGGGGATCGGTGCCCAGCAGTGGCCGCAGCAGTACCAGCACCACCAGCCCGCCCACCAGGTACTGGCCGAAGCCCAGCACCATGCCGAAGGCGGTCTGGCTGGCGGCCCGTTGCCACAGCACGCGGCGGCTGGGCAGGCTCTGGCCGATGAACAGGCTGGCGAACACCACGTTGATCAGCACCCCCGGGGTCTGACTCCACACCGTGTAGACGCTCTCGGGAAACAGGCGCAGGGGGCTGAAGGGGCCGATCGCCAGCCCCAGCAGGCCCGCCACCAGCGCTTCCGGCAGACCCAGCCGCCGCAGCAGACCCCAGCGCTGGCGCAGGACCGTGGCCAGCAGCAGCAGCAGGCTGAGCGCCACGAAGGCGATCAGCACATCGAACAGCTTCATGGGAACCCAGCTCAGGCCGGCCGGCGGGCCAGCAGCAGGGCCAGTGTGATCCAGAGAACCGTGAGCGCGAAGCAGAGCTCGCACCACAGCGTCAGTCCCCAGCTGTGCACCGCCAGTGGTGCCGCCACCGTCACCACCCCGCCGGCCAGCACCGGCTGCAGCAGCAGCTGCTTGATCGAGAAGGCGGGCAGGGCGCCGCTGCGGTTGCCGGGGTCGGCCATGCCCAGCAGCAGCAGGCCGCTGGCGGCCACCCCCGTGGCCTGGCCGAACTCGGTGACGGCCCGCTCGAACCAGTCGACGGGCAGAACCCGGCGGGCCAGTACCAGCACCACCAGCAGATTCCAGCCCAGGCCGGCCACGGCCAGCACCGTGAGTGGGAGCCAGTTCTGGACCAGCTGGGCCAGGTTCAGGCCCGCCATCGCCGCTGTGATCAGCAGGTCGGTGGCCAGTCCCCCCAGGCGGGTCTGCAGCTGGGGTGAGGCCAGATCACCACGGCCGCTGCGCTCCAGGGCCAGGCGCACCAGCAGCGATCCAGCCAGCGCCAGGGGATACACGGGCAGCGCCTCCACCACCGTGTGCCAGGCCCCCTGCAGGGGTGTGGCCGCCCAGTCCAGCCCCGCCTGCATCAGCACCCCCACCCCCACCGCCACTCCGGCCAGGCCGAGGTTGATCAGCAGCGCCGGTGCCGGCCCGCGTTCCTGAGCCCTGGCCGGAGCGGGCAGGGGGCAGCTGGGCTCGTGGGGGCTGGCGGGCTGGGGCAGGGAGGCCTCCAACGCTGCTCCCGCCAGTGCCAAAGGCTCGGGGACCAGCGGCTCGGGGGCGAGCGGCTCGAGGGCCATCAGCCAGCCGTAGCGCTGGGCGATCACCACCAGCACACCCCCCAGCACCGTGGAGCTCAGCAGACCCACGGTGGCCATGGCCAGCCCCAGGTCGCTGCCTTCGCCGAAGCCCAGGTCGGCATAGATGGGCCCCATCACCGCCGCGCTGCCATGGCCGCCCTCAAAGCCCACCTCGATCAGGCAGGCCATCAGCGGATCCACCCCCAGCAACGGGCCCAGCACCAGCAGCACCGCCAGGGCCCCCATCAGGTACTGGCCGAAGCCCAGGGTCAGGCCCAGCAGGGTCTGGGCGGCGGCGGGACGCCAGAAGCGCTGCAGGGCCGGCAGGGGGCGCCCCAGCATCAGGGTGGCGAACACCAGGGTGAGCAGGATCGTGGGCAGGCGGGCCCAGAGCTCCTCCACTGCTGGTGGCAGCAGCGGCCAGGGACCCTGGGGGCCGATCGCCAACCCCAGCAGCCCGGCCACCACCGCCGCCGGCAGCCCCAGCCGCTGCAGCCCAAGGGCCGGGCCGATCGCCCGTCCCAGCGCCAGCAGCAGCCCCAGGGCGGCGAAGGCCAGCGCCACCAGTGACAGGGTGGACAGGATGGTCACGGGTTGGCCAGACCGAACTGGCGGTTGAAGAAGGTCACGGTGGCCTCCAGCACCTGCCGCTGCACCGCCCCGTCGCGGAAGCCATGGCCCTCGCCGGGGAAGAGGTGCACCTGCACGGGGACGCGGTTGGCGGTCAGGGCCAGCGCCATGCGCTCGGTCTGCTCCGGGGGCACCACGGTGTCCTCCAGCCCCTGAAAGAGGATCACCGGGCAGCGGATGCGCTCGGCATGGGCCAGCGGTGAGCGGGCCGCGTAGGTGGCCGCGGCCTCGGGCCAGGGTCCGATCAGGCCATCGAGGTAGCGCGCCTCGAAGCGGTGATCGTGCACCGCCAGCGCTGCCGGATCGCAGACGGGATAACGGCAGGCGGCGGCCCGGAAGACGTCGCTGAAGCACAGGGCCGCCAGGGCGGTGAAGCCGCCGGCACTGCCCCCCTCGATCGCGATGCGTTCGGAGCTGGCCAGGCCCGCCGCCACCAGGGAGCGGGCGGCGGCGGCGCAGTCGGCCACATCGGCCACCCCCCACTGGCCGTCGAGCCGCTCCCGGTAGGCGCGGCCGAAGCCGGTGGAGCCGCCGTAGTTCACATCCACCACCCCCCAGCCGCGGCTGGTCCAGAACTGGATGGCCAGGTTCAGCCCCGGGCGGGCCATGCCGGTGGGTCCGCTGTGGCCCTTCACCAGCAGGGGGGAGTGGGCCGTGGCGCCGCCGATCGGCGGGTAGTACCAGGCGTGGGTGCGGGCACCGCCGTGGCCGTCGAACCACCAGGCCTGGGGCCGACTGATCGCTGCCGCCGCCAGCGGGCAGGGGCCCACGGGACTGTGCTGCCAGCGGCCGCTGGCCAGGTCCAGCTCCAGCAGGCCCTCGAGCGTGGTGGCGGAGCTGGCCACGGCCACCAGCCGGCCATCCCGGGCGCTGAGGCCGGCCAGATCGGCGAAGGGCAGGCCCAGCGGCTGCCAGGCTTCGGCCCTGCCCACCAGTTCCTCCTCCAGGGCCACCCGGCCCAGCTCCCAGACGCCCTCCCGACAGGCCGCGGCGATCAGCTGGCGCCCATCCCAGGCCGTGGTGCGCATGCCGTAGACCCACTGGGGCATGGCGAACTCGGCTGCCATCGGCAGCAGGTTCTGCCAGCGCCCGGAGCGGGTGCGCAGCCGCTGCAGGTTCCACCAGCCGCTGGCATCGCTGGCCACCACCAGCTCATCGGCGTTCAGCCAGAGGGGCTGAAACACCGAGATCGCCCGGGGGTCCCCGGCGCCGGAGCCGGCCACCGGCCGGGGGTGGCGCACCGTGCCGTCGGCGCCCAGGTCGGCCAGCCACAGCTGGCTGCGCTCCCAGGGCATGTGCGGCTGCTGCCACTCCACCCAGGCCAGCTGGCCGCCGTCGGGGCTGAGGCAGGCGTAGCCGCAGAAATCGGCGGGCCGGTGCAGCACAACGGGCTCGCCGCCCTGCAGGGGCACCGCCACCAGCCAGTCGCGTTCCCCGGCTTCCATCACGCCGATCCAGCGCTGCCGGGTGGCGTCGATCAGCCCGTCGGCGAAGGCCCGCTCGGCGGGGATGGTGAGGGCCTCGGGCTGCCCCTGCGGCCCGCCGCTGCCCGGATCCAGCTGGCAGCGCCAGAGGCAGCGGTCGCCGTCGTGCACGAACACCAGCGTGTCGCCGCCGACGCAGTAGCTGCCGCCCCCATAGGCATGCACCCGGCTGCGCAGGTTCCAGGGCGGTGGTGTGACCTCCAGCGCTGCGCCGGGCCCGGCCCCAGCGGCGCGCACCATCAAGGTGGTGCGGCCCCCCTCCTGGGGGCGCTGCTCCAGCCAGAACAGCCGCCTGTCGCTCAGCAACGGCTCACGCAGACCGGGCCTGCGTCCCACCACCTGCGCTGCAGGCAGGGGCGGGGGCTGGCCCTCGGGGTCCGACTGCCGCATCGACTGCCGCATGGGGGATGCCGCGTCCGGTTCCCGGTGAATCCGCCTTAAACTGGCACAACCCCGTGAGTGAGAGCGTTGGCACGCAGCTTCGCCCAGATGGCCCGAACGGCGGAGCAACCCGGCCGCACGGTGCAGGTGCCCAAGCAGCCCCTGGCCGAGCCCCCTCTGCCGATTCACACCCTGGGGGATCGGGTGCTGCGCACGCCCGCCAAACGCATCGGCAAGGTGGACGATGCGGTGCGTGAGCTGGCCCGCGACATGCTGCGCAGCATGTATGCCGCCAAGGGCATCGGCCTGGCCGCCCCCCAGGTGGGGGTGCACAAACAGCTGCTGGTGATCGATCTCGATCCCGAGAACTCCGCCAGCCCGCCGCTTGTGCTGATCAACCCGGAGATCCGCTCCTTCGGCTCTGGCCTGGACAGCTACGAGGAGGGATGCCTGAGCATTCCCGGGGTCTACCTCGATGTGGTTCGCCCGTCCACGGTGGAGGTCAATTACCGCGACGAGATGGGCCGTCCCCGCCGCCTCAAGGCCGATGGCCTGCTCGGCCGCTGCATCCAGCATGAGATGGATCATCTCAACGGCGTCCTCTTCGTCGACCGGGTCACCGATGAGCTCAGCCTCAACAGTGAGCTCCAGGAGCACGGTTTCCAGCGCGGCGACGTGCAGTCCATCCGCTGAGCGCGCCATGCCGATGAAACCTCTGGCCGGCCTGTTCCTGGCCCTGGCCTGCGTGCTGGGGATCGCCGCCACCGGCTGTGTGTTCGAGCTCGCCTACGGCGATCCCAACCTGGGGCTCGGGCCCACCCGTTGGATCCTGGCTCTGAGCCTCCCCGGCACGGTGGCCACCCTGCTGGTGGCCATTCGCATCAACAAGCCCGCCTGAGGCCACGGGCGGCCCCTGGTGCGCGCGGGCGGACTTGCATACCATGGCCCCCTGCCCGGTCTCCCTGCCATGCCCCAGCCCGCGCTGCTTCCCGCCCCGATGGCCGCAGTCCTGGCCACGCTGGGTCTTTCGGCTCTGGCCGCTGTACCGGCGCCGCAGGCCGTCCGCGCTGTGTCGTTGTTCCAGACCGCCGAGCTCAATCCCGCGAACTTCGCCGTGGTGGCGGCACCGATCGGCAATGGGGAGCGCGCCCAGCTCAACGTGTATGAGCAGCTCAACGACCGCCGTGCCTGTTTCGCCGTCAACGGCGGCCAGCCTGCGGTGGTGGAGCCGTTGCTGGCCACCTTCGATTTCACCGGCATCTGCAGCCGCTACCTCGATGCCAACGGCTACTCAGTGCGCATCGGCGACACCGATCTGGCCCCCGGCTACCGGCTGAGCGTCGTGCGCTTCAACGACGACAACCTCCTGCTGGCGGTGCCCACCCGCTCCGGCATCGGCCCCGAGATGGTGGTGGCCCGCACCAACGGCCCCGGTACGGACTACCTGAAGCTCGTGCTGGAGCCGGGCTGGCAGCTCAAGCGGCGGGCCTACAACGGCCGCAACCTTGGTCACGTGTACTTCTTCCGCGCCAACTGGCCGGGCGACGATCCCGCCGTCATGGAGCTGGAGCTGGAGGCCGAAGCGCCGCCGCCCGGCGCCGCCGAGGGGCCGGTGCCCCTGGACGTGCAGCTCGGCAGTGACGAGTTGATCAACGATCCTGGCTTCCGCGGCCTCTGAAGCCGACGCCGGCCAGGGGCCTGATGGCCCTGTTGCTAGTTTGATCCACTCTGCGAGACGCACCCAGCTTCATGACCCAGGTCACCGTCGGCGAAAACGAAGGCATCGAGTCGGCCCTGCGCCGCTTCAAGCGCCAGGTGTCCAGAGCTGGCATCTTTGCCGACCTCAAGCGGCTGCGCCACCACGAAACGCCCACCGAGAAATACAAGCGCAAGGCTCAGCAGCGCCGCCGCCGCCGCTGAGGCCCATCGCCATCAGCTCTCCTCCAGGCCGTCGAAGCTGCGGTAGGTGAGGGCTTCGGCCACCGCCGCTGGTCCAACGCCGGGCTGGTCGTCGAGGTCGCTGATCGTGCGGGCCACCCGCAGCAGCCGTTCGCCGCCCCTGGCCGTGAGCCGCCGTTGCCCCAGGGCCAGCTCCCAGAGCGCCAGGGCCTGGGGCTCCAGCTCGAGCACCTCCTGCAGGGCCGCGCCGCTCAACCGGGCGTTGCTGATGCCACCTGGATTGCGGCTGGTCATGCGCTGGTGGGCCGCTGTCACCCGCTGGGACACGGCTGCCGTTGCTTCAGGCGTGGATGGCCGTTTGCCGCGGCCGTCTCTGCCGCTGCTCTCTCTGCCGCTGCGGTACGGCGCCGCCAGCGCCTGGGCCTGGGGCCGCCGCATCACCACCTGCAGGTCGATGCGATCGAGCAGCGGGCCGGAAAGGCGGCCCCAGTAGCGCCGCCGTTCCCCCTCGCTGCAGCGGCATTCCCGCTCCGGATCGCCATACCAGCCGCAGGCGCAGGGATTGGACGCTCCCACCAGGGTGATGGCGCAGGGGAAGCGGCTGCGCTGCCGGCAGCGGTGAATCCAGATCTCTCCCTCTTCCAGGGGCTGGCGCAGCAGGTCGAGCACGCCGCCGCGGAACTCACTGAGTTCATCGAGAAACAGCACGCCGTGGTGGGCGAGGGCCAGCTCGCCGGGCCGGGGGATGGAGCCGCCGCCGATCAGGGCGGCGCCCGAGCAGCTGTGGTGAGGGGAGCGAAAAGGCCGCTCGCCCACCAGGCCCCTCCCCGGCTCCAGCAGTCCGGCCACCGAGTGGATGCGGGTGAGTTCCAGGGCCTGCTCCCGGTTCAGCGGCGGCAGCAGGCCACCCAGGCAGCGGGCCAGCATCGTCTTGCCGCTCCCCGGTGGCCCAACCAGCAGCAGGTGATGGCCTCCAGCGGCGGCGATCTCCAGGGCCCGCCGGCCGTGGGGCTGGCCGTGGACATCGGCCAGGTCGGGTCCACCACGCCGTTCCTGGCTGCCGACGGCGTGGGGCCGCAGGGCCGGGGTGGCCGTGGCTGGTTCCCGCAGCTGCCGCACCGCCTCTGTGAGGTGTGCCACCCCCCACACCTGAAGGCCGTCCACCAGGGCCGCCTCGGCGGCGTTGGCCTGCGGCACCAGCAGGGCCCTGGCCCCTTCGGAGCGGGCCCGCAGCGCCACCGCCAGGGCTCCGCGCACCGGCCGCAGCTGGCCGTCGAGGGACAGCTCACCGCTGCTCCACACCCCCTCCAGGGCCTGGGGCGGCAGTTGCCCGCTGGCGATCAGCAGCCCCAGGGCCACGGGCAGATCAAAACCGGGCCCCTCCTTGCGCAGATCGGCCGGGGCCAGGTTCACCACCACCCGGCCCAGGGGCACCCGAAAGCCGCTGTGGCGCAGGGCCGAACGCACCCGCTCGCGGGCCTCCTGCACCGACGTGCCGGCCAGGCCCACCATCTGCAGGGCGGGAAGGCCCGGACCCAGATCCACCTCCACGCTCACCGTGAGGGCCTCCAGCCCCAGCAGCGCGGCGCTGCTGCATCGTGCCAACATCCCCTTGGGGCCACTGCTTCACCAGTGCCACCCGCGTCACCGCAGCCCCCAGCCAGCCTCCCTCCGCCATGGCCGCCGCCGACCCGCTTCAGGACCGGAACGACTCGATCTTCGGACGCATCCTGCGCGGTGAGATCCCCTGCGACCAGGTGTATGCCGACGAGCACTGCCTGGCCTTCCGGGACGTGGCCCCCCAGGCGCCGGTGCACGTGCTGGTGATCCCCCGCCAGTCCATCGCCCGTCTCGATGAGGCCGTTCCCGAGCAGGCCCCGCTGCTCGGTCACCTGCTGCTGGTCGCGGCTCAGGTGGCCCGGCAGGAGGGTCTGAGCGGCTTCCGCACGGTGATCAACTCCGGCGCTGAGGCGGGCCAGAGCGTGTTCCACCTCCACGTGCATGTGATCGGTGGGCGTCCCCTGGCCTGGCCGCCGGGCTGAGTGGCCGGAGCCTGAGCGCGCCGGCCCGACCGCAGTGGTGAGAATGGGCGTCACCTGACACCCCGCATGAACCCCCTCAAGGCCCTCCGCAGCCAGCTGACCAAGCTGCAGCGTCTGGCCCAGCCTTACTTCCTGCCGGTGGAGGACACCCGGGCCTGGCAGTTCCCCCTGCTGGTGCTGGCCCTGGTGACGGTGGTGGTGGGTCTCACCCTGCTGCTGCTCACCGGCGTGGTGGCCCTCACCGGGGCGGTGATTCCCGAGCTTCGTGGCCGCTTCCTGCCCGGTGTGCCGGAGCAGGTGGCCTCCCTCTGGCGCAGCCCCTGGGGGGCGGTGGTGATGGCGCTGATGGCCGCTGGGCTGGCCACGTTCGCCGCCATGCGCACCAAGCTGCGCCAGGGCCGCTGGGTGCCCTGGACCCTGCTGGGGGTGATCCTGCTGCTGATCCTGGTGATCAACGGCATCAATGTGGGCATCAGTTTCATCGCCCGCAACGTCGACAACGCCCTGGTGGCGTTCGATCAGGACAACTTCTGGAAGATCGTCGGCATCTACGCCTTCTGCCTGATGCTGGCCCTGCCGATCCGGGCCCTGCAGAGTTACCTGATCCCAAAGCTGGGTCTGCTCTGGCGTGAATGGCTCAGCGGCCGGTTGCTGGGCCGCTACCTCAGCAACCGGGCCTACTACGAGCTCAACCCGAACGATGAATCGGCCGAGGAGATCGACAATCCCGACCAACGCATCGCCCAGGACACCGACAGCTTCACCCGCACCAGCCTGAGTGTGACGGTGGAGGTGCTCTCGGCCCTGCTCACCTTCATCAGCTTCATCATCGTGCTGTGGAGCATCAGCGACCGGCTGGCGCTGCTGTTGCTGGTGTATTCCGTTGGTGGCACGGCGGTGATCGTGTTTGCCAGCCGCAAGCTGGTGCAGCTCAACTACCAGCAGCTCAAGCTCGAGGCCAACTTCCGCTACGGCCTCGTTCACATCCGCGACAACGCCGAATCCATCGCCTTCTACCGGGGTGAGAAGCAGGAGTCGCGCGAAGCGGTGCGGCGCCTGGATGGTGCCATCCAGAACTACAACCGTCTGATCATCTGGGAGGCTCTGATCAGTGTGATCCAGCGTTCCTACGACTACTTCTCCCGCTTCCTGCCCTGGCTGGTGATTGCCCCCATCTACTTCGCCAGGGAGGTTGATTTCGGCGTTTTCGGGCAGGCCAGCATCGCTTTCTCCCAGGTGCTGTTCTCGGTTAGTTACATCGTCAACAACATCGACCGGCTGGCGGCCTTCTCCGCCTCCATCAGCCGCCTGGAGGGCTTCCAGAGCAAAGTGGATGAGATCAGCGGTGAGTACGCCCTGGCGGGGGGGGGCAACGGCGTCAGGTCGGGGCTGCGATCCGATTCGATCCTGGTGAGGCACGTGGATCTGGTGCCGCCCCACAGCACCCGCACCCTCGTGCACGACCTCAGCCTGGAGGTGGACCGCAACCAGCGCCTGCTGGTGGTGGGCCCATCGGGCTGCGGCAAAACCTCCTTCCTGCGCCTGGTGAGCGGGCTGTGGCCACCGGCGGCCGGTGAGGTGGAGCGGCCCAAGGAAGGGGAGCTGCTGTTCATCCCCCAGAAGCCCTACATGCTGCTGGGCAGCCTGCGGGAGCAGCTCTGCTACCCGATGCCGCCGGAGCGCTTCAGCGACGAGCAGCTGCGCCATGTGCTCTCGGAGGTGCGTCTGCCGGAGCTGGTGCATCGCTATCCCGACCTGGACATCAAGCAGGACTGGCCCCGCCTGCTCTCCCTTGGCGAGCAGCAGCGCCTGGCCTTCGCCCGCCTCCTCCTCAATGCCCCCCGCATCGTGGTGCTGGATGAGGCCACCAGCGCCCTCGATGTGGCCACCGAGCGCCACCTCTACCACCTGCTGCAGGAGCGCGACATCGCCTTTGTGAGCGTGGGCCACCGCCCCACCCTCACCGAGTTCCACGACACGGTGCTGGAGCTGGACGGTACGGGACACTGGCGGCTGCTGCCCGCCAAGGGCTACGTCTTCGGTGCCAATGTCTGAAGCATCCGCTGGCCCTGCTGCCGGCGCCCCTGCTGACACCTCCGCCCCCATGTCCTCCGACGCTTCAGCCGATCCCCAGACCGCCCAGTCCCCGTCGGTCGACTCCCAGGTGCCGGCCACCAGTGCCACCACCTCCGAGGTGCCTGCCTTCGGTTGGAGTGCCTATGCCGAGCGGGTGAACGGTCGCTTCGCCATGGTGGGCTTCAGCGCCGTGCTGCTGATCGAGGCCCTGAGCGGTGAGACGTTTCTGCGTTGGGCCGGCCTGGTGCCCTGACGCTCAGGGCAGGCTGAGCAGGTCGATCTGCCAGAGCCCATTCCGGCTCACCTCCACGGCCAGCTGGCGGCCATCGGCGCGCAGCTGCACCCGCCGGGGCACCCCGGCCGGGCTGATCGGCAGCTGTCGCAGGCTTCCCTGGGAGCGCTGATAGAGCACCAGTTCGGTGCGTCCCTCCAGCTGGCGCACCAGGGCCAGCCGCTCACCGGCCAGGTCCACCGACACGCTCAGCAGCTGGGCATCGGGACGGTTCAGGCCCGGCAGCGGCAGCTGCGCGTTGCGCTCCACATCCACCAGCTGCACCCGGTCGCGGCCCTCCCGGGTGCTGATCAGGGCCAGCCAGCGCCCCGCCAGCGCCGGTTCCCGGCTGCTGTCCTCCCCCGCCAGCTGCCGGTTGAGCCCCACCAGGGGCCGAGGACGCTCGCCGCCACAGCCCGCGATCGCCGCCAGCAGGGCCGCAGCGGCCAGGGCGACCAGCGGCGGGCATGACGCCTGGGCCCGTGGCGGGCTCATGGCTGCCCTGCTCCGCCGCCCAGCACCGCCTGACCTGGGGGCAGATCCCGCTCCAGCAGGCCGCGGAGGTCGAACACCTCCACCTGGCGGCGGCCGTTGCGCAGCAGCTGCACCGCCAGCCGCGTGCCATCGCTGGCCAGGCTCAGGCGCTCGGGCTGGCTGCCGGGCGGCAGCGGCAGCCGCAGCAGACGGCCGCGCAGCCGATCCTCAATCACCGCCCGGCGCTGAGCGCCCTCCTGCACCAGCACCGCCAGGTAGCGGCCATTCCAGCTCAGGCTCGGGGAGCCGTGGGGCTGGCGTCGTCGCAGCCGCAAGGGGCGCAGCCCCCGGCCTGGCTGCTGCTGCACGATCACCTGGCCCTGGCCGTCGCGCTCCAGCACGGAGGCCAGCAGGCGGCCGTCGCCGCTGAGGGCGGGATCGATGCGGTTGCCGCCCCCGGGCCCCACGTCCGGAGCCCGTCGGCTCGCTCCCAGATCGCAGCCGCTGAGCACAAGGGCCGCCAGCAGCACGCTGAGGCCTCTCAGGCTGGCCAGCCCGGCCGCCATCAGTTGGGCGCGCACGCTTGAGCCTGCAGCTCAGTCGTCGAATCGGGAGGAGTTGTCGCGGCTGCGGCCCTCGGCGCCACTGGCAGCAGGGGCCTGGGGGCGGGCGCTCCGGCCCACCGGGCTGTAGTCGGCGTCGCTGATGGCGGAGGCGTCGGCGCCGCGGGAGCGGATCGGTGAGCCCTGGGGAATCCCGGCCCGGCCTGGATCCGGTGCGCTGCCTGCGGTTGCGGCCCCGGCGCCGGTGGCGGGGCCGGCAGCGCCGCGTCGGCTGGAGCGGGGCATGGTGTCGCTGGCCGCCGCCGGGCGGCTGCCGCGGCGCGTCTCACCCTGGCTGTCACGATCGCGGCGGCGGCTGCCGAACTCCGGGGCCCCACTGGGACGGCCGGCGCTGTAGCGGCGCGGCGCCTGGGCGCCGCCTCGATCGTCGTCATCCCAGCCGCCTGCGGCTGGGCGACTGGGCTGATCCCGGCGGCTGGCGGCACGCTCGGGAATGGCGGCCCGGCTGGTCCGGCGGGGGCGGTAGAAGTCTTCGTCGGCCTCGTCGGGGCCACGGGCCGGGATGCGCCTGCGCAGGGGCTGAGGTTCATCGAGACGCTCGGTTGGCTCCTCTTCCCAGTCCCTGCCCCCCATGCGCGGGCGGTACGGAGGCGGGCCAGCCATGGGCTCATCGTCGTCGAAGTAGGCGGAGCGGCGGGCCTGCTCGGTGGTCACCCCGCGCAGGCGCACGCTCTCGTAGGCGAAGAACACCGTGGTGCCGGCCAGCAGGAACTGACCGAACTGGAGGATCGGATCGAGGCGCCAGCCCTGGAAGAAGAGGATGCCGCCGCAGAGGAGGCCTACTGCCGCGAAAAAAACGTCGTAGTCACGCGCCAGTGCAGGCTTGAAGTTGCGCATGAAGTAGAGCAGCGCACCGCCCACCGCCAGCACGATGCCAACGATGCTGGCCCAATTCAGACTGGCATTGACCACAACCGGCCTCCGGCGGAGCGTGCGCCCAGTCTAGGGAGGGCGCGGCCCGTTGCCCCTCCCGGGCCCCATGCGCTCTTGCTTTCAGGGGCCAATTTCAGGGCCCAAGTTTCAGGGGCCAAGTCTGAGGAGGCCAAGCTCCGAAGCCCGAACTCAGACCTCAGAGGCGCCGGTCCACCTGGTCGGTCTGGCTGATCAGCACCAGAGCCACGGAGATGGGCACCACCACGATCACAGCGCCCCACACGAGGCTGCTGAGGAAGTTGGCCAGGGATGGGGTCATGGGGAGCGCGCCGAGGATGCTCATGATTCTCGGCGATCCTAGGCAGTGGCTCCGGATCCCTACGCTGAGCCCGCCGATGCTTAGAGGTTTGTGACGGCTCTGCCCACCTCCCCCCTGGCCTGGGGCCACCTGCTGCTGGGCCTGCTTCTGGCGTTGTGGACCCTGCTGTTCCTGTTCCGCATCGTGCTCACCTGGTATCCCCAGCTGGATCTTCAGAAGGGTGCCCTGCGGGTGATCGCCTGGCCCACCGAGCCGCTGCTGGGGCCCACGCGGCGGCTGATCCAGCCCATCGGCGGCGTCGATGTGACGCCGGTGGTGTGGGTGGGCCTGATCAGCCTCCTGCGGGAGCTGCTGGTGGGTCAGCAGGGGCTGCTGACCCAGCTGATGCAGCGCGCACTCACGGTGGCCTGAGCCGGCTGGGGGGCTGCCGGCCCCTCAGGTCATCGGCAGCATGTCTTCTTCCACGAATTTGGTGTGCACATCGCCGGCCTGGAACTCGGGCCGCTCGATCAGCTGCAGGTGGAAGTCGATGGTGGTGGGAATGCCGGTGACGGCGCATTCGGAGAGGGCCCGGCGCAGTCGGCGCAGGGCATGGTCGCGGTCCACCCCCCACACGATCAGCTTGCCGATCAGGGAGTCGTAGAAGGGCGGGATTTCGTAGCCCGTGTACACGTGGCTGTCGAAGCGCACCCCGGGGCCGCCGGGGGGCAGCCAGCCGGTGATGCGGCCGGGGGCGGGGCGGAAGTTCTGGCGCGGATCCTCGGCGTTGATGCGCACCTCGATGGCGTGGCCGCAGAGCTTGATGTCCTCCTGCCTCACCGACAGGGGCTCACCGCCTGCGATGCGCAGCTGCTCGGCGATCAGATCCACGCCGGTGACCATCTCGGTGACCGGATGCTCCACCTGGATGCGGGTGTTCATCTCCATGAAATAGAACGCCCCGCTGCGGTCCACCAGGAACTCCACGGTGCCTGCGCCCTCGTAGCTGATGGCTCGGGCCACGGCCACCGCCGCATCGCCCATCTGGCGGCGGAGATCGGCGTTGATGGCCACGCTCGGCGCCTCCTCCAGCAGCTTCTGGTGGCGGCGCTGGATCGAGCAGTCGCGCTCCCCCAGGTGGATCACGTTGCCGTGGCGGTCGGCCAGCACCTGCACCTCCACGTGCCGGGGCCGGTCGATGAACTTCTCCATGTACAGGCCCGGGTTGCCGAAGGCCGCCTCCGCCTCCCCCTGGGCCGCCTTGAACAGGCTCTCGAGCTGGTCGGGGCCGTTCACCAGCCGCATGCCCCGGCCGCCGCCGCCGGCGGTGGCCTTGATCATCACCGGGTAGCCCATCTCGCCGGCCAGGTCGCGGGCCTCCTGCACCGAGGCCAGCAGTCCCTCGCTGCCGGGGATGGTGGGCACCCCAACCCGCTGCATGGTGGCCTTGGCGGTCGACTTGTCGCCCATCGAGCGGATCGCCTCGGGCGACGGCCCCACGAAGGTGATGCCGTGGTCGGCGCAGATCTCGGCGAAGCGGTCGTTCTCCGCCAGGAAACCGTAGCCGGGATGGATGGCATCGGCTCCCCGGGAGGTGGCCGCCGCCAGGATGTTGGGGATGTTGAGGTAGCTCTTGGCGCTGGGCGCCTCGCCCACGCACACCGTTTCATCGGCGAGCTGCACGTGCAGGGCGTTGCGATCCACCGTGCTGTACACGGCCACGGTGGGGATGCCCAGTTCGCGGCAGCTGCGCAGGATCCGCAGGGCGATTTCGCCACGGTTGGCGATCAGCAACTTGCCGATGGGCATGCGCCGCGTCTCTGCTCAACCAGGCCGCAGCGGACTGTATCAGCGCTCACAGAGCCCCCCCCTTCCCTTCCCCAAGGAGGGCGGGCAGGGCGATGGGTATATTGCGTGACGGCACTGGATGTCCGTCCGGAGCCGGCCCATCGGCGGATGTGGTGGAATTGGTAGACACGCACGTTTGAGGGGCGTGTGGCTTCGGCCTTGCGAGTTCAAGTCTCGCCATCCGCATTTTTCTTTCCAGCCCTGAGCCGTCACGCCTGAGCCGTACGCCCCAGAGCGGTGGGCACCAGAGCCGTGCGCACCTGAGCCGTTCGCCATCATCCTGGTGAGCAACGGTCCCGGCGAGCTCACCACCTGGGTGCGCCCCCTGGCCCTGGGACTGCACCGCCAGTTGCCACTGCGGCCCCGCGCCGCCGCCAGTGTCGGCGCCCTGCACCTGGTGCTGGTGCCCTGCCCCAACGGCACCGGCCGCGAGCACGGAGTGGCGGCGGACTGGGGCCTGTTTGAGCGCATCACGCCGGCGCGGCGCTTCTGGGCCCTGCTGCTGCGCCCGGGCCGCAGGGGACCCTGGCCCCGGCGGGGGGTGGTGGTGTTCCTGGGCGGCGACCAGTTCTGGACGGTGCTGCTTTCGGCGCGCCTGGGCTACCGCCACCTCACCTACGCGGAATGGCTGGCCCGCTGGCCGCGCTGGAACGACCGCATCGCCGCCATGGGGCCCCGGGCCGCGGCGCGCCTGGCACCCCGGTGGCGGTCGCGCTGCACGGTGGTGGGTGATCTGATGGCGGATCTGGGTGAGCAGGCCCGCCGGGAGGCCCCCCTGCCCGCCGGCGAGTGGGTGGCCCTGCTGCCGGGGTCCAAGCGGGCCAAGTTGCTGGTGGGCGTGCCCTTTCTGCTGGAGACGGCCGACCGGCTGGCGGCGCTGCGGCCCGGCTGCCGGTTCCTGCTGCCCCTGGCGCCCACCACCAGCCTGGCGGAGCTGCTGCAGTGCGCCGGTGCCGCCAACCCGATCGCCCGCCGCTACGCCTCCGGAGTGCCCCGGCCGCTGCTCTCCACGCTGCTGGAGAACGATGGGGTGGCGCTGGTCACCCCCGCCGGCACCCGCATCGAGCTGGTGCGTGCGGCTCCGGCCCACGGACCCCTGAGCCAGTGCGCCCTGGCCCTCACCACCGTGGGCGCCAACACCGCCGAGCTGGCGGGCCTGGGGGTGCCGATGCTGGTGCTGGTGCCCACCCAGCATCCGGAGGTGATGCGGGCCTGGGATGGCCTGGCGGGCTGGCTGGCGCGGCTGCCTGGGCTGGGCGCGCTGCTGGGCCGCGCGCTCAGCGCCTGGCGGCTGCGGCGGCGGACCCCGATGGCCCTGCCCAACATCCACGCCGGCCGGCTGCTGGTGCCGGAGCGGGTGGGGGCGATTTCACCGGCCCAGATCGCCGCCGAAAGTGCCGACTGGCTCTCCCGGCCCGAGCGCCTGGAAGACCTGCGCCAGGACTTGCGCGGCCTGCGCGGCGAGACAGGCGCGGTGGCGGCCCTGGCGGCGCTGGTGCAGGAGCTGCTGCCGCCGGAGGGCGCCGATTCCTAGGGTCTGCCCATCACTCCTTGCATGCTCCATGCCGGCCTCCACCCCCCCTGAATCCACCCCCAGCGCCGCCTCGGCCTGTGGCCTCGACAGCGGCCTCAGCCGCGACGCCGGCGAGGAGGTGTGGCGCCAGAAGCTCACCCCCGAGCAGTTCCGCATCACCCGCCAGGGCGGCACCGAGCGGGCCTTCAGCGGCCAGTACTGGAACCACAAGGGCACCGGCACCTACCACTGCGTGTGCTGCGGCACCCCCCTGTTCAGCAGTTCCACCAAGTTCGACTCCGGCACGGGCTGGCCCAGCTTCTGGGCCGGCATCCAACCGGAGGCCATCCGCACCCTCGTCGACCGCAGCCACGGCATGGTGCGCTCGGAGATCCGCTGCGCCAACTGCGACGCCCACCTGGGGCATGTGTTCGGCGACGGGCCCGCTCCCACCGGCGACCGCCACTGCGTGAATTCCGCGTCCCTGGAGTTCAGGCCCGCCTGAGCGGCGCCCGCTGGCGATCACCAGGGGTCGCCGAGGTCATCGACCTCCACATCCAGCGGCTCCCGGTTGACCGGCGCCGGTGGCCGTCTCCGTGGTGGGGCCGCCGGCCGCTCAGCTCTGGGCCGCGGCTGGATCGGGTCCTCGTCGAGGGGGGCCGCCCGCTCCCCCATGGGCTCGGCCAGCTCACGCCGGTAGCCCCGTTCACGGGGTGCGTCGTCGTCATCGAGGTAGCGGCGCTGGCGCAGGGGTTCCCGTTCGCGGCGCTGCTCCACCTCCACGTAGTCGTAGTCGTCCTCGGGCTCGAAGGCGTTGGCGCTGGCGGGCTGGATGCGGCGCTGCTCCGGCTGGGCAGCCGGCAGGCCCGCGGCCAGCTGGTTCTCCACCGGCACCATCGAGCCTCGGTAGCGCTCCCGCTCCTCCTGCTCCCAGCTGGGGCCGCCGATGCCCAGCTTCTCCAGCAGGCCGCTGCCGAGCTGCTTGAGCTTGTCCTCGGCCCCCTCGTACACGATGATCCGGTCGCTGCCACTGCTCACGATCTCCTCCACCGGCAGCTCCCAGGTGCTCAGCACCCCCTCCCCCAGCAGGGGCACCCCGAGGGCGGCGAGCACCAGGGTGGTGAGCTCTCCGGTTTCGATGTCGAAGCTGAAGCCCAGCACCTTGCCCAGCTGCTCGCCGGCCTCCGTGACCACCTGGCAGTTGATCACCTTGCTGTAGCGCTCCGGGTTGAAGCTTTCGGCCAGGGAATCGGCGGAGTCCACCAGGATCACATCGCCCACCTGGCGGATGCGGTCGAGGGGCATCCAGCGGGGCAGGCCGGGCAGGAAGCGGGTGAGCGGGTTGTCGCGCAGGCCCAGGGCCACCACCTCGCGCCGGTCGATGTCCACCACCACCTCGCCCACCACGCCGAGGCGCCGGCCGCTGTCGCGGGTGATCACCTGGGTGCCCATCAGCTCCGAGCGCAGCCAGAGCCGGTCGCTGGGGGGATCGGCCAGGGGATCACTGGACGGGACGAGGCGGTCGCCCCCGGGCGGAGTGCTGGTCATTGGCGCATTCTCCCCCAAGGCAAACGGTTACGCGGCTGGCGGTAAACCCACCACCTGCGTGTGGGCGCCGCGGGCCTGGGTCACGCCGATGGTGCGGGTGGCCGCGGCGATCATGGGCCGCCGGTGGCTCACCACCATGAACTGGGCCTGGTGGGCCTGTCGGGCGATCAGGCCGGCCAGCCGCTCCACGTTCACGCCGTCGAGAAAGCTGTCCACCTCGTCGAAGGCGTAGAAGGGCGAGGGACGGAAGCGCTGCAGGGCAAACAGGAAGCTCAGGGCGGTGAGTGACTTCTCGCCCCCGCTCATGGCATTGAGGCGGCGCACCGCCTTGCCCTTGGGGTGGGCCACCAGGGTGAGGCCGCCCTCGAGGGGGGCCTCCGGGTTCTCCAGCTGCAGGTGGCCCTCGCCATCGGAGAGTTCGGCGAAGATCGTGCGGAAGTGGCCATCCACCGCGGTGAAGGCCTCCATGAAGGCCTCCTGACGCAGGGTGGCCACGGTTTCGATGCGCAGCAGCAGCTCCTCGCGCTCCTGGCTGAGCACCGCCAGGCGCTGCTCCAGCTCGGCCAGGCGTCCCTCCAGCTCGGCGAGTTCCTCGAGCGCCAGCATGTTCACCGGCTCGAGGGCCTCCATGCGGGCCTGCAGGCTGCGCAGTTCGGCCTGCAGGGCCTCCAGCCCCGCGGCGCGCACCTCCTCGGGGATCTCGGGTGGTGGATCGGGCAGCTCGCGCTGCAGCTGCTCCAGGCGCAGGGCCTCGCTGCGCAGCTGTTCCGCCAGTGACTGGAGGTCCTCCCCCAGGCGCTGCAGCTCCCACTGCCGCTGCTGCAACTGCTGGCGCTGGGCGGCCACGGCGGCCTCGGCCGCATCCCGCTGCCGGCGCCGCTCGCCGAAGCGGGTCTGCAGGTCGCTCTGACGTGCCTCCAGGGCCCGGCGCTGCCCCAGGTCGGCCTGCTGGCGCTCCTTCCACTGTCGGCGCTCCTCCACCAGGGCCTGCACGGCGGCCACCAGCCGTTGCTCCTCGGCGCTCAGCGCCTCACCCTGCTGACGCAGGCGCTCGGCCGCCAGGGCCCGCTCGCGGCGGGCGGCCAGCAGTTGATCGCGCCGCTGACGGGCCGCTGCCAGGTCCTGATCGGCAGTCTCCAGGTCGTGCTGCAGCCCCTGCCAGCGGGCGGCATCGCTGGAGTCCTGGCTGCTGGCCTCGGCCTGCTGCAGATCCAGCAGCTGGCGCTGCAACGGTTCCAGCTCGGCCGCCAGCTCCTGGAGGCGTTGCCGGTCGGCCGTCAGGGCCTCCCGCAGCTGCTGCAGCCGCTGCTGGCGCTGCTCCTGCTGCTGCAACCGGGGTGCCACGGCGCGGCGGGCTGAGGCGCATTCGGCCTCCAGGGCCGCGCGGCGCTGCTGCAGGCCGCTGAGTTCGGGCCGCAGGGTGTCCAGCTGCTGGGCCAGCTCCGCTTCCCGGCGGCGGCAGGCCACCAGGCTCTCGCCCAGCTCCAGCAGCCGGCGGCGCAGGGGGGCGGCCTCATCCCCCTCCGGATTGCTGCCGAAGCTCAGCTGGCCGCTGCGCTGCTGCAGGCTGCCGCCGGTCATGGCCCCACTGCGCTCCAGCAGGTCGCCATTGAGGGTCACGGCCCGGCAGCGGCCGAGCTCGCGGCGGGCGCTGCTCAGGTCGCTGAACACAAGCGTGTCGCCGAACACATAGCGGAACACCTCCCCGTAGACCGGCTCGTGCCGCACCAGGTCGATGGCGCGGCCCAGCATCCCGGCGCCACCGCCGGCCTGGGCGCCCCGCTGCAGGGCGGCGCCGCCGCCGCTGGAGCCGGCGCCGCCGCGGATCTTGTTGAGCGGCAGGAAGGTGAGCCGGCCGGCGCGGCGCTGGCGCAGCAGCTCGATCGCCCGGGCGGCGATGGCGTCGTCGTCCACCACCACCTGGGCCAGGCGGGCGCCGGCGGCCACCTCCAGGGCCAGCCGGAAGCGCTCCTCCACCTCCGCCAGCTGGGCCACCGGGCCGTGGATGCCCTCCAGACCCGCCTCCAGCAGCACCCGCAGGGCGCCGGTGCCCCGGCTTTCGTGGAGGGTTTCGCGGCGGCTGTCGAGGCGGGCGATCTCCTTCTCCAGCTGCGCCTGCTCCTGCTCCAGCCGGCTGCGGGTGCGCTGCTGCAGGGCGAGGGCCTCGGCCAGCTCCTGCACCTGACCCTGGCCGCTGCTGCTGCGCTGGCCCAGCTGCTCCAGCTCCCGCTCGCGGGCCTCCAGCTGCTGCTGCGCCTGGCCCAGGGCTTCGCTCTCCTGGCGTTGCTCGGCATCGAGTTCGGCCCAGCGGCTGTCGTTCTGGCGGCAGCGCTCCTGCCGTTGCTCCCGCTCCGCCTCCAGGGGGCTGATCCGCTCGCCGAGCTGTTGCCGCAACTGGCCGCGGCGCTGCTGTTCCTCCATCCAGCTGCCGGAGCGGCCGGCCACCTCCCCGAGCCGCCGCCGGGAGAGCTCCACGGCGGCCTCGGCACTGCGGCAGGCCGCCTCGGCTGCGGCCAGCTCGCCCGCATCGTCGCTGGCTTCGAGGGTCTGCTGCTGCTGGCGCAGCTCCCCCTGGCGGTCGCCCAGCTGCTGGCGCTGCTGCTGCAGGGATTCGGCCTGCTGCTGGTGGCGTTCGGCCTGGCGGGCCAGCTCCCGGGCGCCGGCCTCCAGTCCGGCCAACTCCGCCTGCACGGCCAGCAGCTGGTCTTCCCCCAGGGCCTTCACCTCGGCCTGGAGCTCCTCCAGGGCGACGGCGGCGGCGCCAAGGGCCTCCTCGGCGGTGGCGATCGCCTCGCGCTCGCTCTGCTGGCGGCCGCGCAGGCTCTGCTGGCGGTTCTCAAGCTGGCGCACACCCTCACGGGCCGCCTCGAAACCGAGCACCTGTTCCCGCCGGCGGCCCTCCAGCAGGCGTTCCCGCAGCTGCTGGTAGGTGCGGGCCTTGGCGCAGTCGCGCTCCAGCTTCTGGCGGGTGGCCAGCAGCTCCTGCTGCACGATGGCGCAGCGCTCCTGGCGCTCCTGCACCTCCTCGAGCTTGCCCCGGCTCTGCTCGATGCGAGTGTCGAACAGGGCCACACCGGCCAGCTCATCGATGATGGTGCGCCGGTCGCGGGCACCCATCGACACGATCCGGGTGACGTCGCCCTGCATCACCACGTTGCTGCCCTCCGGATCCACCCGCAGGCGGCGCAGCTGGGTCTGCAGCTGCTGCAGGTTGCAGGGCACGCCATCGGCGCTGAAGCTGCTGGCGTAGGTGCCGCCGGGTGCCACCCGCAGCCGCCGGCTCACGGTCCATTCGCTCTGGCCGGTGTGGATCCAGGGCCCCTCCTGAGGCGCCTCCAGGCCCGCTTCGGCGTCGTCGGGTTGCCAGTCGCCCAGATCGAAGCGCACGCTCACCACGGTTTCCGCCGCCCGCCCGGCCCGCTGCATGGCGCTGTTGATCAGGTCGGGCAGCCGCTCGGCGCGCATGCCCCGGCTGCTGGCCAGCCCCAGGCAGAACAGCACGGCGTCGAGGATGTTGCTCTTGCCGGAGCCGTTGGGGCCGGTGACCACGGTGAAGCCGGTGTCGAGCGGGATCGTCATCGATCCGCCGAACGACTTGAACTGATGCAGCGAAACCTGATTGATGTGTACCAACAGGCCCGTGCGCCGAGCAGCCGAAATGTAGCGGAGGGTTTCGCAAGCTCAAGGCCCTGCCTAGGTTGAAACCAGGCCGGTGCCCCCACCGGGTGGGCCGACCACCAGCCGACCAGCCCATGAGCCATGACTGACGACGCATACA
Source organism: Cyanobium sp. (assembly GCA_007135755.1). Classification (GTDB taxonomy): domain Bacteria; phylum Cyanobacteriota; class Cyanobacteriia; order PCC-6307; family Cyanobiaceae; genus NIES-981. Next base: position 40,426 of record SLIG01000158.1, read on the forward strand.
CCCGAGACAACGCCGCCCCGGACAACACAGCCCCGGACAACCGCAGCGCTGACGGCGAGCGCCTGGAGCCCGGCACGGGGGAGGTCAGCACCGCCGAGACCGGTGGCGGCTCCCCGCGGGCCGATGGCTGGGTGGCCCAGGCCCTGGCCGATGGTTTCCGCGAGCGTTTCGACAGCCTCCTGCCCCGCATCCAGCGCCAGTGGCCGGAGGTGGCCCGCCACACCCTGGAGGCCACGCGCGGCAGTTTCGATGATGTGACCCACGTGATCGCCGAGCAGAGTGGCCGCACCGCCACGGTGGTGCGCCGGCAGCTGCTGGAGCTGGCCGATGTGGCAGGGGAGCAGACCCACCGCCTGGCCGAGACCCTCGAGCCCCTGGAGCAGCAGCTTGAGGGGCTGCTCGATGAGCTCAACGCCACCCTGCGCCCCCGCATCGAGAAGCCGGTGCGGGAGCGACCGCTGATGGCCATCGGCATTGCCGCTGGTGTGGGCGTGCTGCTGGGCATGCTGCTCACCTCCGGGAGACGGTCGGCATGAGCGGGGCGGCGGACAACGGCGAAGGGCGCCGGGGAACCATGGGCCGGATGGGCGCCCTGGTCACCTCGGTGATGGACCTGCACGTGCGCATCGCCCTGCAGGAGGCCGACCGGGAGAAGCGCCGGCTGATCAGCGGCGCCCTGCTGCTCAGCGGCGGCCTGGTGCTGCTGCTGCTGGCCCTGATCGCCGCCGAGGTGGCGTTGCTGCTCTGGCTTCCCGGCGCCTTCGGCTGGACCTGGATCCAGAGCGCCCTGGCCCTGGCGGCCCTCAACCTGGCGTTGGCGGGTCTGTTCCTGCGCATCGGCGGCCAGCTCACCAAGGGCCCCTACCTGCCCCAGACCACCGCCGGCCTCACCAAGACCACCCGGGCCCTGCTGGGGCGCTGAGGGTCAGGGAAGGGCATCGGCCCAGCTGCTGATCCGCCGCAGGCCATCCACCTGTTCAAAATGGCCATCCAATGTGAACAGGATCGACCCGTGTTCCATGCAGCTCGCCGCGATCCATAGGTCGTTGGTGGGAATGGGGCGACCCTGCCTTCTCAGATTTCTGTAGATCAGTGCATAGGCGTCGGCTGTGGCTGCGCCCAACGTTGGGCTGTCAACACGAGGGGAATCGAGAAACTGGCGCAGTTCCTGCCTGTTGCGCGCCTCCCGCTGACCGCAGGCAAACCCCGCCAGCAGTTCTCCGATCACCGTTGTCCCGAGGAGCAGCCGGTCTGCGTTCTGGATCACCTCCAGGCAGCGTTCATCGCCTCGCTTGAAACCCACGTAGGTGTTCGTATCGAGGGCGATCGGGCGCATCGCTCAGGCCCAGAGCTCTGGATCAACCTGCTCCAGCGGGGCGATGGCTGTGCTGAAGGCTGCCGCTTCCTCCTCCGACCATGTGCCCCCCAGGGCATCCAGCTCCGTTGCCTTGGGTGGATTCGACCCCCCTTCGGGATGGGTCAGGCGACGCAGGGCCAGTCGGTTCATGCTGATGCCCTGCCTGAGGGCCTCCTCCTTCAGAGACGCGAGCTGTTGGTCACTCAGGCCCCGCACGCTGATGGTGCTCATCGGTGCCAGCAAGATCTGCTGGCAAGCTAGCGGTCTATGCCAGCGCCTGGGGTTGGGGTCAGCGGATCTCGTAGCGCAGCCAGCGGCAGTCGATGCCGCCGTTGCTGACGGGGATGCGGCGGCTGGCCTTCATCCGCAGGGCGCCGGTGAGCTGTGGATTACCGCTCAGCAGCCACAGCGTCCAGCCGGAGCAGCGCTGCTTCACCATCGCCCCCAGATCGGCGTAGAGCGCTTCCAGCTCGCCCGGTTCGCCGAGGCGCTCGCCGTAAGGCGGGTTGCACACCAGCACGCCGGGCCCCGGGGGCGGCTGGAAGTCGCGGCAGTCGCCGTGCTGCAGCTCGATCCAGGGGGCCACACCGGCGGCGGCGGCGTTGTGGCGGGCCTGGGCCAGCACTTCGGGCTCCCGCTCCAGGCCCACCAGTGGTGCCAGGGGCCGACCATCGGCCAGCCGGTCGCGGGCCAGGCCCCGGGCCGCCTCCAGCTCCTGCTGCCAGAGGGCGGCATCGAAATCGGGCCAGCGCTCGAGGGCGAAGTGGCGACCCAGCCCCGGCGCCCGACCCAGGGCCAGACGGGCTGCCTCGATCAGCAGGGTGCCGGAGCCGCAGAGGGGATCGGCCAGGGGCACCGAGCCATCCCAGCCGGTGAGGGCGATCAGGCCGGCGGCCAGGTTTTCCTTCAGGGGCGCCAGACCCATGGCCGCCCGGTAGCCGCGGCGGTGCAGGCTGGCGCCGCTGCCGTCGAGGCTGAGCACCGCCTCGCCGCCGCCCAGGTGCAGGTGGAAGGAGCGGTCGGGGTCGTCCAGATCCACCGAGGAGCGGCTGCCGAAGAGCTGGCGCTGCAGGTCCACCAGGGCGTTCTTCACTTCCAGGGCGCTGTAGTGGCTGTGGCTCAGGCCCGGGGCCGAGCCGCTGGCATCCACCCGCAGGCTGGCCTCCGGCGCCAGCCACTGCTCCCAGAGCGGGAGGGTCTGGATGGCGCTCTGCACCCCGGCATACAGCTCCTGGCGGTTGCGGCAGGGGAAGCGGGCCAGCTGGCGCAGCAGCCGGAAGGGCAGGCGGGCCTGCAGGTGCAGCCGGCAGTAGCCCGCCAGATCGGTGCGGAAGGCCACGGCGCGCCGGCGCTGCTCCACCTCTTGGCAGCCGAGGGCCTCCAGCTCGGCTGACGCCGGCTGCTCCAGGCCGGGGGGCACCACCGCCACGCCGTGGATCGGTTCGGTCATGGCAGCTGCTGCGGTGGTAACCAGCCTGCACTGGGGCTGACTGCTCAAGGCAGCAAACCCCTCAGATCACGGTGATGGAGTTGCCGGACTGGTTGATGTTGAAGCCCTCCAGGAAGATCAAACCGTCGCGTTTGGCCTGGAAGCCGGTGCGGTCGTTGTTTAGGGCCACGAAGGTGCCATCCATGCCGCGAACCTTGAAGGCGGCGGCTTCACCGGCGCCAAAGCTGTCGTCAGCGAACAGATTGTTGATCTGTTTGCCATTGAGCCGCCGGATGCGCCCTGCGGAGCTGTTGAGGGTGGTGTTGAAGCGAGTGCCGCGGATGCGAAGACGGTCATCAGGCTCGAAATTGACGATGGTGTCGTAGCTCTTGAGTTGGGTATCTGAAAGATCATCCCAGCGGAAGCTGTCTCGCTGGCCTATCTGGCCGATGAGGGTGTCGGACTCCAGAGCGTCTTTCGTGCGGGTTCGGCCATCAATCTTGTCGAGAACTCTTTGGGGAATTCGCGATCGAGCTTGAGGGGGGATTCTTCCTCGTCCTGGATTCACCGGATCCACGGGGTCAACCGGATCCACGGGGTCAACCGGATCCACGGGGTCAACCGGATCCACGGGGTCAACCGGATCCACGGGGTCAACCGGATCCACGGGGTCAACCGGATCCACGG
>SLIG01000061.1 GCA_007135755.1 Cyanobium sp.
CCGGTCCCCGCAGCCGCCTGAGCGACCGCAAGGACTGGATCGGCTCGCGCCCCTTGCCCGGGACCGTGGACATCCTGCTGCTGGCCGGCCACGCCGATTCCCAGAACATGGCGGGGGCCGGGACTCCGGGCGAGGCGGTGGCCCTGCGAGGGGCAGCACCCATGCAACCCGGCATCAGCGACGAGCTCTACTGGAATCTGCTGACGGCCCGGACCGTGGAGGCCCTGGGCCGTCAGCGAGGGCTGTCGATCCGCTTCTACGACCCGCCCCTGCGCACCATCCCCGACGGCGATGACCCGCGCACCAACTGGAGTGTGGGTCGCCAGCACGCCCGGCTCGGCGGCTACGCCCTGGAGATCCACTACGACGCTTACGGGCCCGACGGTGTGGGCTCGGGCCTGATCCCGCCGCTGCACCGCCAACCCAGCCGCATCGACGAGAGCCTGGCCCAGGGCTTCGGCGCCTACCCTCTGCGCTACCGCAGCGGCCTCGGAGCACCCCGCCGGGGCATTGCCATGCTCGAGATCGGCAAGCTGGAAGGGTCTCTGGAGTCGGCCCTGCGCGATCCGCGCCGCCGCCAGGCCACGATCAACGTGATCGCCACCCGGGTGGTGGACGACATCGAGCGGGGGTTGGGTCGAGAGCCCGCCAGGGCTCTGGAGCCCCCGGTGGTTGGGGAGCTCAGCCCAGCGCCTGATGGGGGGCGCAGCGTTCGCTGAGGGCTGGGTCGTCCAGCCACTCCTGGGGTGTGGTGAACAGCTCGGTGAGCAGGGCCTCCCGGGTGCCCGGTTCCACCGTGTAGCCGTACTCCCAGCGCACCAGCGGCGGCAGTGACATCAGGATCGACTCGGTGCGGCCGTTGGTCTGCAGGCCGAAGATGGTGCCGCGGTCGAACACGAGATTGAACTCCACGTAGCGGCCGCGGCGGTAGAGCTGGAACTGGCGCTCCCGCTCGCCGTAGGCCGTGTGCTGACGCTTCTCGGCGATCGGCACATAGCTGGGCAGAAAGGCGTTGCCGCAGGCGCTGGCGAGCTGGAACAGCTGCTCCCAGCTCTGGGCGATCGGCCCGATCCGCTGACTCTCGGCAGCAGCGCGGCCGGCCCCATCCTGGCCCTTGTAGAGCACACCGGCAGGGTCCTGGTAGTCGTAGAAGATGCCGCCCACGCCGCGGGTCTCGCCGCGGTGCTTCAGGAAGAAGTATTCGTCGCACCAGGGCTTGAACACCTGGTAGTAGGCGGGGTTGACGCCATCGCAGGCGTTCTTGAGGGTGCGATGGAAGTGCTGGGCATCCTCCAGATAGGGGTAGTAAGGGGTGAGGTCGGCGCCGCCGCCGAACCACCACACAGGACCGGCCTCGAAATAGCGGTAGTTGAGGTGAACGGTGGGGATGTAGGGATTGCGGGGGTGCAGCACCATGGAGGTGCCGGTGGCGAACCAGGGGTGGCCCTTGGCCTCGGGACGCTGGCTGAGGATCGAGGGGGGCAGTTCGGAGCCCTGCACCTCGGAGAAGTTCACTCCGCCCTGCTCGAACACACGGCCGGCCTTGATCACGCGCGAGCGACCACCACCACCCTCGGGGCGCTCCCAGCTCTCCTCCAGGAATCGCCCTTCGCCATCGAGCTGCTCCAGACCCTGGCAGATGGAGTCCTGCAGGCCCATCAGCAGGTCGCGGGCCCGCTGGCGCGAGTCGGTCGGTGGAGCCTCAAGGGCCTGGAGCATGGATGCCGCGCCGCATCGGCGTACGAGAGGGTTCCACCTTTTCAGGCCGCCCAACCCCTCCACAAGAGGGCTGAGAGCCTCTGTCATGCCGCCGCCCCTGTCCTGTCTTGGCGCAGACCCTGTGTGGCGACGACCTCCTTAGGATCACCCTTCTCGCAGCAACGCTTGGATGGCCACCCTGGAGCAGGCCCGCGATGCCCTCAGTGCCGTGAAGGATGCGGGCAGCGGCCGAGATCTGCTCGAGTTGGGCTGGATTCAGAACCCCCGCGTGCAGGGCGAACGAGCCGTGATCCGCCTCGCCCTCCCGGGCTTTGCCCAGAGTCAGCGTGACCGCATCGTGGGCGAAGCCCGTTCGGCGCTGCTGGCCCTCGAGGGCATCGATGACGTGCAGTTCGAGCTGGCCCAGCCCAGCACGTCGCCACCCGCCGGGGCGCCGATCGGCGCCGCCGGCCACGGCCCCGGCGGGCAAGGACAACCACCGGAGCGCCAGCCGATCGCCGGGGTGAAGCAGGTGATCGCCGTGAGCAGCGGCAAAGGCGGCGTGGGCAAGAGCACCGTGGCCGTGAACCTGGCCTGTGCCCTGGCTCTCCAGGGCCTGAAGGTGGGACTCCTCGACGCCGACATCTACGGGCCGAACGCACCCACCATGCTGGGGGTGGCCGATCGCACCCCCGAGGTGCGCGATGAGGCCGGCACCCAGATGCTCGTGCCGATGCAGAGTTGCGGCATCGCCATGGTGTCGATGGGCCTGCTGGTGGCCGAAAACCAGCCGGTGATCTGGCGCGGCCCCATGCTCAACGGCATCATCCGCCAGTTTCTGTATCAGGTGGACTGGGGCGAGCGCGACGTGGTGGTGGTGGATCTGCCCCCCGGCACCGGCGACGCCCAGCTCACCCTGGCCCAGGCCGTGCCCATGGCCGGTGCCCTGATCGTCACCACCCCCCAGGAGGTGTCCCTGGCCGATGCCCGCCGCGGCCTGGCCATGTTCCTGCAGATGGGGATCCCCGTGCTTGGGGTGGTGGAGAACATGAGTGCCTTCATCCCCCCCGACGCGCCCGACAAGCGCTACGCGATCTTCGGCAGTGGCGGTGGGGCCCGCCTGGCCGCCGAGGGGGGCGTGCCCCTGCTGGCGGAGCTGCCTCTGGAGCTGCCGGTGCGGGAGGGCGGTGACCGGGGCGTGCCGGTGGTGCTGTCGGCGCCGGACTCGGCGACGGCCCGGGCATTCGTGGCCCTGGCCGACCGGATCGCCGTGCTCGCTCCCGTTCCGGCCTGAGGGCCATGCTCAGCCTCGGCGGCGGCAACCGATCCCTGTTCGCCCGCCGCGAGCGCACGCGGCGGCGGTTCCTGGCCGGGGTGGACCTGCTGCTCTGGGGCATCCCCCTGGCCATGATTGGCGTGGCCGGCATCCTGATCGCCAGCACCCAGCGCCAGGCCGACTACGCCGACTGGTACCAGCACTGGATCACGGCGGCCGTTGGCCTGGGGATCGGCCTGCTGCTGGCCCGCTTGCCCCTCGATCGCCTGACCCGCTGGCAGTGGCCGATCTTCGCCGTCACGGTGGCGAGCCTGGTGGCGGTGCGGGTGGCCGGCACCACGGCCCTGGGCGCCCAGCGCTGGATCAGCATCGGCGGCTTCAATGTGCAGCCTTCGGAATTCGCCAAGCTGGCGGCGATCGTGCTGCTGGCGGGGGTGCTGGCCCGCCATCCGGTGGAACGGCCCGTGGATCTGGTGCGTCCCACCGCCCTGATCAGCATGCCCTGGCTGCTGGTGTTCATCCAGCCCGATCTGGGCACATCGCTGGTGTTCGGGGCCGTGTTGCTGGTGATGCTGTTCTGGTCGGGGATGCCGGGGGCGTGGCTGCTTCTGCTGCTCTCACCCCTGGCCACGGCGATCGTGGCGGGCACCCTGCCCTGGGCCCTGCTGATCTGGATTCCCTTCACCACCTGGCTGGCCTGGACCAGCCTGCCCTGGAAGCGGGCGGGGGTGGCGATCGTGGCCGGGGTTCAGGGGCTGTTCGCCGCCATCACCCCCTGGCTGTGGCTCACGGTCCTGCAGGACTACCAGCGCGAGCGGCTGGTGCTCTTCCTTGACCCGGCCCAGGATCCCCTCGGCGGCGGTTATCACCTGCTGCAGAGCACCGTGGGGATCGGCAGCGGCCAGCTCTGGGGCACCGGCCTGATGCGCGGATCGCTCACCAAGCTGCGCTTCATCCCCGAGCAGCACACCGACTTCATCTTCAGCGCCCTGGGGGAGGAAACCGGCTTTGTCGGCTCGGTGCTGGTGGTGGCCGGGTTCGCGGCCCTGGCCTGGCGGCTGCTGCAGATCGCCGGCCGCGCCCGCAGCGATGTGGAGTCGCTGGTGGTGGTGGGGGTAGGGACCATGCTGATGTTCCAGGTGGTGGTGAACATCAACATGACCATCGGCCTCGGGCCGGTCACCGGCATTCCCCTGCCCTTTCTCAGCTATGGCCGCTCCGCCATGCTGATGAACTTCATGGCCCTGGGTCTGTGCGCCTCCGTGGCACGCCGCGGTGGCGGACTGCCACGCCCCGGCCCGAACCGCCGCTAAGCCTCAATCGGGACAACGCACCATGGCCCCAGCGGCACCCCAGGCCAGCGGGCCCGATGATCCCGGAGTCCCCGAACGGGTGACACTGGCCCGGGTACGGGCCGCTCTCGCGGCCGGCGTGCCGACGGGGCGCAACGACGAGGATTCAGTGCGCCGCCAGTGGTGGGCGGCCCTGGCCACCCTGCAGAGCGACTGTCTGCTCCCACAGCCCGACCAGGCAGGTGTGTGGCTGGCGGCACCGCTGCCAGCCCTCTACGAACCGGAACTGCTGGGCCGGCTGCGCGGGTGGGTGTGGGCTCCAGCACGACTGCAGACGCTGCTGAGCGCCGCGCCACCCCTGCTCACCGGGGCCGGTGCCAGGCCGATGGCGATGGCCAGCGGCTTTGAGCGCCTGCCGCTGGAGCCCGATGACGGCACCGATCCACTGCTGATCGTGGTCACACCCAGCCTGCAGGTGGCGCTGTGTCTCGATGGCCCCGCCACCGCCAGACGCCTGGTGGTGCGCTTCGAGCCGGCGGTGCTCAGCGAAGCCCTGGGCCTGATCCACGCCCGCCTGGCCGCATCCAGTCCGGCCAGCGCCGGGCGACTGGAGGAGGCGATGCGCAATCTGGGATCCCTGCGGAGTGATCCGGAGCTGGGGCAACGGTTCTGGCCGCAACTCGCCGACCGGCTGGCGGCGATGGCCCCGAGCGTGACCCTGCAACCCCTGGCCCAGCCCAGCCAGCGCCAACCCCAGGATGGACCGGACAAGGTGAGCGGCGAGCTGGCCCTGCTGGAGGCCCTCACCCACGAGGTGCGCACGCCCCTGGCCACGATCCGCACCCTGATCCGCTCCTTGCTGCGCCGCCGCGATCTGTCCGGCGTGGTGCGCCAGCGGCTGGAACACATCGATGGAGAATGCAGTGAGCAGATCGATCGCTTCGGGCTGATTTTTCTGGCGGCGGAACTCCAGAACCGTCCAGGGATGGGCAACCACGGAACCGCCGCGGCGCAGGAGCTGGCCCGCACCGATCTCAGCGCGCTGCTGCGGCAGCTCGAGCCGCTGTGGCAACGGCAGCTGACCCGCCGGGGCCTGGAGCTGCAGCTGGCGATCAGCGCCGACCTCCCGGAGGTGCTCAGCGACCCGGCCCGGCTGGAAACGATGCTGGGGGGACTGATCGACCGCTTCAGCCGCTCCCTGCCCAGCGGCAGCGTCGTGCGGCTGCGGCTGCGGGCGGCCGGACCACGACTGAAGCTGCAGCTGGACAGCCCCGCTGCCGCCGCCGGCGCCGGTGCCCCCGATGGAGCACCCGTGCGGGCGGTGGGACCGGTGCTGAGCTGGAATCCCACCACCGGAAGCCTGCAGCTCAGCCGCCAGGCCACCCAGCGACTGTTTCAGCGCCTCGGCGGACGGCTCACCGAACGGGGCGGCAGCGCTCTGACGGTGTTCTTCCCGGTTTGTTGAGGAGGTTTTGTTGACGGGTGTGAAGACTGCAGGACGGGGTCCGGAAGGGTCAAAACCACGGTGCTAGCTTCCGCCTGAACCAGTCTGCCGACATCTGATTTCGCCATGACAGCAACGGCGCTGAGCGGTCAACTTCCCAAGTCCATCGGCAGCACCGGCGGTCTGCTGAACTCCGCTGAAACCGAAGAGAAATACGCCATCACCTGGACCAGCCCGAAGGCCCAGATCTTCGAGCTGCCCACCGGTGGCGCGGCAGAGATGAATGAGGGTGAAAACCTCATGTATTTCGCCCGCAAGGAGCAGTGCCTGGCCCTGGGCACCCAGCTGCGCACCCGCTTCAAGCCCCGGATTGAAGACTACAAGATCTATCGGATCTACCCCGGTGGCGACACCGAGTTCCTCCATCCCAAAGATGGCGTGTTCCCCGAGAAGGTGAATGAGGGCCGTCCGATGGTGGGGCACAACTCCCGCAGCATCGGCGCCAACCCCAATCCCGCCAACCTCAAGTTCAGCGGCAAGAACACCTACGACTCTTGAGCGGCGTTTCAACCATTCGCCGAGCCGGGGCCGTCGGGTCCCGGCTTTTTTCATGGGCCCTCTGTTGACTGGCCGCTTGATGCGGGGCCGTTGATGCTGAACGCCATCCTGCAACGAACCAAGGTGGCCCGGCTGGGATTGGGACCTCCCTCGCCCCAGCCCCGGCGCCAGGGACTGGCGGTGGTGCTGGTGGTGCGCAACGAAGGGCGCCACATCGGCGAATGGGCCCGGTTTCACCGGCTCGCCGGGGTGCGGCAGGTGATCGTCTACGACGACGGCAGCAGTGATGCCACCCTTGCCACCTTGGCGGCCGAACTGACAAGCGACCAGCTGCGGGTGATTCCCTGGCGCCAGCGCCTGAGCGATCAGCTGCTGCGCCGTGAGATCCACAATCAGGTGCTGGCCTATGCCCACGCTGCGGCGAACTTCGGCGGCACCTTCCGCTGGATGGCGTTCATCGACGCCGATGAATTCCTGGTGCCGAAGCGCGCCCCCAGCCTCGATGCGGCCCTCGCCCACCTGGGCCCGGATGTGCGCTGCCTGTCGCTGCCGTGGCACATGTTCGGCCGCTGCGGCCACCAGCAGCCCCCGCGTGGGGGCGTGGTGCCCAACTACCGCCTGCGGGCAGCCGAGCCGATGGCGGGGGTGAATTTCAAGTGTATCGTTGACCCCTGCCATCTCACCGCGGTGCGGGTGCACCGGATGGAGGTGGACCGGGGCACCCTCACCTGGAACGATCGCGGCGAAGCCTGGTCCCTGGGCCGGCGCACCCAGGCGGCCTTCTACAGCGCCGATCACCTGCAGCTCAACCACTACTACACGCGATCAGGCCAGGAACTGGAGGAGAAGATCCAGCGCGGGCCCAATCTGCGCTCGAAGGCATCGGCCTACCGCCGCAAGGTGATGCGCACCGTGCAGCGGATCGAACGCCAGGTGGTGAGCGACGATGCCGCCATCCAGTTCCTGGAGCGGATCGGGGCCACGGCTCTCTGAGGGGGCTGTCGGCTCAGAAGTGATAGTTGAAGTGCTCGATCTCGCTGCGGTAGAGCTTCCCCACCAGCCGTTCGAGCGCCGGGGTGTAGTGGCTGCGGTAGCCGCAGGCACCCCCCGAGGCCGCGGAACGGTGGCCCCCCTTGGAGCGGGGCAGCCAGCCATCCCAGTCCACGCCAAGGCCCTGGAGGGCAGGGGCCAGGTCGGCCTGGAGGGTCTCAAAGCGCACCACCCGGTCGGCCACCACCTCGTCGTTGATGGTGAGCATCGGCCAGTTGTCATGGAAGGCCAGGGGCACCACTCCGTCCAGGTCATGGCCGGCGGCCAGGGCCTGGACGTAGGCCGCGAAGCTGGGCGGACGGCGCAGCCGCTGGATGCGCCAGAAGTAATCCGACACGGTCTTGTCCCAGGGATTGCGCACCACGGCCAGCTTGCGGTAGTCGCGCCACGCGCGGGGGAAGGCCGCCGCCACACGCGCCGCAGGGGCGTGGGGTGGTTTACGGCCCAGCAGCGGCCGGTAGGCATGGTCGATGGCCCGGGCCACGGCCCGGCCGGCCATCCGGGGGCCCAGGCCAGCGGCCAGTGTGAGACTGACGGGGTTGTGACGCCAGGCCTCCCGCAGCACCCGTCGGGTGAGCGGGATGCCTTCGCCGAGGGTCTCCACGATGGCGCTGATCTGCAGATCGGCCGGACCCAGCAACCGGGCCAGCGACACGCAGATCGAGCTGCCGGCGGCCTTGCGGCAGTGGAGCACGATCAGCCGGTGGCGGTGGCTGAGGATCATCCCTGGCTGCGGGGGCGGTGGTGGGACCACCAGCGCTTGGCCAGGGCCACCGGCGCCGGCAACTGCCGGTCGCGGCTGCGGCCGATGTCTCCGAAGTGCTCGGGCCTGAGGCCATAGGCGCTCAGGCGCTGCACGAGATCGTCGATGGCGTCATGGTCGAGCTGGAATTCAATCAACTGCTGCGGGCGGCTGGCCATGAAGGCGCGCACCGCCGCCAGGTGCTGATCCCACTCCCGCCGCCAGTCATCGGCCAGCTCCTGCCTGCCGGCGAGCCCGCGCAGACGACGTTCCCGGGCCGCGAATTCCCCATGGCCATGCCGCAGCCTGGAGCGGATCCAATCCTCCCGATCACGCCAATTCAACAGCAGGATCGTGTCGGGATAGTCGGCGAGTATCTGTTGGTAGAGGGTATTTCCATCAAAACTTCCCTGGGCACTGCTGTCGATCAGATCACCGTAGAAGATATAATCTTCAGCCCCTAAGAACACTGGCCGTCCAGCCTCCACATTGCGCCGCATCAGTCGACCGATCCGGCGTGGTTTCCACAACCGTGAAGGCCATCTCGACCGCAGTTTGTGGTGCACCACCGGGTGACCGGCCCTGGCGAACAGCTGGGCCAGGCTGCGGGTGCCGCACTTGTTGAAGCCCACCGCCACCACCCGCGGCAGCGCTGGATCTGGTTCACCGGCCTGCGTGGCCAAGGACTGCGGGACGGGCATGGATGGGTATGGGGACCGGAGCGCGCCCCCGGCCATTGTCTAGCGTCACATCCAGCAACCGCCGTGCCTGCCCTGCCCGCCGCCATCCCGCCGCAGGGGCCGCCACGCTCAGCCAACCCCTGGCGTGGGCTCAGCCACCGCGCCGCCCGGGTGATCACGCCGTTCTACCGGCGCTATCCCTACACGGGGCCGATGGATCTGTTCAAGCTCGATCCCCGCGGCTGCTACTCGCCAGCGGAGCCGTTCTTCTACAGCCGCATCCCCAAAGCCGCCAACACCACCATCGTGGCGGCCCTGGCCCGCCACAGTTCCTTCCAGCCTCGCTTCAGGCGCCGCCAGGATCCGAAATACCGCTTCCAGCGGCCGCTGCTGCTCTCCAGCCGCCAGGTGCAGCGCCTCGAGCGGGAGGCCTTCGTGTTCACCGTCGTGCGCAACCCCTTCAGCCGGGTGCTCTCGGCCTACCTGGACAAGGTGGGACGGCGGCGCCACCAGGGCCGGCGTTTCCTGGCCTGGGCCCAGGCCCACGGCCAGCCCGGCGACTTCCTGGGCTTCTGCCGGTTTCTGGAGGCCGGCGCTCTGCATCTGGACATGCACTGGGCCCCCCAGGCCGACATCCTCTGCCTGCCCCTGAGCCGCTTCGACGCCATCGGCCGGGTCGAATCCCTCGACCGCGACCTGCCCGAGGTGCTGGAGCGCCTGTTCGGCCGGCACCACCTGGAACCCAGCCAGCGGCGCGGCACCACCACCAACGCCGCCCTGCAGCTGCAGGAGGCCTACGGGGCCGAGGAAACGGCGCTCATCGCCAGGCTCTACCGCCGCGACTTCGAGCTGTTCGGCTACGAGCCCACCCTGCCGCGGCCATGACGGCCAGCGCCGCCGCCGGAGCCCGGCGCCGGGCGGCGCTTATAAAGGCAGGGCCTGCAGCGCCGCCCGTGGAACCCGGAGTCCTGGATCAGGCCTTCCGCGATCAGGTGGCCGCCGGTCGCACCTTCATTCCGCTCTGGAAACGCTGGCCGGCGGATCTGGAAACCCCCCTCACCACCTGGCTGAAGGTGGGCGCCGGCCACGACCACGGCGTGCTGCTGGAGTCGGTGGAGGGGGGCGAGCGCATCGGCCGCTGGAGCTTCATCGTGGCCGACCCGCTCTGGACCCTCACCAGCCGCGGCGAGAGCAGTGAGCGCCTGTGGCGCGATGGCCGCCGGGAATCCCTCAGCGGCAATCCCCTCGATCTGCTGCAAACGTGCCTGGCCCCCCTGAGCAGCGAGGCCGTGCCGGGGCTGCCCCCGGTGGGCCAGCTGTTCGGCTTCTGGGGGTACGAACTGATCCGCTGGATTGAACCCAGCGTGCCCGTCCACCCAGCCGGCGCTGACGCGCCCCCCGATGGCTGCTGGATGCTGGCCGACAGCCTGCTGGTGTTCGATCAGGTGAAGCGCCAGATCACGGCGGTGGCCTATGCCGACCTGAGCGGCGGCGCCGATCCCGAGGCGGCCCATGCCGCCGCCTGTGGGCGCATCCGCCGGCTCGAGGCCCGGATGCACGAGCCCCTGCCGTCCACCGTGGCCCCCCTGCGGTGGCACGACGCCACGGCCGCCGCCATCGCCGAGGGCCTGCAGCCCCGCAGCAACCGCCGGCAGGCCAACTACGAGGCGGCGGTGATGCAGGCCCGTGACCACATCGCCGCCGGAGACGTGTTCCAGCTGGTGCTCAGCCAGCGGCTGGAAACCGCCATCGAGGGCGATCCCTTCGACCTCTACCGCAGCCTGCGGATGGTCAATCCCTCGCCCTACATGGCCTTCTTCAACTTCGGCGGCTGGTATCTGATCGGCTCCAGCCCCGAGGTGATGGTGAAGGCGGAGCCGATCACCGGCAGTGACCAGGTGAAGGCCAGTCTGCGGCCGATCGCCGGCACCCGCCCGCGGGGAGCCGACGAGGCTGAGGATCTTGCCCTGGAGGCCGAACTACTGGCCGATCCCAAGGAGCGGGCGGAGCACGTGATGCTGGTGGACCTGGGCCGCAACGACCTGGGCAGGGTCTGCCAACCCGGGACCGTGACGGTCACGGACCTCATGGTGATCGAGCGTTACTCCCATGTGATGCACATCGTCAGCCAGGTGGAAGGCGTGCTGGCCGCGGGCAGGAGCGTGTGGGATCTGCTGATGGCCGCCTTCCCCGCCGGCACGGTGAGCGGGGCCCCGAAGATCCGGGCGATGCAGCTGATCCATGAGCTCGAACCCGATGCCCGCGGCCCCTACTCGGGGGTGTACGGCGCCGTGGATCTGGCCGGGGCCCTGAACACCGCCATCACCATCCGCACGATGGTGGTGCTGCCCGCCGGAGCGGACCGCTGGCGGGTGCAGGTGCAGGCCGGGGCAGGCGTGGTGGCCGATTCCAGGCCGGAGGCCGAGTATCACGAAACCCTCAACAAGGCCCGGGGCATGCTCAAGGCCCTGGCCTGCCTGCAGTGAAGCTGGATCCGATGGCCCACCACCGCCTGCTCAAGGGCTTCGAGGTGGAACTGTTCACCGGCCGCCCCGACGGCACGGTGGTGGGCTGCAGCCCCGCCGTGGTGGCAGCGCTGGAGGGGTTCGTGATCGAGCCCGACCACCGAAACCTTGAATACATCACGCCGCCGGAGGCCGACTACGGCCACCAGCTGGAGCTGCTCCTGGAGCCCCGCCGCCGGCTGCGCACCTGGCTGGCGGCCCGGGGCCTGACCCTGCTGCCCGGCAGCACCCTCAGCTGCGGCGACAGCTCCCGCTTCGAGCGCTCCGACCCCAGCCACCCGTATCACAGCTACATCGAGGCCACCTACGGCACCCGGGTGGTCACCGCCAGCGTGCACATCAACCTCGGGCTGACCCCCGGCACCGCCTTTATGGGCCAGCCGGCCCTGTTCGCCGGCCTGCGCGTGCTGCGCTGCGAGGCGGCTCTGCTGCTGGCGCTCAGCGCCAGCTCCCCCTTCCTCGACGGACAGGTGACCGGCGCCCATTCCCAGCGCTGGCTGCAGTTCCCCCTCACCCCGGCCGAGGTGCCCCTGTTCAGCGGTCACCGGCACTACGTGGACTGGATGCAGGATCAGCTGGCCGCCGGGCGGATGCAGAACGTGCGGCACCTGTGGACCTCGGTGCGCCCCAACGGCGACAACCGCCCCCACGACCTCAACCGGCTGGAGATCCGCATCTGCGATCTGGTGAGTGATCCCGAGCTGCTGCTGGCGATCACCGCCTTCTGCGAACTGCGGCTGCTGCAGCTGCTGCGGGAACCCGAGCGCTGGGATCCGCTGCGGGCCAGCGCCCTGGGCGCAGCGGAACTGGCCCGGCTGGCCGATGCCAACGAGCAGGCCAGCGCCCGCGCCAGCCTCGATGCCGGCCTGCACCACTGGCGTGACGGCCGCCCGCTGCGCTGCCGCCAGTGGATCGAGGCGGGGCTCGAAGAGCTCAGGCCTCTGGCGCGCGATCTCGAGCTCGAGTACCGCCTGGCGCCGCTGGAGCGGGTGCTGAAGCAGGGGAACCAGGCCATGCGCTGGCTGGCGCAGCACCGCTCCGGAGCCTCGATCGCCGCCATCCTCAGCGCCGAGGCGGAGGTGATGGCGGAGCAGGAGCAGCGGCTGGCCACCGACCACACAGACCGGCAGGCGGGTGTGTTGGGATGATCGACGCATCCCGCGCTGCCATCCCGGTTCCCATGCGGCAGTTCGTGCCCACCATCGCCGAACCCTCCCCCCGGGCCACGCGCCTGCTGGGCGAGCGCATGGAACTGGTGGAAGACCTCTGGCAGACAGTGCTGCGCAGCGAGTGTCCGGCCGATCAGGCCGAGCGGCTGCTGCGCCTCAAGCAGCTCAGCGATCTCAGCGAAGACGCCGGCGAGGTGGACAACAGCGCGGCCTTCGTGGAACTGATCCGCCAGATGGATCTGGCCGAGGCCATCGCCGCCGCCCGCGCCTTCTCCCTCTACTTTCAGCTGGTGAACATCCTCGAGCAGCACATCGAGGAGGACACCTATCTCGACAGCCTCAAGAGCCAGGCCGAGCCGGTGGCCAGCGATCCCTTCCTGCCGCCCCTGGCCAGCCAGACCGAGCCGGTCACCTTCCGCCAGCTGTTCGAGCGCCTGCGCAGCCTCAACGTGCCCCCGGCCCAGCTGGAGAACCTGCTGCGCGACCTCGACCTGCGGCTGGTGTTCACCGCCCACCCCACCGAGATCGTGCGCCACACGGTGCGCCACAAACAGCGGCGGGTGGCGGCCCTGATCCAGAAACTGGAGCAGGGGGCGGGGGTCATCAACCCCCTGGAGCTCCACAACCTGCGCCTGCAGCTCGAGGAGGAGATCCGGCTGTGGTGGCGCACCGACGAACTGCACCAGTTCAAGCCCACGGTGCTCGACGAGGTCGACTACGCCCTGCACTACTTCCAGGACGTGCTGTTCGACGCCATGCCGATGCTGCGGCAGCGGATCCGCTCGGCCCTGGCCCAGAGCTACCCCGATGTGGAGGTGCCCCGGGAGGCCTTCTGCACCTTCGGCTCCTGGGTGGGATCCGACCGCGACGGCAACCCCTCGGTGACGCCGGAGATCACCTGGCGCACCGCCTGTTACCAGCGCCAGATGATGCTGGAGCGTTACATCAGGTCGGTTGCTGAACTGCGCGACCAGCTCAGCATCTCGATGCAGTGGAGCCAGGTGAGTCCGGCCCTGCTGGAATCCCTGGAGATGGACCGGCTGCGCTTTCCGGAGATCTACGAGGAGCGGGCGGCCCGCTACCGGCTGGAGCCCTACCGCCTCAAGCTCAGCTACGTACTCGAGCGCCTGCGGCTCACCGAGGCCCGCAACCAGCTGCTGGCGGAGGCCGGCTGGGAGTCGCCCTGCGACAACATCGCCAACGTGCCCCTGCCCGGGGGCAACCTCAGCAACACCGCCCCCACCCCCGAACTGCACTACGGCTCGGTGGAGGAGTTCCGCACCGACCTCGAGTTGTTGCTCGAGAGCCTGGAGAGCACGGGCCTGAGCTGCGAGGCCCTGCAGCACCTGATCAGCCAGGTGCAGATCTTTGCTTTCTGCCTGGCCAGCCTCGACATCCGCCAGGAGAGCACCCGCCACAGCGACGCCATCGACGAGCTCAGCCGCTACCTCCAGCTGCCGGTGCCTTACGGCGAGATGGAGGAGCCGGAGCGCGTGGCCTGGCTGCTCGGCGAACTGCAGACCCGCCGCCCCCTGGTGCCGGCCGCGGCCCGCTGGAGCGATCCCACCGCCGAAACCTTCGCCGTGTTCCGCATGCTGCAACGGCTGCAGCAGGAGTTCGGAACCCGCATTTGCCACACCTATGTGATCTCCATGAGTCACACGGTGTCGGATCTGCTGGAGGTGCTGCTGCTGGCCAAGGAGGCGGGACTGGTGGATCCCGTGACCCAGCACGCCTCGCTGCTGGTGGTGCCGCTGTTCGAGACGGTGGAGGACCTGCAGCGGGCGCCGGCGGTGATGGAGGAGCTGTTCCAGCAGCCGCTCTACCGCCAGCTGCTGGGCGGGAGCGAAGGCAGCCCGGTACTGCAGGAGGTGATGCTCGGCTACTCCGACAGCAACAAGGATTCCGGCTTTCTCTCCAGCAACTGGGAAATCCACAAGGCCCAGATCGCCCTCCAGCACCTGGCCACCCGCCATGGACTGGCGCTGCGCATCTTCCACGGCCGGGGAGGCTCGGTGGGCCGCGGCGGCGGGCCGGCCTACCAGGCGATCCTGGCCCAGCCCAACGGCACCCTGGGCGGCCGCATCAAGATCACCGAGCAGGGGGAAGTGCTGGCCTCCAAGTACTCCCTGCCGGAACTGGCCCTCTACAACCTGGAAACCGTCACCACCGCCGTGATCCAGAACAGCCTGGTGAGCACTCCCGTGGACGACACACCTAGCTGGAATGAGCTGATGGGCCGGCTGGCCACGCGCTCCCGGGAGGTCTACCGCGCCCTGGTGCACGACAACCCCGATCTGGTGGCCTTCTTCCAGCAGTGCACCCCGATCGAGGAGATCAGCAAGCTGCAGATCTCCAGCCGCCCGGCGCGGCGCAAGAGCGGCGCCAAGGATCTCTCCAGCCTGCGGGCGATCCCCTGGGTGTTCGGCTGGACCCAGAGCCGCTTCCTCCTGCCCAGCTGGTATGGCGTGGGCCGGGCCCTGCAGGAGGAACTGGCGCGCGATCCCGGGCAACTCGACCTGCTGCGGCTGCTGCATCAGCGCTGGCCGTTCTTCCGCATGCTGATGTCCAAGGTGGAGATGACCCTCTCCAAGGTGGACATGGAGCTGGCCCATCACTATGTGCAGGATCTGGGCCGCCGCGAGGACCTGGACTCCTTCGAGCGGATCTTCGCCACCATCGCCGAGGAATTCGCCCTCACCCGCGACCTGGTGCTGCAGATCACCGGGAGGCGCCGCCTGCTGGACGGCGACCCGGCCCTGCAGCTCTCGGTGGACCTGCGCAACCGCACAATCGTGCCCCTGGGGTTCCTGCAGGTGGCCCTGCTGCGCCGGCTGCGGGACCAGAGCCGCCAGCCGCCGATGAGCGAAGCCATCGGACCCCGCCAGGATGGACGCACCTACAGCCGCAGCGAGCTGCTGCGTGGTGCCCTGCTCACCATCAACGGCATCGCGGCGGGCATGCGCAACACCGGCTGATCACCCCTGAGTCACCACCCGAGGGCACCCTGGGCTCCCTGCTCCTGCCATTTCGAAACCACCTGCCGGCGCCGCGGCTGCGCGAGGGCTACCGCCTGGTGAGCGAGGGTCTGCCGGACCCGGCGGCCCTTGATGCCCTGCTGGCCCAGACCGGCGAGCGGGCCCGCGGCGAGGAGCGCTGGCTCCGCGTGCTGGAACGCAGCCTCTGGCATCTGCGGATCCTCAACCGGCAGGAGCAGCTGGTGGGGTTTGTGCGCAGCACCAGTGACCTGGCTCTCAACGCCAACCTCTGGGACCTCTGGGCCGATGCCGGTGACCCGGCCCAGCCGGAGCTGCTGCTGGCCCTGGTGCAGGCCTCCCTGGGCAAGCTGCGGCGCGAATTGCCGGGCTGCAGCATCTCCCTGTCGGCCCCGCCCGAGGCCATCACCGCGCTTCAGCGGCAGGGCTTCGTGGTGGATCCCGGTGGCATCCGGGCCATGGGTCGGTGGTTGTGAGGGCCTTCAGCCCCGGCAGCGGAGCGGAGCAAAAAAATCCCCCCTGCGCAGGCAGGGGGGCGAACAGGCGGACCAGGCCAGTCAGCGAGCATGGAGGGACTCGAACCCCCGACATTCAGAACCGGAATCTGACGCTCTATCCAACTGAGCTACATGCCCTCATCGGTCGGGCCTGATCGGTGGAACCCGATCGGTGGGGCCTGATCCTTGAGCCCTGAGCCGGATGCCGGCGGGGCAGGCGCCCGTGAAACGGGCGGGAGCGAGGCTGCCCTGGGGGCCAGACCCGCTTTCCTACCTTAGCCGCTGGCCGCCTGCGACCCCATTCGGCTGCACCGCCTGGAGCTGAGCCAGTACCGCAACATCGAGCGGCTGGAGCTGGAGCTGGAGGCCCCGCGGCTGCTGGTGGTCGGGGCCAACGGCGAGGGCAAGTCCAACCTGCTGGAGGCGGTGGAGCTGCTGGGCAGCCTGCGCTCCCACCGCTGCGCCAGCGACCGGGATCTGATCCGCCACGGCCAGCCCCGGGCGGTGCTGCGGGGCCTCAGCGATGACGGCGACCGGCTGCGGCTGGAGCTGCGCCGCCAGGGGGGGCGGCAGGCCAGCCGCAACGGCAAGACCCTGGAGCGTCAGCAGGATCTGCTGGGCTCGCTGCGCTGCGTGGGCTTCAGCGCCCTCGACCTTGAGCTGGTGCGGGGGGAGCCGGCCCTGCGGCGCCAGTGGCTCGACCGGGTGGTGCTGCAGCTCGAGCCGATCTACAGCGACCTGCTCAGCCGCTACGGACGGCTGCTGCGCCAGCGCGCCCAGCTGCTGCGCCGTGGCCTGGGGGGAGGGGAGCTGGGCCATCTGCTGGATGCCTTCGACCAGCAGATGGCCCTGGTGGGCACCAGGCTGCACCGGCGCCGTCACCGGGCCCTGCGGCGGCTCGAACCCCTGGCGGCCGCCTGGCAGCACCGCCTCAGCAGCGGCCGGGACTTGCTGAGCCTGCGCTACCGCAGCGGCTGCGAGCTGCCGGGTGAGGAGGCGGAAGA
>SLIG01000139.1 GCA_007135755.1 Cyanobium sp.
GTTTCCACCGCATCCAGCGAACCGGGCAGCACGAAGATCACCGTGCCATTGGCCACCCCGGCCAGGCAGCGGCTCTGCAGGCTGCTGGTGCCGATCGTCTCGAACGACAGCACCCGGAACAACTCCCCGAACCCCTCGATCGTCTTGTCCAGCAGAGGCGCCACCTCCGGCGCCGCCGGACCTCAGAGGATCGGCAGGCGCAGCAGCTGGGCCCAGAGCTCCGTTCCGGCCTCCAGGGCCCCCAGCTCGGCCGGGATCTCCAGCAGCAGATCGGCGGCGGCGAGAGAACCGATGCGCGAGGAGGCCTGGGAGCCGCTCACCCGCGCCAGCAGGGCGCCATCGGCGGCCACCACCAGTTGGGCCCGGGCCAGTTCAGGCCGGCCCGCACCGCGACGCAGGGCCTCCTCCAGCCGCACCTTCAGGCGCGGCAGCGGCACCGGCTCGGCCCCCTCCAGCCGCTGCAGCGCCGGCCAGAGCAGCTGCAGCGCCGTGATCGCCGCCGCCACCGGGTTGCCCGGCAGCCCGAAAAACGGCAGCCGCCGCTCCCCCTGCTCCAGATGGCCATAGGCAAAGGGCCGGCCCGGCTTGAGAAACAGCTTCCAGAAGCCCACCTGCCCCAGCTCGGCCACCAGGGGGCGGATCCAGTCGCTGTCGCCGGCGGACACACCGCCCGTGCTCACCACCACGTCGCAGCAGCCGGCCAGCTCCAGCAGGGCCTGGCGCAGGGGCTGGGGCTGGTCGGCCACCACCCGCTGGGCGGTGACGCCGTAACCCAGGCGTTCCAGCAGGGCCCGCAGCAGGGTGGAGTTGCTCTCCCAGATCTGGCCCGGCCGCCGCGGGGCACCGGGCGGCACCAGCTCATCGCCGCTGATCAGCAGACCCAGCCGCGGCCGGGCCGCCACCGGCAGGCGTTCCACGCCGCAGCTGGCCAACCGGCCCAGCTCCGCCGCCCCCAGCCGGCAGCCGGCCGGCACCAGCAGCGCGCCGGCGGCGGTCTCCTCCTCGGGGGCCCGGATCCAGGGGTTGGGGCCGCAGTCGCCCGCCAGCTCGATCGCCTCGCCATCGCTCTCCTCCACCACGCGCACCAGCTCCTGGGGCAGCACCCGCGCGCTGCCCGCCGGCACCACGGCGCCGGTGAGGATGCGCAGCGCCTGGCCGGCTGCGAGCGCGCCCGCGAACGGCTCTCCCGCCGCCGAGCGCCCCACCAGCCGCCAGCGCACACCCGGCTGGGGCACCTCCGCGCCGGCGATGGCGTAGCCGTCCATGATCGAGGCCCGGAACCCCGGCACCGACGCCGCGGCCTGCACCGGCGCCGCGCTGGTGCGGCCAAGGCAGGCTGCGAGCGGCAGCTCCTCGCTCAGCCCCAGCGGCTGCAGCGTGTCGAGGATGCGGGCCAGGGCCTGCTCGAGCGGCAGGCCTTCGCGGCCGTAGGGCTCGGGGGAACCGCTGTCAGCCATCGGCCTGCACCTCTGGGTGACGCCAGTCGCCCTGGCGGCCGCCGCTCTTGCGCAGCAGCCGCACCGGCCCGATGGTCATGGCCGGATCCACGGCCTTGAGCATGTCGTAGAGGGTGAGCAGCCCCACCTGCACGGCGGTGAGCGCCTCCATCTCCACCCCGGTGGGGCCGGTGGTGCGGGCACGGGCCAACAGCCGCAGGCCGCTGCCATCGGCGGCCGGTTCGATCGCCACCTCCAGACCGGAGAGGGCGATCGGGTGGCAGAGGGGAATCAGCTCCCAGGTGCGCTTGGCGGCCTGGATCGCCGCCACCCGAGCCACCGCCAGCACGTCGCCCTTGGGGGCCGCGCCGGCGAGCACCAGCGCCAGGGTCTGCGGCGCCATGGCGATCAGGCCCTCGGCCTCGGCCTCACGCCTGCTGGCCGGGCGGTCCCCCACCTCCACCATGCGCGCCTCCCCGGAGGCGTTGAGGTGACTGAGCTCCGGCACGGCACACCCATCCGCGGCGTGCCCACAGCATGGCGGATGCCTGCGGCCCTCAGGCCGCTGTCGTCGGCCGCCGTAGCACCAGGACCAGCGCCGCCAGGCCGAGGGCTGAACCGAACAGCCAGAGCGTCCCGGCCAGATCGTCCATCAGTTCGGGCCGCAGAGCCAGCGCCCCGGCCAGAGCCACCATCACGGTGCCACCCACCAGCTTCAACGCCCGGCCATGGCTCTCGCCCATCCGCCCCAGGCTCATGGTGGTGAAGGCGATCGCAAAGATCGCCAACTCATCGATCAGATAGATCAGCACATACACCGCCAGCAGGCCCACAAACTGCGCCCGGCTCACATCCCGCTCGGCCAGGATCCCCGACCAGACCACGGGAAATCCCGCGGTGCACGGCAGTTCAACCAGCGAAATGCCCGCCGCCATGGCCACGCTGGCGGCGATCAGCACGGGCATGGTCATCGGCTGCTGCCGCAGACGGCGCAGGCGCCGATAGATGGCGGGCTTCTCGCGCTCGGGGATCGAGAAACTGATCCCCCGGCCAAACCAGAGGTAATCCTTGATGTTCACCACTCCGAAGACGAGCGCGACCAGGGCCACCGCCCAGCGCACCCAGGGCAGGGCAAAGGCAAAGGCCAGCACGCTGAACAGCCCGGCGATGAAGGCGCCGTAGACCAGGGCCGTGGTGAGCAGAAAGCTGATGCCCACAACGGCCACCCGCTGGCGCGACCCCGAAGCCAGGACCATGCCCAGCAGCAGGGTGAGCACCCAGAGCGAGCAGGGGTTGAAGCCATCCACAAAGGCGATCAACACGGTGAGCCCCAGCAGCGAGGCCGCGGCACGGTCAACGCTGCCCAGCAGGGGCAGGCGGAGGCTGTCGCTCGTGTCCGGCACCGGTTCCTCACCAGCCAGCAGCGCGGCAATCCCCGCCTCGATCTCGGCGCGTTGGCTGGGCGTGTCCCCCACCCACGCACGCGGGCCGAGCATCAGCGTGGGCACATAACTGGCGCTCACCCCGCGCGCTGCAGCCATCTCCTCAAAACGGGCCTGAAAACGGGGCGTCTGCGACAGCTCCATCTCCTCCACCTGAAGACCGGGGAAGCGCGCTTCCAGTTGCTCGATCCACGGCTTCTGGCGCACGCACACCGGGCAGCCGAGGCTCCAGAACACGTGCAGGACAGGGCCATTGCCCGGGGTGTCAGCCTGCGACGGGGCGGGGCTGGAGAGCGCCAGGGCCAGGGCCAGTCCAACTCCGGCAAGCACCACGGCAACGCGGCGACGCAGGTTTCGGGACAAGGCTGCGAGCAGAACGGTGGGGCTCATCGGCTCTCAGGATCCGGAAACAGAGGATCGACCCCGGGCATACAACCCTGCGGCGGGGGGTGTCTGTCGGCAAGGGCGGAGTGGGGTTGGTATCAGGGATCAGCAAGCCGGCCACACCTCACACCTTCCGCCATGCGTTGGCAACCCACCTACTGGTGCGCGGCACAAGACATCCGCGCGATCCAGGAGTTGATGGGACACAGCGACAGGACGACCACAGTGATCTGCACGCATGCCGAGCCGCGTCGTTGACGGTACGCGCGTTGGCCGACGGAAACACACAGCCATGAGCGACTGGCGATCGCGCAGCGGGCCCTGACCCTAACAACTGGCACTTTCTCACGCATGCTGACGTGCTGAATCCTGATGGCGCATACTTATGCGAATGGAAGAGGGATAGTCGATGACCTTCTGGCAGAACAAGAGCGTCGTGATCACAGGTGGCGGCTCGGGCATCGGCAAAGCCTTGGGCGCAGGGCTCGCGCAACGGGGCGCCAGGGTCTGGCTGAGCGATGTCAACGGCGACTCCGCAGCTGAAGCCGCCAGCGAGATCGGCGGTGACGCGGAGTCCCTGGCACTGGATGTCACCGACGCGGACTCCGTGGCAGCGCATATCGATGAAGTCGCACGTGTGCATGGCCGCATCGATGCGGTATTCAACAATGCTGGTATTGGCGTTGGAGGTGACATTCGCGAGTTGAATCTGGCTCACTTCAACCGTTCGATCGACGTGAATATTCGTGGCGTAATCCACGGCATCATGGCTGCCTTCCCTCACATGAAAGCGCAAGGTGGTGGCATCATCGTCAACACGGCCTCGGCCGCTGGTCTTCTGGGATTGCCCCTACTGGCGCCTTACTCCATGAGCAAGCACGCCGTCGTCGGCTTGAGCAGTGCGCTGAGATTCGAGGCGGCCGAGTACGGCGTTCAACTGAATGTTCTGTGTCCGATGGCCATCGAAACTCCGCTTCTTGAGACGGATATTTCGCGCGATCTCGGTGCGTCCTGGCGCCCCGACATCAGGTCGTACCTCACTCAAGTGGGTGGGCCGCCCTACCCTGTCCACAAGTTCATCGACTATGCGTTACGACAGATCGAAAAGAACAAGGGCATTGTCGTTGCGCCTTTCGGGGGTCGGGTGCGCGTCGCCCTCAGCAAGGTGCTGCCCGGTGTCATTGAGCGTCTCACGAGAAAAGCCTATTTGGAAGCGCTCACGACCCGGCCGAAGGACTCTCCATGATCTCGCCACGGCGCACGGCAAATGCCCTTGATCAGCCCTGCCCCGGCGGCTGATCGGCAGACTCCCCCAGACGCGGCAGCAGCGCCACCAGATTGCAGGGGCGGGTGGTGGCGTCGAGCTGGGCGCGAATGAGACGGTCCCAGGCGGTTTCCACCGCATCCAGCGAACCGGGCAGCACGAAGATCACCGTGCCATTGGCCACCCCGGCCAGGCAGCGGCTCTGCAGGCTGCTGGTGCCGATCGTCTCGAACGACA
>SLIG01000147.1 GCA_007135755.1 Cyanobium sp.
ACGCCAGGCGTCTGAGGTGGGCTCGCTCAGCCCCGGCTACGCCGGGGCTGAGGCCCAGGGCATTTACACCACTGCTGGGGACGCCAGCAATCCGGGCCCCTGATGCTTGCTCGCCGCTTGGGGACCCACTCTCCTAGTGTCCCGTCCCGGAAATAACAGCTAAAATCAGGAGTGTCCCCCGAGGTGCTCCGTGGCGCTTGGTCGTCCGACCGCGCACCTACGAGGACGACACGGTGGCTGAGGTGATCAACCGGGCCCTGCAGACCAAGCCCACCGATGGCAGCACCCAGTGGTCTGCGCGCTCCCTCGCTGCTGCCACCGGCATCTCCAAAACCACCGTTCACCGCTGGCTGCAGACCTTCTCGGTGCAGCCTCACCGGCAGAAGCACTACCGCTCCGCGGAAGCCTGACGGCTACAAGCTCTCCACCGACCCGTTCTTTATCGAAAAGGTTCGCGACATCGTCGGCCTGTACCTGAATCCGCCCGACAAGGCGATGGTGCACTGCGTCGATGAGAAGACCCAGATCCAGGCTCTGGACCGCACCCAGCCCCTGCTGCCCATGGGTCTTGGCTACGTGGAAGGCGTCACCCACGACTCCATCCGCCACGGAACCACCACCCTGTTTGCCGCTCTGGACGTGGCCACTGGGGAGGGGATCACCCAGTGCAAGCCCCGCCACCGGCATCAGGAGTTCCTGAGCTTTCTGCGCCAGATCGAGGCGTCCGTGCCCGAGGCCCTGGACATCCTTCTGGTGGTGGACAACACCTGCACCCACAAGCACACCAAGGTCAGGTCCTGGCTGGCGCAGGGGCCCCGCTTCCACGTGCTGCCGCCTCCGCCTTTGCTTCCTCCTGCCGTTGACGGACTGCGGCAGCAGCGGTCTCTGCTTCCATCTCCTTGCGGGCCTGACGAATCCTGGCCAGGCGGTCGTGTCGCCGCCGGAGTTAATCCGGCAACTCGCTGCCCAGTTTCCCCTTGCCGTCGCGACGATCCTCCTGGGCATCAAGAATCTCGGCCTTGCGAATCAAGGCGTTGATCTCCTGCTCCAGCTCCTTCTCGGCCCTGAGCATCCGCTCGTGGCTCAACTGCTTCGCAGAAGCCGTGGGCTTTGCCTTGTGCTTGCTGGCATTGGCCTGAACCTTGGTGCCAGCGCCACATGGCCCAGGCTCACCATGCAGGCCTTCTGGCACAGCCGCAGAATCTGAATGAACAGATCCTTGAGGGCATCAAGATTGCGCCGGCGGAACTCACTGAATCCGGCTGTGGTCGGGCTGCTGGTTGCCGGTCAGCACCCGGAAGGCCAGATCCTCGTAGCAGGCCCGCTCGATCTTGCGAGAGGAGACGATGCCCACGCAGTAGGCGTAGAGCAGCAGCAACGTCATCATCCGCGGGTCAAACCCCTTCTCACCGCGCGGATCCTTGGCCTGAGCGGGGATCAGGACCTGCGCGAGATCCAGCTCATCCACCAGATCCAGCAGGAAATTCACTTGGTGATCGTCGGCAAGCCACTCACGGGGTGAGGGCGGCAGGAGGGTGGTCTGCTCCGGCTGCCAGGGACGGAAGGACTTGGCCTCCTGCATGCCCCATTCTCTCGCCCAGATCCACTGCTGTCACTGGGATCTGGGCAGATTGATAGGCGTCTGTGGAGAGGCTGGCTGCTGAACTATGCGCGACAGGCTCCTCGAGAAATGGGGAGCAGATCCTTGGTCCCACTGCTGCGATCTGCACCGTGAACGGGCCCCAGCCGCCAAGTTCGCCTTTCCCGGAACCTCCTCAGTACCCCCGCACAGCCCGCATCAGCTGCCCGTGACAGAGACCGCCGTGGGAGCAGAAGGGCACCAGCCGTCCGTTCACCTGTGAGGTGTTGAACGTTTGCGGGCCTCCAGCCGCGGCTCCGGTGGCACCGAGGGTCCCGAACATCTCCATGAGCGGCCCCAGCAGGGCGGCTGAAGGTGCCGGCCCGCCGCCGCCGCTCAGCTGCTGCAGCGCCTCGAGGCGCAGTTGTTCGGCCTGGCTGAACTGATCAACGCTTCCCCGGCTGCGCTCGATCACCCCGCTGGCCCCTGCGGCCGGCAGGCTCTGGAGGGTGTTCTGGATCGCACCGGCTCCCATCACATCCAGCAGGGTCTGGGCGGGGGCCGGGGCCGCCGTCAGCCCCAGCAGGGCGAGGCCGGTTCCCAGCAGGACGGTTCGCATCAGGGCAGTGGCCATGGCCGATGGGTGCATGGGGGGTGCCAAAAATCTGCCGCAAGACGGCGGCTCAGTGCCTGGTCGCAGCCTCAGCGCTGGCCGGGAATCCGCTCCAGGTCTTCAACTCATCGAGGCTCTGCACCCCTTCCAGGCGAGGCTTCCCCTCCATCTCCCAGGTGGGGAAGGCGCGGATGCTGGCGGCCTGGCAGCGCTCCCTGCCGCCCTCATCGTCATCGCACTCCAGATAGGGGAGGGCGTTGCCGGCCTGCTTGCCGAACAGATTCTTCTGCTGGAAGCAGGCCGGACACCACCAGGCCCCGTAAAACACCGCGCCCTTGGACTTCAGATGGGCGCTGAGGGCCTTCTGGTCGGCGTTGGAGTCGCTCAGCGCTTCCCCCAGCCGCGGCGAGGTGCTGGTCGCCTCCCGGGCCCGGTCGCCAGCGCCGGCCCAGGCGCAGGCCGAGAGCGCCATCAGCCCCAGGCTGAGGGGGATGACCGCCAGGGGGCGATGCCAGCCGGATCGAGCCATGGTCTGATCATCGTGAACCCCAACGCTACGGGGCCAGCCTGGAATCCGCCAGCCGGGTGCCCCCTGCCCGGCCCCGGAGTCGTAGGGAAGCTGAGAGACTGGGCGAGCAGCCCACCTTCGCCTGCGATGCCCCTGCGATGAACGCCAACGGCTACCGCGACTACTTCAAGGTGCTGGGTGTGGACCGGGGTGCCGACGCCGACACCATCAAGCGTGCCTTCCGCAAGCTGGCCCGCCAGTACCACCCGGACGTCAATCCCGGCGACCAGGCTTCTGAGGCCCGCTTCAAGGAGGTGAGCGAGGCCTATGAGGTGCTCTCCGATCCCGACAAGCGCCGCCGCTATGAGCAGTTCGGCCAGTACTGGAGCCAGGCCGGGGCCGGCGGTGGCGTGGGCGGCATGGATGTGGACTTCGGCCGCTACGGCAACTTCGACGAGTTCATCAACGACTTGCTCGGGCGTTTCGGTGGCGCCCAGGGCGGTGGCAGCGGCGGTTTCGGCTTCGGCAGCGGCTTCCCCGGCGGCGGCTTCGGGACCAGCGGCTTCGGCGCCGGCTTTCCCGGTGGCGGCTTCCCCGGCAGTGCCCGCGGCACCGGCCCCAACCTCGATGCCGAGGCCAGCATCCGTCTCAGCCTCGGCGAGGCCTTCCGCGGCTGCGAACGCACCCTGGCGGTGAACGAGGAGCGGGTGGCGGTGCGCATTCCCGCCGGCGTCAAGCCCGGCAGCCGCCTGCGGCTCAAGGGCAAGGGCAACCTGCAGCCCGGCACCGGTCGCCGCGGCGACCTCTACCTCACCATCGAGCTGCAGGAGCATCCGGTGTGGAAGCTCGACGGCGAGCAGCTGCGCGGCGAGTTGCCCCTCAGCCTCGATGAGCTCGCCCTGGGTGGTCAGGTGCGGGTCGCCACCCCCGACGGCGAGGCCTCGGTGCAGGTGCCTCCTGGCCTCACCCCCGGCCGCAGCCTGCGCCTCAAGGGCAAGGGCTGGCCGGTGAAGGGGGGCCGCGGCGATCTGCTGCTTACCCCCGTGCTCAAGCTGCCCGACCCCCTCAGCGAGCGGGAGCGCAGCCTGCTCGAGGAGCTGCGCAATGCCCGCAGCGCCGACCCCCGGGCCGGCTGGGTGCAGCTCGCCCAGCTCTAGGAAGCGCCGGCTGTCTCCGTAGGATCCAGGGCCCTCACACGCCCCGCATGGAGCTCTCCTACCGCCCCCGCCGGCTGCGCCGCACCCCGGCCCTGCGGGCGATGGTGCGGGAGCATCAGCTCAGCCCCGCCGACTTCATCTACCCCCTGTTCGTGCACGAGGGGGCCAGCAACGAGCCGATCGCCGCCATGCCCGGCTGCCAGCGCTGGAGCCTGGAGGGGCTGGTGGAGGAGGTGGGCCGCGCCTGGGAGCTGGGCATCCGCTGCGTGGTGCTGTTCCCCAAGGTGGCCGACGGCCTCAAGAGCGAGGACGGCGCCGAGTGCTTCAACGAGCATGGCCTGATCCCGCGGGCGATCCGCCGCCTCAAGGAGTCCCATCCGGCCATGGCGATCATGACCGACGTGGCCCTCGATCCCTACTCCTGCGACGGTCATGACGGCATCGTCAGCTCCGAGGGCGTGGTGCTCAACGACGAGACCGTGGCGATTCTCTGCCGCCAGGCCGTGGTGCAGGCCCGCGCCGGCGCTGATCTGATCGGCCCAAGCGACATGATGGACGGACGGGTGGGCGCCATCCGCGAAGCCCTCGATGAGGAGGGGTTCGAACACGTGGGCATCATCAGCTACACGGCTAAGTACTCCAGCGCCTACTACGGCCCCTTCCGCGAGGCCCTCGATTCGGCACCCCGCGCCAGCGGCGGCAAACCGATCCCCGGCGACAAGAGCACCTACCAGATGGACCCGGCCAACAGCCGCGAAGCCCTGCTCGAGGCCCAGCTCGATGAGAGCGAGGGGGCCGACATCCTGATGGTCAAGCCAGGCCTGGCCTATCTCGACATCATCCATCGCCTGCGCCAGCAGAGCGAGCAGCCGATCGCCGCCTACAACGTGAGCGGCGAATACGCCATGGTGAAGGCCGCAGCCGAACGGGGCTGGATCGACGAAAAGGCCGTGGTGCTGGAAACCCTGCTCTGCTTCAAGCGCGCCGGCGCGGATCTGATCCTCACCTACCACGCCTGCGACGCGGCCCAGTGGCTGCGGGAGGGCTGATGGCCGGCGCTGCTGCTCTGCCACCGGTTCCGCATCGCCTGGGCCACGTGGCCCTGCGGGTGCAGGACATCGGGCGGGCCAAGGCCTTCTACCAGAGCCTCGGCCTGCGGCTCACCTGGGATGCCGCCGACTGGGCCTACCTGCAATGGCCGGGCGACGGCGCCGGCATCGCCCTGCTCAGTGCCGACTACACCGCCGCGGGCCCCCACTTCGCCCTGCACTTCAGCGACCGCTCCCAGGTGGATGGGGCCCGCGCTGCCCTGGTGGCGGCCGGCCACCGCTGCGGTCCGGTGCATGACCACCGCGACGGCACCGCGAGCTGCTACCTCCAGGATCCGGAGGGCAACTGGCTGGAGCTGCTCTTCGAGCCGGCCACCGGCATTCCCAGCAACGTGCCGGACCAGGACCTGATTCCGCCGCCGGCGCCGTGACCCCGGCGGCGATCGAGCAGGAGGCCCTGGAGCTGCTGGAGTGGCCGCGCCTGGCGGCCCATGTGGCCAGTTTCGCCGGCACCGCCGCCGGCGAACGCCACTGCCGCGCCCTTCCCCTGCCCGCCGCGGCGCAGCAGAGCCGCGCCCTGCTGGCGGGAACCACCGAACTGCTGGCTCTTGATGGCCTGATCGAAGGCGGCCTCAGCCTGCAGGGGGTGGCCGACATCGGGCCCTGCGTGCAGCTCTGCGCCAAGGGCGGCACGGCCGGCGGCGACGCCCTGCTGGAGCTGGCCGCCACCCTGGCGGCGGCACGGCGGCTGCGCCGCCAGATCGACGATCCCGCCCTGCGGCCGGTGACCACCGCCCTGGTGGCCGAGCTGCGCACCCTGCCGGAACTGGAGCAGCAGCTGCGCTTCGCCCTGGAGGAGGGCGGTCGTGTGGCCGACCGGGCCAGCCCCCCGCTGGCGGCCTTGCGGCGCCAGCTCCAGGCTGCCCGCGGCGAGCGCCGCGAGCGCCTGCAGGAGCTGCTGCGGCGCTCGGCGCCCCTGCTGCAGGACAACGTGATCGCCGAGCGCAACGGCCGCCCCGTGCTGGCGGTGAAGGCGGGTGCGGCGGCCCAGCTGCCGGGGCAGCTGCACGACAGTTCCGCCTCTGGCCAGACCGTGTTCATCGAGCCCCAGGCGGTGCTGGCCCTCGGCAACCGCATCCGCGATCTGGAGGGGCAGGAGCGGGAGCTCGAGCAGGCCGTGCTGCGCGAGCTCAGCGCTGTGGTGGCTGAGCAGGCCGAGGCCCTGGCGGTGCTGCAGGCCACCCTGGTGCGCCTCGACGCCGCCCTGGCCCGCGCCCGCTACAGCGCCTGGCTGGGGGCGGTGCGGCCGGAGCTGGCGGACGCCGCCGAGGCCCCCTTCGAGCTCCAGGATCTGCGCCACCCCCTGCTGCTCTGGCAGCACAGGCGCGAGGGGGGCCAGGCGGTGGTGCCGGTGAGCGTGAGTGTGGCGGCGGAGCTGCGGGTGGTGGCGATCACCGGCCCCAACACCGGCGGCAAGACCGTGACCCTCAAGAGCCTGGGGCTGGCGGCGCTGATGGCCCGCGCCGGGCTGTTCCTGCCCTGCAGCGGCACACCGCGGCTGCCCTGGTGCGCCCGGGTGCTGGCCGACATCGGCGATGAGCAGTCGCTGCAGCAGAACCTCTCCACCTTCAGCGGCCATATCCGCCGCATCGCCCGCATCCTCGCGGCTCTCCCCCCCGCCGACGCCGCTGCCGGCAGCCCCGGCGATCACGGCGCTGCCCTGGTGCTGCTCGATGAGGTGGGGGCCGGCACCGATCCGGCCGAGGGCGCGGCCCTGGCCACGGCCCTGCTGCAGCACCTGGCCGAGCGGGCCCGGCTCACGGTGGCCACCACCCACTTCGGTGAACTGAAGGCGCTGAAATACGCCGACCCCCGCTTCGAGAACGCCTCGGTGGCCTTCGATGAGCAGACCCTGGCCCCCACCTACCGACTGCAGTGGGGCATCCCCGGCCGCAGCAACGCCCTGGCCATCGCCCGGCGCCTGGGGCTGGAGGAGGCGCTGCTGGAGCAGGCTGCCAGCCAGCTGGCCCCCCGCCGCGAGGGCGATGTGAACCAGGTGATCGCCGGCCTTGAGCAGCAGCGCCTGCGCCAGCAGGAGGCCGCCGAGGAGGCCGCCGCCCTGCTGGCCCGCACCGAGCTGCTGCACGAGGAGCTGCTCTCCCGCTGGCGGCAGCAGCAGCAACAGAGCGCCGAGCTGCAGGAGCAGCGCCGCCAGCAGCTGGAGCGCTCCATCCGCCAGGGGCAGCACGAGGTGCGCCGGATCATCCGCCGGCTGCGCCAGGGTGACGGCGGCCGCCGGCTGGAACCCGCGGAGCTGGGGGAGACGGCCCGCCAGGCCGGCCAACGGCTCAAGCACCTCGAGCAGCAGCACCGCCCCCGGTTGGAGCGCCGCCAGCACGGGGGCTGGATGCCGGTGGTGGGCGAGCGGGTGCGGGTGCTCTCCCTGGGCAAGGCCGCCGAAGTGCTCGCCCTGGCCGACGATGGCCGCGAACTCACGGTGCGCTGCGGCGTGCTGCGGCTCACCGTGCCCCTGGACGGCATTGAGGGCCTGCAGGGAGAAAAGCCCTCACCGCCGCAGGTGACGGTGCGGGTGAAGGGAAGCCGGGGCCTGGCCGCCCCCGGTCCGCAGGTGCGCACGGAGAGCAACACCGTGGATGTGCGCGGCCTGCGGGTGCACGAGGCGGAGGCGGCGGTGGAGGAGAAGCTGCGGGTGGCCACCGGGCCGGTGTGGGTGATCCACGGAATCGGTACCGGCCGGCTCAAGCGCGGCCTGCGGGCCTGGCTCGACACCCTGCCCTACGTGCAACAGGTGAACGACGCGGAGAGCGGCGATGGCGGGGCCGGCTGCAGCGTCGTGCACATCCACTGAGAGGCCGTTCGGCCCGGCCCGGGGCTCAGAGCTCCGGGAGCACGGCCTCGGCGGCGGGTCGCGGTGGCGCCAGGGCCTCACCGCCGGCATCGAAGAGCCGCCAGCCGTCCGGATCCACCGCCAGATGGATCGTGCTGCCAGCTGCCAGCTGCTCGTCGGGAGCCGCGCGCACCTGCACCAGATGGTCGCCCTCCTCCAGCTGGCAAGTGAGCAGCTGTTCGTTGCCCAGGGCCTCGCCGTGGCGCACCGTGGCGCGCAGGTTGCGGTTGGCGGCCGGGGCCAGCCGCAGGTGCTCGGGCCGCAGCCCGCCGGTGAGCCGGTGGCCGGTGCGGCCGGCCAGTGCCTCGGCCATCGGACCCTCCAGCGGCAGGCGGCGGCCACCCAGCTGCAGCTGGGCGGGGCCGATCACCTCCACGGGCAGGAGGTTCATGGGCGGACTGCCGATGAACTGGGCCACGAACAGGTTGGCCGGCCAGCGGTAGAGCTGCATCGGCGTGCCCAGCTGCTGCAGCCGGCCGGCGTTGAGCACGGCGATGCGGTGACCCATGGTCATCGCCTCCACCTGGTCGTGGGTCACGTAGAGGGTGGTGGTGCCAAGGCGGCGCTGCAGCTCCACGATCTGGGCCCGGGTGCCGGCCCGCAGCTTGGCGTCGAGGTTGCTGAGGGGCTCATCCATCAGGAACACGGCGGGCTGGCGGGCGATGGCCCGGCCCAGGGCCACGCGCTGCTTCTGGCCCCCCGAGAGTTCCTTGGGCAGCCGCCGCAGCAGCGGTTCCAGCTCCAGGGTGGTGGCCACCTCGGCGATGCGGCGCTCGATCCGCTCCTCCCGGGCCGATGGCACCCGCAGGGGCCTGGGCAGCCGCCGGCTGGCCTGGTGCAGGTTGTCCTGCACCAGCTGCAGGGCGGTGCGCGGGCGGCTGCGGCGCAGGCCGAAGCCGATGTTGCCCGCCACCGAGAGGTGGGGGTAGAGGGCGTAGCTCTGGAACACCATCGCCACGTCCCGCTGGGCCGGCCGCAGCCCGCTCACCGGCCGCTCCCCCACAAGGATCTCGCCGCCGCTGGGCTCCTCCAGGCCGGCCAGCAGCCGCAGCAGGGTGCTCTTGCCGCAGCCCGACGGCCCCACCAGCACGAGAAACTCGCCGTCGGGGATGTGCAGGTTGAGATTGCGCAGCACCTCCACCGGTTCACCGCCCCGGCGGGGTGGGTAGCTCTTGCTCACCTGCTGGAAACGGACTTCGGCCAACTTGCGTTCCCAGACAATCGCTGAGGCGCGATCTTAGGTTTGGGGCAATGCAATTCATCGATCAGGCCCGCATCGCCATCAAGGCCGGCTGCGGCGGCGACGGCATCGTGGCGTTCCGCCGGGAGAAATACGTGCCCGCCGGGGGGCCCTCCGGTGGTGATGGCGGCCGCGGTGGCGATGTGCTGCTGGTGGCTGACGCCAACCTCCAGACCCTGCTCGACTTCAAGTACAAGCGCCTGTTCGCCGCCGATGACGGCCGCCGCGGGGGACCCAACCGGCGCACCGGCGCCAGCGGCGAGCCGCTGCGGATCCGCATGCCCTGCGGCACCGAGGTGCGCGATGCCCGCACCGGCATCGTGCTCGGCGACCTCACCGCCCCGGGTGATGAGTTGCTGGTGGCCCTGGGGGGCCGCGGCGGCCTCGGCAATGCCCACTACCTCAGCAACCGCAACCGGGCTCCGGAGAAGGCCACCGAGGGCCGTGAGGGGGAGGAGTGGCTGCTGCAGCTGGAACTCAAGCTGCTGGCGGAGGTGGGCATCATCGGCCTGCCCAACGCCGGCAAGAGCACGCTGATCTCGGTGCTCAGCGCCGCCCGACCGCGCATTGCCGACTACCCCTTCACCACCCTGGTGCCGAACCTGGGCGTGGTGCGCAGGCCGAGCGGTGACGGCACCGTGTTTGCCGACATTCCCGGCCTGATCGCCGGTGCTGCCCAGGGGGCGGGCCTGGGCCATGAGTTCCTGCGCCACATCGAACGCACGCGACTGCTGATCCACCTGGTGGACGCGGCTTCAGCAACGGTGCTGGAGGACGTGCAGGTGGTGGAGCGGGAGCTGCAGGCCTATGGCCACGGTCTCGGGGCGAGGCCCAGGATCCTGGTGCTCAACAAGATTGAACTGCTGGATCAGCCGGAGCTGGATACCAGGCTCAAAGCGCTCGAAGGCCACGGCCTCGGGCCTGTGCTGGCGGTATCGGCGGCCACCTCGGCCAACCTCAACCGCCTGCTGGCTGTGGTGTGGCAGCAGCTGGGCCTGAGTGACGCTGGGGCCCAGGCGGATGTGGCTGCGGTTTCAGGGGCGCCTCAGTCGTCGTAAACCCGGCACTCGGGGGCTTCGGGGTTCATGTCGCAGTACACCTCCAGAGGGCTGGGGTCGTGCTTGTCCTCCGGATGGTGCTGCTTGTACTCCTCGAGGCCCTTGAGCTCTTCCTCGAGGTGACGCACCTTGCCCTCATTGCCGGCGGCGCGGGCGGCCTCGATCTCGCTCTTGTCTTTCTGAATGTGCTCGTCGATCGACTTCATGGCTTGACACCCCTGGGGGGATTGATGCTCGTCGGGACCCACCATACGGTTGGCGTCAGGGCGGCACGAGGCTTTTTGGGCAGCTGCTGATCAGGACCATCAGGCAGCCCGATCAGGTGTGCTGATCACTCGGCCAGCTCACTCAGCTCCAGCCAGCGCTCCTCTGCACTGCCGATGCGCTCGCTCAGCTCCGCCAGCTCCCGGGTGAGCCCCTCGAGGGCGGTGTAGTCGCTGCCGCCCGCTCCCAGAAGCCCTTCCAGCTGCCGGCGCTGCTCCTCCCACTGGGGCAGCTCCTGCTCAAGCCGGGCCAGCTCCCGCTGCTCGCCGTAGCTGCGTCGTCGCGGCCGGCTGCCGGGTCCGGCCCCTGATGTCCCCCCCTGCGTCGCCGGGATTGCCCCGCCCGCTGGCCCCGGAGCCGCCACCGGCGCGGTGGCGGCCGGCGCTGCAGCCGCCCGCCGCTGCTCCAGGTAGGCGCTGTAGTTGCCCTCGAAGCGCACCAGCCGTCCGTCCTGCAGAACGAACAGGCGGTCCACGGTGCGATCGAGGAAGTAGCGGTCGTGGGACACCACGACCACGCAGCCGCGGAAGTCCTCCAGGAAGTCCTCCAGCACCGTCAGGGTCTGCACATCGAGGTCGTTGGTGGGCTCATCGAGCAGCAGCACGTTCGGCGCCCCGATCAGCAGCCGGCAGAGGTGCAGCCGGCGGCGCTCGCCTCCCGACAGCCGGCTCACCGGCTGGTGCTGCTGGGCCGGCGGAAACAGGAATCGCTCCAGCAGCTGGGAGGCGCTGAGCACGCTGCCCTCGATCTCCACGCTGCTGGCGGCCTCCTGCACCAGATCGATCACCCTCCGCTGGCGCCCGGCGGCATCGCGGGCGCTCTCGAGCACATGGCTGTGCTGGTCGAAGTAGGCCAGCTTCACGGTGCTCCCCAGCTCCAGCCGGCCGCTGTGGCTGGCCGCTGCCGTCCCATCCGTGGGGGCGGCAGCGGCGGCGATCAGGTTGAGCAGGCTGCTCTTGCCGCTGCCGTTGGGGCCGATGATCCCCACCCGGTCCTCGGGGCTGAAGTCGTAGCTGAAGTCGCGGATCAGCGGCGCGGCACCGGCGTTGCGGGCCTCGGGGGTGGGCCAGAGGCAGAGGGCTTCGGCCTCGATCGCCCGCTTGCCCAGCCGCCGGCTGGTGCTGGCCAGGCTCAGCTGGCCCCGCTGCTGGCGCCGCGGCAGCTCCTGCAGCGCCTCGATGCGCTGGATGCGCGCTTTCTGCTTGGTGCTGCGGGCCTGGGGGCCCCGCCGCAGCCACTCCAGTTCCCGTCGCAGCACGCCCTTCAGCCGGGCCTCACCGGCGGCGATGGCCGCCTCCTCCTCGGCCTGCCGGGCCAGGTAGGTGGCGTAGTTGCCCGCGTAGGTGCGGGCCTCGCCGCGATCCACCGCCACGATCCGCTCGCTGAGCTGGTCGAGCACGTAACGGTCGTGGGTCACCAGCACCAGGGCGCCGGGGAAACGGCTCAGGTAGCCCTGCAGCCACTGCACCCCGTCGGCGTCGAGGTGGTTGGTGGGCTCATCGAGCAGCAGCACGTCGGGCTCCGCCACCAGGGCCGCCGCCAGGGCCAGGCGCCGCCGGTAGCCGCCGGAGAGGTCGCCCACCCGCCGGTGCACGTCCTGCACCCCCAGCCGGTCGAGCACCTCGCGGATCTGCTGCTCCAGGCCCCAGGCCTGGCTCTGGTCCATGCGGGCGCTGAGCTCGGTCAGTTGCGCCAGCAGGGCGCTGTCGTCGTCGCCACGCTGGTGAGCGGCTGCCAGGGCGTCGCTCACGGCCGTGTAGCGCCCGAGCAGATCGCGCTTCTCGCCGCTGCCCGCGAACACCTGCTCCAGCACCGTGCGCTCCGGGTCCAGTTGCGGGTCCTGGCTCACCAGCACGATGCGGGCGCCGGGCGCGGTGCGGCGGCTGCCCGCCCCCGGGGGCTCCTCGCCGGCCAGGATCCGCAGCAGGGTGCTCTTGCCGGCGCCGTTGGGACCGATCAGCCCCAGCCGTTCCCGCTCCTCCACGTGCAGGTCGAGGTTCTCGAACAGGCTGCGGACCCCGAAGTCCTTGCCCACGCCCACCAGGCTGATCAGGCTCACGCCGTGGCTCTCCGGCGCTGGCTGTCCAGGTGGGCAAACACGCTCTTGTCGCCCACGTCGGCCGCCGCCGGCATGGGGAACTTGCGCAGGCAGAGCACCACCAGCAGCGCCGCCTCGAGGGCCAGCAGCCGGCCCACCAGCTCGGGGGCCAGCAGGCCGCTGAGGTGGCCGAGCAGGGCCGCCGGCAGCAGCAGGGTGACGCCGATGGCCTCCGGGCGCTGGAAACAGAAGAATTCCTTGAAGCCGATACCCGCCAGGGCGGCGAACAGCGGGCCGATCGCCCACAGCCAGCGGCCGTCAGCCTCCAGGGTGGCGGCCATGGCCCCGGGGCCGGCCTGCACAGCGAGGGCCACGAGCCCGCCGCAGCCCAGCAGCCAGAAGGCCTGCAGGGCCCGGTGCAGGGGGCGCAGGTAGATGTGAATCCAGCGCAGGGCCAGGCCCAGGCCGCCGGCCAGGGGCAGCAGCCAGGGCCAGAGCTGCTCTCCGCCCAGCCAGTGCCACTGGGCCAGCAGGGCCAGCTGCGCCAGGGCCGCCACCAGCAGGCTCAGCCGGTAGCCCAGCACCTCGCGGCGGTCGGCCGCGGTGATCGTGAACAGCCCGTAGACGCCCTGGTGCACGGGGTCGCCGCTGGCCGGGGCCTCGGCATGGGCTCCAGAAGCCGCTTCAGCCGCTGGCGTTGGGTTGGGATCCTGCATCGCCTGGCACGGGGGGAGAGCTCCCCACCAGTGTGGCCAGGGGTGGGCCCGCCGGAACGATGCCGGAGGGGTGCAGGGGGAACAGGGCGCCGAAGTAGTCGCGGCGCCAGGCCTCGGGCCAGCAGCTGTCCGCCACCCCGGGCAGCCCGTGGAAGCGGGAGCGCCAGGACCACAGGGCCGGCAGTTGCCACAGGGGCCGCCTGCTGACGCCGAACAGGGGCGCGTAGACCAGTTCCAGGCGGATCAGGGTGGGGAACAGCTGCACGTCGGCCAGCGAGGGCAGGGACCCGCTCAGCCACGGTGCCCCGCCCTCCCCCAGCTGGGCCTCGGCCGCCTCCAGGGTGGCGAACAGGGCCGCTTCGGCCGCGTCGTAAGCCGCCTGGGTGCGGGCGAAACCGCAGCGGTACACCCCGTCGTTGACGGTGTGCTGCAGGCGCTGGCGCCAGGCGGCGGTGGCCTGGTGCTGATCGGGGGGATCGAGGTCGAGGCTTCGGGTGGAGGGCCAGCGGTTGAGCAGCTCGATCAGCCGGGCGCTCTCGCCCACCACCACCTCCCGCCGGTGGCGGCTGTAGAGCAGCGGCACGGTGGCGCGGGCGCCGGGTGGGGCGCCGCAGCGGCCGTAGAGCTCGGCCAGGGTGCCGCAGCCCTCGAAGGGTTCCGGGAACCGCCAGCGGCCGGCCTGGGGGTCGGGCTCCACCACCACCAGCTCGATCGGGCCGGCCAGGGCACGCAGCCCCCACACCAGCCAGGCCCGGTGGGCCCAGGGGCAGCTGCGGCCCACGATCAGCACATGGGCCCCCGGTTCGGCGGCATCCCCGGGCACGGTGATGGCCTCCCCGAAGGCGGCCGGGGGGCGGCGGTAGTTCCCCTGGTCATCGGCCGGGCCCAGACCGCCCATCAGCTGCAGCCACTGCCAGTGCCAGAGGCTGCGGGCGCCGCGCACCAGCCAGGGGGGAGGGAGCACGATGGAGGAGGCCGGGGTTCGACTTTCGGACACCCGGGCTGGAAAAGCCAGCCCAGCGGCCATGCCCCCCGGACGACGCGATGACCGCCGCGATGACCGCAACGAGGCCCAAGGCGGCGGTGCTGGTGGTGGCCGGCACCCACGGCAACGAGCGCAATGCCCCCTGGATGCTGCAGCAGTGGCAGCGCCATCCGGCGGCTCTGGCCGATGCCGGCCTGGCCCTGCAGCTGGTGCTCGGCAACCCCCGGGCCCATGCCTGCAACCGCCGCTACCTGGAGCGGGATCTCAACCGCTGCTTCGCCCCCGCCCTGCTCGCTGATGCCTGCGTCAGCGGGCCCGAGCTCGAGCGGGCCCGCGAGCTGCTGGCCCTGCATGGCCCCGAGGGCCACCAGCCCTGTGTGGTTGCCCTCGATCTGCACAGCACCACCAGCGCCATGGGCAATTCGCTGGTGGTCTACGGACGCCGGCCCACCGACCTGGCGCTGGCCGCGGCCATCCAGGCCCGACTGGGGCTGCCGGTGTATCTGCACGAGGCCGACGCCGAGCAGAGCGGCTTTCTGGTGGAGCGCTGGCCCTGCGGTCTGGTGATCGAAGTGGGTCCGGTGCCCCAGGGGGTGATCCAGGCCCCGATCTGCCGTCAGACC
Source organism: Cyanobium sp. (assembly GCA_007135755.1). Lineage (GTDB taxonomy): Bacteria > Cyanobacteriota > Cyanobacteriia > PCC-6307 > Cyanobiaceae > NIES-981. Next base: position 14,739 of record SLIG01000147.1, read on the forward strand.
CAACTGGCGCTGGAGGGTGCCCTGGGCGCCCTGGCGGCGGCCCGCGCCGGCCGGCTGCGGTTGCCGGAGCAGCTGCTGGTGCACCGGCACCTGGGCAGCCTCGACCTGCCCAGGGCCGGTGATGGCACCCCCCTGGCCTGCATCCATCCCCAGCTGCAGCACCGCGACTGGCACCCCCTGCAGCCGGAGGATCCCCTGTTCCTCGACCGTTCCGGCAGCACCCTGAGGCTGCGCGACGTGCTGCCGGCTGAACCCGGCGTCTCCGTGGTGCCGGTGTTCATCAACGAGGCGGCCTACGGCGAGAAGGGGATTGCCCTCAGCCTCACGCGCCGGGAGAGCTGGCCTGTGCAGGACGCCTGGCGGGCGGAGCTGCAGCGGCTGGCGGCGCCGCTGGCGCCGGCGGTGCCTCAATCAACCGGCTGAACCGGGCGCGGCGGGCCGTTGTAGAGCACCTCCTCCACCGTGCGGCCGTCGGCGGAGATGCGCACCTCGGTTTCCACGCTGGCGGGCATTTGGAACTGTTCCCAGCCAGGGATCCCGCCCAGGAAGCGGAACACGAAACCATCCTCATCCATGCTCACCAGGCACTCGTTGCCGGCGTCGGCTGTCTGGAACATGCACTGGGCCGGCCGGTAGAGGCTGAGGCCGCCGTTCTGCTGCACCGCCAGGTTGCGGGCCAGGTTGAGGGCCCGCACGGCGCTGAAAGGCACCTGGGCCCTGGCGGGCGTGCCAGTGATCCCGCTGCTGGCCAGCACGGCGGCCACCAGAGCCGCGGATCCCATGGCCAGTGGCCTGACGAAGCGCATCGCAATTGATAGGAGCGAGGCATCAGATCAGCCCGGCGGGCTGGCGATGTCAAGGGGGCGTCAGCCGCACACCAAGGTGGTCTGCTCCTGGGTGCAGGGCAGATCACTGCTGCTGCCATCGGCCCAGTAGATACGCAGACGGTCGTCATCGGTGCCGCTGCGGTAGGTGATCGAGCGCACCGGGCCCGCCGGTGCGCGGGTGGGCCGGTCTTCGGGGTCGCGGGGGGTGACGCCGTGCAGTTTCTGCTCCAGCTGCTGGATCTTCAGATCCAGTTGCTCCTGCCGCTGTTTCAGCTGCTCGATCTCGGCCGTCCGTTCGCCGCGCTCACAGCCGGACAGCAGCAGGGCTCCGCAGAGGCCCAGGGCGCCGACCATGGCGGCAGCACGACGTCGGGGAGGGGAGGACGGAGGGGGCAGCGCCATGCCGGAGGGGCCAGGGAGAGGCTGCAGATCTAGCAACCTCAGGGCATCAGCGCCAGGCGCTCGCTCCAATACACCACCGCACCCTGGCTCTGGAGCTGGGCGTGCCGGTGGCGGGCGAGCCCCAGGGGCACCCGTTCGGCATGGCGTTCACCATTGAGACACCAACAGAGCAACACCATCGGCTTTGCGGAACTGGGGCGGTTGAGGGCGTGGGCGCCGCAGCCGACGACTGCAGCAGATCCCCTCCAGGGTGCCCAGGCCAGGGGGTGACAACCGCCGCCATGGGCGATTCCACACCCTGCGCCGATTCCCCCAGGCTGCCCGCCGCGGGCCCGGCCGCCCCGCAACCCCCCTTCACAAACTGCGCAACATCGTGTTACATTCCTGCTCGACGGGGTTCCGTCTTACGTCCTCTCCTGCCCTGCGGCACCGGCAGTCTTTGGTCTGCGGTGTGGCGCC
>SLIG01000154.1 GCA_007135755.1 Cyanobium sp.
GCGCCCCAGCAGGCGCTCCAGCCGAGGCCAGGGAGCATCGGGGTAGCGGTAGTGGATGCCGATCGGCACGATCCACACGGTTTCGGAGCGGCCGGCGCGGCGCAGGTCGTCGCGGCACCAGAGGGCCAGGCGGGCGCTGCCCGGCTCCAGGGGGCCGAGGCAGTCGCCCAGGCCGTTGGTGGCCCCCTCCGGCGCCACCGCGAAGGGGAAGGGACCGTTGCGCATCAGCTCGCGGGCCTGGCGCAGGGCGCTCCAATCGGGCTGGCGGCCGCGCCGCAGCGACACCCCGCCCAGCGCCGACAGCAGCCAGCCCAAGGTGCGGCCCGCCCACAGGGGCATGCCGCGGTCGTAGAGGAAGTGCACCGGCTGGGGGCGCAGCCGCGGCGGCAGGCCGCGGGAGAGCAGCCACAGGCCGCAGAGGGGATCGTCCACGGCGCTGTGGCGGAAGGCCAGCAGCAGGCGGCAGCGGCCCTGGCGGAACTGCTCCAGCAGCGCCACCAGGGCCTCGCCGTTGCCCAGCTCCAGGTGGGTGATGCCCGCCGGCAGCCAGCGCACCAGCCGCCAGCGCAGCACCAGCGGCAGCAGGGCGTGCACCAGGCGCAGCACCAGCGGCCGGTAGGCGGGCCGGATCGGCGCCAGCGGCGGCTGCAGCCGGGCGAGGCGCTCAGCCATGGGTCCGCAGCCAGGCCAGCAGGTCGGCCCTCACGGCATCGCGCTCGCGGTCGTCGAGCAGTTCGTGGAGGCTGTGCGGATAAAGGCGCAAGCTGACATCGGCCGGCGGCGCTCCCCCCTCCCCCGCAGCCCCCGCAGCCTCCATGGCCCGCACGTAGGCCTGCACGGCGGCGGCGCTGATCACCCCGTCGGCGCTGCTCTGCAGCACCAGCAGCGGCAGGGGGAAGCGGGGGGCGGAGGCCATCAGGGCCCGGCTGCGCCGCTGCCAGGCCACCGCCAGCCGGGCCGAGCAGCGGTCGTGGCGGAGGGGATCGGCGGCGATCCGCTCGCGCACCGCCGGATCGTGGGCGGCCGCCTCCAGGGTGATGCCGGTGGCCAGGGTGAAGCCCGGCCAGAGGCGGGCCAGCAGCCGCGCCAGCAGCAGCCGCAGGCGCAGCGGACCGGTGGGCTCCACCGCCAGGGCCGGGTTGCTCACCACCACCCCGGCCAGGCCGGCGGGCCGGCGCCCGGCGGCATCGAGCACGATGGCGCCACCGAGGCTGTGGCCGAGCAGGAAACAGGGCAGCCCGGGAGCCTCCCGCCGGGCCCGCTCCAGCAGCTGATCCACCGCGTCCTGCAGCGTCTGCCAGCTGGGCGCATCGCCGCGGCGGCCGGGGGAGCGGCCGTGGCCGGGCAGATCCACGGCGCACCCGATCACCCCCGCGCCCGTGAGCGCCTCGACCAGGGGCGCGAAGCTGCCGCCGTGGCTGCCGATGCCGTGCACCAGGGCCAGCACCGCCCAGGGGGCCGGCCCGCCGGCGGGTGGATGCCAGCACTGCAGGGCCAGCGGGCCAGGGGCGGGGGAAGCGCTCATGTGGGGGCCTCAGCGGGCGGCGCGGGAGGCCCGGCTGGAGCCGCTCAGCCAGCTCTCCAGCCCCTCGCCCAGGAACGACAGCCCCAGCACCAGCACGAACATCGCCAGGCCGGGGTAGAGGGCAGTCCACCAGATGCCGGTGGGCAGGGCGGTGAGGGCCTGCTGCAGGTCGCCGCCCCACTCGGGAATGGTTTCCGGCAGGCCCAGACCCAGAAAGCCCAGGCCACCCAGCACCAGCACGGCGTCGGCGGCGTTGAGGGTGAGCAGCACCGGCACCGAGGTGATCACGTTGCGGAACAGGTAGCGGCGCAGGATCCAGGCCGGCCCGGCGCCCAGGGAGCGAGCCGCCTCCACATAGAGCTCGGCCTTCACCTGGGCGCTCTGGTTGCGCACCACGCGGAAGTACTGGGGGATGTACGCCACACACAGGGCGGCGGCGGCGTTGGGCAGGCCGCGGCCGAGCAGGAAGGCGAGCACCACCGAGAGCAGCAGCACCGGCAGGGTGTACAGGGTGTCCATCAGCAGCACCAGCACCCGGTCGACCCAGCCGCCCAGGTAGCCGCTCACCATCCCCAGGGGCACGCCGATCACCAGCGCCACCACCAGGGCCAGCACCACCACCTGCAGGGCCACGCCGCTGGCCGAGAGGGTGCGCACGCAGACGTCGCGGCCGAGGCGGTCGGTGCCGCACCAGTGGGCGGGGGAGGGGGCGGCGTAGATGGTGTTGTCGAGGCCGGCGTTGGGATCGGGCAGCCAGCCGGCCTGCACCAGCAGCGGCGTGACCACAGCCACCAGGGCGTAGGCGGCCACGATCACCACCCCCCAGCGGGCCATGCGCTCCGAGAGGGTGTGCGAGGGAGTGGTGGTGGCCGGTGAGACAGACATCAGGCCGCGCGCCGGCAGGGGTGTGCAGGGCCGATCCTGGCAAGCGGCCCGAAGCGGGGCAATGGTGAGGGCCCGCGATGATGGGCAGCACCGCTGCCGGCCGCCAGCCGTGACCCAGCCCATCCCCGGCCTGCCAGCGCAAGACAGCCAGCGCCTGCTGGCGGTGCTGGCGGGCCATCCGGCGGTGGAGCAGGTGTGGCTCTATGGCTCGCGGGCCATGGGCCGGTATCGCCGTGGTTCGGACATCGACCTCTGCATCGAGGGGCCGCAGCTCAGCCACGCCGAGCGGCTGGAGCTGATGGGCACGATCGATGATCTGCTGTTGCCCTGGCAGGTGGATCTCTCGCTCTGGAGCGAGGTGAACGACGATCTGCGGGCCCACCTGCAACGGGTGGGCCTGCCCCTGCTCACACCCCGTTCCAGAGCAGTGCCAGCCATGTAGACAACGTCTATGGTCTGAAGGGATTCACGATTGCCGGCATGGCCGTACCCCCTCGCCTGAGCTGGAATCTGCGCGTCAGCACCGAGGATCAGGATCTGATCGATCGGGCGGTGGCAGCCTCCGGCAAGACCCGCACGTCGTTCGTGCTGGAGGCCGCCAGGCGAGCTGCTGTGGACACCCTGGTGGAACAGTCGTGGCTGCAGGTGGATCCGGAACGGCTGACAGCCTTCCTCGAGTGCCTGGATGCGCCTCCCCAGCCCAATCCGCGTCTTCGCCGCACCCTGGCGGCGCCGCCTCCCTGGCAGGAGTGAATCGGCTCTGTCCCCCCGAGCCGCTCGGGGATCAGCACCAGCTGGGTCTGTTCAGCTGCGGCGATGCCCAGCTCGATGGATGGCTTCGGCACAGGGCCCTGGCGAACCAGCGCAGCGGCGCCACGCGAACGTTTGTGGTCTGCCGTGAGGAGCGGCAGGTGGTGGGCTTTGTGGCCCTGGCTTCAGGGGGCGTGGAGGCCCAGCTCACGCCGGGGCGATTCCGGCGCAACATGCCCGATCCGATTCCTGTGGTGATCCTGGCGAGGCTGGCCGTGGACCGCGGCCTGCAGGGCCGGGGCCTGGCCAGGGCCCTGGTGGCCGACGTGTGCCGGCGCGTGCTGCTGGCCAGCGAACAGATCGGCGTGCGCGGCCTGCTGGTGCAGGCGGCCAGCATGGAGGCCCGCAACTTCTACCTCCATCTCGGCTTCGATGCGTCCCCGCTCGATCCGATGGTGCTGATGCTGCGGCTGGTGGATCTCAAAGCCGTGCTCGATTGATCCCAGCGCCTGCCCCTGCTCACACCCCGTTCCAGAGCAGTTCCAGCCAGCGATCGCCCTTGAACATCCCCTGGCCCCAGGTGGCCTCGAGGTCGGCCAGGGGGCGGGCTTCCAGCACCTGGGGCAGGGTGAAGCCCTGGGCCTTGAGGGCGTTGAGGCGCGCCTGCACGGTGGCGAGCATGGCGCGGTAGGTGGTGAGTTCCTCGCGGCCGCCCACCGGGCCGTGGCCGGGGATGATGCGGGTGTCCTCGCCGGCCAGCAGCAGCACCCGGTCCACACCGGCGATGGCGCCGGCCAGGGTGGCGCCGTGGCGGGTGTCGATGAAGGGATACATGCCGTTGAACCACACGTCGGCGGCGTGGATCACATCGGCGTTGCGGAAGCGCACGATCAGATCGCCGTCGGTGTGGGCGGCGGGCAGGTGCAGCAGGTCGACGGTTTCGCCGTTGAAGCGCAGGCGCAGGTCGCGCTCGAAGGTGACCGTCGGCAGGTTGGCCGGATCGGCCGGCGGGGTCACCAGCTGGAAGGCCTCCAGCATCGAGCCCTCCGCCAGGCGGCGGTGGGTGTTCTCGTGGGCCACGAGCAGGGCGCCGCTGGCCACGAAGCCGGCGTTGCCGTCGGTGTGGTCGGCATGGAAGTGGGTGCTCACCAGCAGGCGCGGGTCGGCCGCCGCGGCGGCGGGGGTGGTGGGCGTGGCCGCTGCTGGTTTGGCGTCGCTGGGTTTGGCGTCGCTGGCTGGTTTGGTGTCGCTGGCTGGTTTGGCTGCGTTGCCCTCAGGGGCCTTGGGCTGCGGTGGGGCGGCCAGGGCGGCGATGGCGGCCCGGATCGGCTCGGCCTGGCGGGCGAAGCCGGCATCCACCAGCAGGATGCCGTCGGGTCCGCTGAGCACGCCGATGTTGCCGCCCTCGTTGCGGATCACGCCCACCGGCC